>CAYYCN010000060.1:0-18286 GCA_964470355.1 uncultured Sphaerotilus sp.
CCGGCATCTTCGGCATGAACTTCGACGAAATGCCGCTGATCCACGGCCCGCGAGGTTTTGTGATCGCCTTGGCCGCCATGGTGCTGATCGTGGTTGGCCTGGTCGCGGTTTTCTGGCGGCGACGCTACATCGGCGCATCGCGCTGAGCGTGCTCCAGTCCCAGGCGCGCCCGAGACCCGGCTTTCAGCCGAACGTGCGCGCGCGCAGCCCAAAATGAAACGGCGCCTGGGCCTGCACATCCACAGGCGTGACCGACACAAACCCAGCCTGGGCCATCCACCGGGCGCATTGAGAACGGTGGGGGCGAATCTCCAGCGGCGGTCCACGCGGCGTGTCGATGTCGCTGCGCCAGTGCATCACCGACAGCGTGCCGCCCGGACGCAGGACGCGGTGGGCCTCGCGCAGCAGCTCCAGCGGTGCCTCGATGTGGAGCAGGTTGTAGATCATGGCGTGGGCCTGGGAACCGGACGGCAGTCCGGTCCCGTGCGCCACAAAATCCCGCAGCTCGACGTGCAGATGTATCAGCTCCTCGGCAAGAGCCCGTTCGCGCACCAGAGCCACAAGATCAGGCTCGATGTCCAGCGCCGTGACTTCATGGCGGGTCCGCCGGGCCGCTGGCAGCGTGAAAGTCCCGAATCCGCTGCCGAACTCGACCAGCGGGCCCTCCCGCTCCGAGTGGGGCCACAAGACCTCCAGCACGCCCTCCGGGTCGAAAAAGGTCGACCAGTAGGCCTCTGGCGGCATGCCACTTTCACGTCCTTTCATGGGGTTCTCTGAAACGGAGGCTCAGAACACCAGCACCCGGTCGGCCGACGCGGTCCATTCGGCCAACTCCTTGAGCGTGCTGCGCCGGGCATTCGACACCACCTCACCGTCCTGGATGCCACGCGCGTCCAGGCAGGTGCCGCACAGCCCCACCTCGCCGCCCACCATGCGCACCATGTCGGCGGCGTTGTAGTAGCCCTGCGGCACCTTCTGCCCGCCCTTGGCGCAGGCCACGGCGTCGCCCATGAGGAACACGCGCACGGTCTGCTGCGGCTCCTTGGACAAGGCCCGGGCCAGGCGCAGGCCGTTGTAGCTGCGCTCAGTGCCGTAAGGCGCATCGTTCAGGATGAACAGGGTCTGCATGGTGGTCTCCAGGTCGGGTTCAAAAGCCGGGGCGGGCATCAGCGCTCGACGGGCAAACCCTCTGCCCGCCATTCGCTCACGCCGTCGCTGATCTTGTGGGCCTTGAAGCCGCGCTGGCGCAGCAGCCGGACCGCCTCGTCCGACATCATGCAAAACGGCCCACGGCAGTAAGCCACCACCTCGGCACCGGGCGGCAGGTCGGCCAAGCGCAGCTCCAGATCGGCCAGCGGCATGGAGCGGGCGTGGGGCAGGTGCCCGGCCTCGTATTCGGTGCCGGGACGGACGTCGATCACAACGATGTCGCCGTTGCGAGCCTTTTCCAGCAAAGACGTGCGGCTTTCCGGGCTGAGCAGGTCCGGCTCGGCCGCCATCTGCGCCAGAGCCACGCGCAACTCGACCAGGTGCTCGGTGGCCACTTCGCGCAGGTCCACCCACAACCGGGCCACGTCGGGGCCACTCAGGCGGTAGTGGACGAACTTGCCCTCCCGGCGGGCCACGACCAGACGGGCTTCGCGCAAGGCCTTCAGGTGGGCGCTGGCCAGCTTGACGTCGATGTCTGCCTGCCGCGCCAGCACCTCGACCGGTTTTTCGCCCTGAGCCAGCAGGTCGATGAGCTCCAGCCGTTTCGGGCTGGACAGAGCCTTGCCCATGCGGGAGACGTGGTCATACAGGAGGGACTTCATGGGTTCATCATACCAATGATCGTTTGAATGATGGCTTGTTTTCCTCCTCGACCACACGCGAGCCCGTAGCCCTCAGTGTGTCGCCCGGGCCTTGCCGATTTCCTCGGCCACCAATGCGGCCAAGTGATCCGGCCCGAACTTGAGCAGGCCACGGCCGTTGACCACAAACGTCGGTGTGCGTTGGATGCCCAGGGCTTCCACGTCCGCAGTGTCCTGTCGCAGCACGGCATCGACCTCCGGCGAGCCAGCGTCCTTCTCGGCTTGCGCCATGTCCAATCCGGCCCGACGCGCCGAGTCGAGGACTCGCGGCAGGTTCGGCTGGGCGTGGTCGGCCCACTGGGGCTGGTCTTCCAGCACGTTCTCGAGCACCTGGGCGTACTTGCCCTGACGACGGGCGGCTTCCAGCAAGCGCACCACCTGATCGGAACCTGGGTGGAAGGCCGCATAGCGCAGCACCACCCTCACCTCCTTCGGATGCTGCTGGAGCAAGGCCTTCACGTGGGGGTAAAACGCGCGGCACGACTCGCAGGCCGGGTCGAAGAACTCCACGAGGATCACAGGCGCATCGGCCGGTCCGAAGGTGGGCGAATGCGGCCGCACCAGCCGGGTGTTTTCCTGGTTCAGGATCAGGTCCTGGCGGGCCTGGGCCTGCTGCCGTTGAAAGTAGGTGCCGGCGGCAAAGCCCAAGCCGACGACGGCCAGAACAGCCGCGACAGTGAGGGTCTTGAAGTTGCGGATCATCGAGAGGGTCTCCGGGAAGTCTGAAAGAGGGAGAGGCCCAACAGGATCACGAGGGCGGTGAAAGCCGCCAAAGACAGCCAGGGCAGTTGGATGTTGTTCAGGACCGTGAGCTTCTGGTCGGTGCACGACACACCGGAGGTACAGGGCGTCCAAGACTTGGGCACCCAACCGACCACCAGGAGCGAGTGGTAGAGCGCAAAGCCCCATCCGAGCACGGCCAGGGGCAAGGCATACACCGCGCCGCGCCGGTCATCGGTCAGAACGGCCTGGGCCAGCACCAGGGCCAGCGGAAACATGCAGATGCGCTGATACCAGCACAGCATGCAAGGGGCCATGCCCATGACCTCGCCGAGGAACAGCGCCACGGCCGTCGACAACAACGCCACAAGCCAGGCCAGGAGCAGAAGCGGCCAGGAAGATTTCATGATGAGCAGAAGTAAGCGGTCCGGTGGGATCCGGCCGGGCGCCAACGCACGACTCATGATCCACAACCCATGACAAAGGTGGCAACGGTCCCCCTGTGGTGACCAAACCCGCAAGGGCTCGCGGGGACGACCGTGCCAGGCTCAGAGAACCGTTGTCTCCGCCAGACCCCACTGCGGCCGCTCGGGGCGAGGGGCCACTCAGTGCACATGCCCGTGCCGATGGTGAATGTCGGGATGGTGCGCATGCGCATGCGTCAGGGGCTCGTGCCGGTGTGGATGCGCATGGGGCTCCTGGCCATCCCAGGCGAAGTCGTGTGTGTGTTGGTGGTGCTCGTCGTGCCGATGACGGTGCGCGTGCTGCAACGGCTCATGGGTGTGCGCATGATGGTGCCGCTCACGCAGGTGCAGCCACACGCCCAACGCCATCAAGGCCGCCGCCGCCCAGAAACGCAGCGAAGGCCATTCAGGCCACAGCCCCAGGGAGATGAGCACACCGAACAGCGGTGCCACCGAAAAATACGCCCCCGTTCGTGCGGTGCCCAGTGTCCGCAGGGCCAGGACAAACAGCATGAGGCTCAGGCCATATCCCACAAGGCCCACCACCATCGCCCCACCCAGCACGGGCAACGTCGGCCAAGCCGCCCCTTGGCCCCAGGCCAGGGCGGTGTTACAAGCCCCGGCCAGCAGGCCCTTGAGTCCGGCCACCAGCATCGCGTCATGGGTGGACACCTTGCGGGTGAGGTTGTTGTCGATGGCCCAGGCCAGGCAGGCCGCCAGGATCAGCAAGGCCCCTGGTGACCAGGACTGAGCCCCCGACTCCCAGGAAATCAGCACACCGCCAGCCACGATGGCGAGCATGCCCAGCACGATCTGCCGGTCAGCGCTCTCCTTGAACACGACCCAGGCCAACACCGCGGTCATCACCCCCTCGACGTTGAGGAGCAAAGACGCCGTGGCTGCGGCCGTCTGCGCCAGCCCCAACATCAGCAGGGCGGGCCCCAGCACACCACCGAACAGGATGGCCCCCAGCAGCCAGGGTCGTTCAGCGCGTGGAATCATCAGCGACTGAATCGCGTCCGGATCCCACAGGCCGCGCCACAGCAGCAAAACGCCCAACCCCAGGCCACTGCCCAGATAGAGCAAGCCCGCCAACAGCAGAGGCGACAGATCACCCGTCAGCAGCTTGGCCAACGGGGTGCTGGCACCAAACAGCAAGGCCGCCCCCAGGGCTGGAGCAGCGGCACGCAGATCCAGACTCATCCGGCAGGCTCCGGGTGATGGACATGCACCGAGCGCAAGTGCGCCCCGCGCAGACCAGCGCCGTTTGCAGTGACTGGCGCCTCGTGGGACGCGTCATGGCTCGCTTCGTGCGCAGATTCAGCCAGCCCCGTGAGGATGCCGCACTCGGGCGTGCGCCGCTCGTCGCCACAGCGCTGGCGCAACTGCTTCAGCTGTTTTTCCAGCGCCCGCAGTTCCCGAATGCGGGTGGACACATGGCCGATGTGCTCGTCGAGCAAGGCGTTGACCTCGCCGCAATGGTCGTCGGGGGCGTCACGAAACCTCAGCAGTGCGCGCACCTCGTCCAGCGACATGTCGAGGCTGCGGCAATGGCGCACGAACATCAGCCGCTCCAGGTGTGGCGCTTCGTACCGGCGGAAATTGCCCTCGGTGCGCGCAGGCGCAGGCAGTAGGCCCTGGCGCTCGTAGTAGCGGATCGTCTCCACGGGCGTGGACGACGCGGTGGACAGTTCGCCGATCTTCATCTGGATCTCCGGAATCCAGCTTCCAGTGTAGGCCCTTGACTCTGGAGTTGCTACAGGGTCTTCAATGGCGGCATGGATCCCCGAACCACGCTCCCACCGTCGCCCTCATTTCAGACCTGTTGCCACGATCACGGCAAGCACGGCCATGAGCTCCCCCCACACCATCACTCGGCGGACGGCTGCAACCCC
This sequence comes from uncultured Sphaerotilus sp., assembly GCA_964470355.1. Classification (GTDB taxonomy): domain Bacteria; phylum Pseudomonadota; class Gammaproteobacteria; order Burkholderiales; family Burkholderiaceae_C; genus Sphaerotilus. The sequence continues at coordinate 4,930 of CAYYCN010000060.1, forward strand.
TGCGACACCCCCTCGGTTGCCCGGAGTTCCCCGAGCGGACCCGCGCCGCGCGGCATGCGCTTTCGCATCGCGGCCATGGACTGCGCAGCTGAAGAATCCGAGATCCGCCGCGCGGTGGACAAGGTTCCCGGCATCCGCGGCCTCAGCTTCCAGCTGGGCCAGCGCACCCTGGTCATCGACGCCGACGCCCCGGCGGTGGAGCAGGCGCTGGCCGCCATCCGCCAGTCCGGTTTCGACCCGGTGCCCCTGGCGGCCCCAGGCGCCCACGCCGAGGGCGACGGGCACGACCACGGCGCCCCCAGCGAAGGCATGGGCCGCCTGATCGCCGCCTTGGGGCTGGCGGCCGCATCTGAAGGCATCGGCTTTTTCCTGCCCGACACCCTGGCCTTCCAAAGCGTGGGCCTGGCGGTGGCAGCCGTCGCCATCGGGCTGTCCGGCTTCTCGGTCTACAAGAAGGGCCTGGCCGCGCTGCGCCAGGGCCGGCTCAACATCAACGCCCTGATGACCGTGGCCGTGACCGGCGCATTCGCCATCGGACAGTGGCCCGAAGCGGCCATGGTGATGGCGCTGTACGCCCTCGCCGAAGCCATCGAGGCGCGCGCGGTGGACCGGGCGCGCAACGCCATCAAGGGGCTGCTGGACATGGCGCCCGAAGAGGCCACCGTCCGGCAGGCCGACGGCAGCTGGCAGAACCAGTCCGTGGCTCAGGTGCCCCTGGGGGCCATCGTGCGGGTGCGCCCGGGCGAGCGCGTGCCGATGGACGGCACCGTCACCGCCGGGGCCACGGCCATCAACCAGGCGCCGGTCACGGGCGAGAGCATTCCGGTGGACAAGACCGTGGGCGATCCGGTGTTCGCCGGCACCCTCAACGACACCGGCAGCGTCGAGGTGCAGGTGACCACGCTGGCGTCCAACTCCACCCTGGCCCGCATCATCCACGCGGTGGAAGAGGCGCAGGCCTCGCGCGCGCCCACGCAGGGTTTCGTGGACCGCTTCGCCGCCGTCTACACGCCGGCGGTGTTCGTCATCGCGCTGGGGGTGGCCCTGGCCGGCCCCTGGGTGTTCGGCTGGACCTGGACGCTCGCCATCTACAAGGCGCTGGTGCTGCTGGTGATCGCCTGCCCCTGCGCGCTGGTGATCTCCACGCCCGTCACCATCGTCAGCGGCCTGGCCGCGGCGGCGCGGCGCGGCATCCTCGTCAAAGGCGGCATCCACCTGGAAAACGCGCGCCACCTCAAGGCCATGGCGCTGGACAAGACCGGCACCCTCACCGAAGGCAAGCCCAAGCTGGTGACCTGGACGCCGGTGGATGAGGGCGCGGACGCGGCGCACCTCGAACACATCGCCGTCGTGCTGGCCTCGCATTCCGACCACCCGGTCTCGCGCGCCATCGCCGCCAGCCTCAAGCCCAACGCGGTGCAGGCGCAGAACTTCACCGCCCTGGCCGGCCGAGGCGTGCAGGCCGAGGTGGCCGGCGTGACCTACGTGCTGGGCAACCACCGCCTGATGGAAGAGCGCGGCCAGTGCTCGCCCGCGCTGGAGGCGCGCCTGAAGGCCTTTGAGGAAGCCGGCTGCACGGTCACCCTGCTGGCCTCACCGGCCGGTGTGCTGGCGCTGTTTGCGGTGGCCGACACCCTCAAGGCTTCTTCCCGCGCGGCGGTCGCCGAGCTCAAGGCCATGGGCATCGTACCGGTGATGCTGACCGGCGACAACCAGGCCACGGCCAACGCCATCGCGCACGAGGCGGGCATTTCCGAAGCGCGCGGCAACCTGCTGCCGCAGGACAAGCTGGACGCCATCAAGGCCCTGCAGCGACAGCACGGCGCCACCGCCATGACGGGCGACGGCATCAACGATGCACCTGCCCTGGCCCAGGCCGACCTGGGCATTGCCATGGGCGGCGCCGGCACCGACACCGCCATGGAAGCCGCCGACGTGGTGGTGATGAACGACGACCTGCGCCGCATCCCCGAGACCGTGCGCCTGTCCAAGGCCACCCACGCGGTGCTGTGGCAGAACATCACGCTGGCGCTGGGCATCAAGGGCGTGTTCCTGGTGCTGGCGGTGTTCGGCGATGCCTCGATGTGGATGGCGGTGTTCGCCGACATGGGCGCCAGCCTGCTGGTGGTGGGCAATGGGTTGCGGTTGCTGCGGTGGGAACGGCAGCTTCGTGACCCACTCCGACCGGATCGCCACTCGAACGACTGAACCGATCGATGCGTCGGCATCTGCTTCAGCCGGCTGGCAGACGCCCCCCCTCGCGGTGCACCTGCGCCGCCAGGCACAGGTCTTCCCAGGCTCGCGCCTTGTCCAACGGATTGCGCAGCAGATAGGCCGGGTGATAGGTCACCACCACCGGGACCCCCTGGTGGTGGTGCACCCGTCCACGCAGTCGTCCGATCGGCTCGGCGCTGCCCAGCAGGGACTGCACGGCAAAGCGCCCCAGCGCCAGGATCAACCGGGGTTGCACCAGTTCGATCTGCCGCTGCAGATAGGGCTGGCAGCGAAGCACCTCCTGCGGGTCCGGATTGCGGTTGGCCGGAGGCCGGCACTTGAGCACGTTGGCGATGTAGACCTGACGGTCCGAGGTCGCCTCGCTGCGGGTCAGGCCCACCGCACGCAGCATTTGATCCAGGAGCTGTCCCGCCTTGCCGACAAAGGGCTCACCCTGCAGGTCTTCCTGCTCCCCCGGGGCCTCGCCCACCAGCATCCAGTCGGCTTGGCGATGACCCACGCCAAACACGGTGTGGCGGCGACTGCGGCTGAGCGCACACGCTTCACAGGACTGCACGGCGGCTTCCAGCGCAGGCCAGTCCAACGCCGACGCGGGCCCCGACACCGGGGCCACCGGCATGGAAATCGTCTGGACGGTTCGGGCCCGGGTCGCCGCCTCCTCGGGTGCGGGCTCGTGCACGGGACGAACCGGCGGTGCAGCGGACACCGGCGCCCCCCCCGTGGCAGAGGCCATGGTTTTCGGCACCAGAACCTCTACCACCGGAGCGCAAGGTGGGGCGGAAGGCGTCGGCTCGGGCGTTGCCCACAGCGTGATGCCCATTTCGCGCAGCATGGCGCGCTGGGCAGGGGTCCATGTGCTCATGGCGAGCCCTCCTCCTGCCGCCTGTCGGATGCGGCCGGCAGGTCCTTGCGCATCACCCAGGCATCCTCACGGCCACCGGCCTCGGCGGCGTAGTAAGCACGCCGAACGCCCACCTTCACCCACCCGAGCCGCTCATACAACCGCCACGCCCGCGTGTTGCCTGGCCGCACCTCCAACCAGAGCTGGGCCGCCTGGGTGCGAAGGGCCTGGGCGTCCAACTCGCCCAACAACAACCGGGCCAGCCCTTGCCCCCTGCACTCGGACGCCACCGTGACGTTGAGCAGGTGCCACTCCTCAAAGCCCGCCATGCCCACCAGGTAAGCCAGCAGGGTGCCATCCGGACGGAACAGGCACGGACAGAAGTAACCCGCCCGCAAGCCGTCGTTGAACTGTCCGGCCGTCCACGGCGAAAAATGACTGCGCGCTTCAAGCGCGGCCACGGCCTCGACATCGGCTTCGTCCATCGCGCGCAAAAACACCCCAGCCGTCGCCTCAGGAGCGGCACGCAGGGTCACCCGAGGGGAAGCGCACGCGTCGGTGTTCACGTCGGGATCCCGGGCGAAACGGCGGCGGCCCCCTGCTTCAAGGCCAGGCGTTCGGCCGTGGTCTGCGCGACCTTGTCACGGACATAGAGGGGCAGGGCCAGCGCGGGATCCAGGCGCGGCCCGTCTCGCCATGCCTGACGCACCAAGGCATGCAGGGAGGCCCCGTCCGGAACGGCCTCCGGCCAGGACCGCCCGACCACCCCCTGCGAGAGTTCGGCAAACACCTTGAGGGCATTGCCAACCACCGGCACGTCGGCCTCGGACGGCGTGCACAAGGTGGTCACCAGATCCTGCGGCGACCACAGCCGCACGGGCTCGACCGCCTGCCACCCACCTGAAGCCCGACGGTTCCAGCGCGAGGCGTAGATCTCGTTCATGCGCGCATCCACTGCGGTCCAGACCGAGTCCCCCGCGCCTTGGCGGTGAGCGGACTCCGCCACCAGCGCCAAGGTGTCCAACGGCAGCAAAGGCACTCCGCATCCCAGGGCCAGCCCCTGCGCCACGGCACAGGCCGTGCGCAAGCCCGTGAACGCTCCCGGACCTCGGCCAAACCCGATCGCATCCAGGTCCGACAGGCCCCAGCCCGCATCCGACAGCATCGCCTGAATGGCCGGCAACAGGGCCTGCGACGAACGCGCGCCACCCGGAACTGCCGCTGTGCGGACCTCGTCACCCGACACCAGCGCCAAGTGGATGGTGTCGGTGGAAGCATCAAGAGCGAGCAGTCGGGACATGGAGAAAAACAGAATGCGGACCTTTGCCGCAGTGTACCGGCTGCCCCTGCCGCGACGGCCCCGGTGTCCTTCGTATGATGCCCGGCATGTTGGACACGCCTGCCACCGATGCCCTGCCCGTTGCCGTCCAGACGGCACTGGGACAGGCCGGCCTCTCCGCGTCACGGCTGCACCTGTGGATCGCCCCGGCGGAGGGCGGCCCGCCCACCGTGGCCTGGCAGGCCGCGCGAGCCGTCCAGCCGGCCTCGCTGATGAAGGTGGTCACGTCGGCAGCGGCCCTGCACCGGCTGGGCACCACCCACCGATGGACCACCGAGATCCGACTGGAGCGCGCGCCTGTGGACGGTGTGCTGCGGGGAGACCTGCACCTCAAGGGCCACGGCGACCCGCGGCTCACCCCAGAGCGACTGGACCAACTGCTGGAGCAGTGGCGCCTCATGGGTGTGCGCGACATCCAGGGCGACATCCTGCTGGACCGCAGCGCCTACGCCCTGCCGCCACGCTCGCCGGCCGACTTCGACCAGCGTCCGCAGGAAACCTACAACGTCCAGCCCGACGCCTTGAACGTCAACCACCAGAGCCTGATCCTGCGTTTCCGTCCCCTGCCGGACGGCCGCAGGGCCCAGGTTCTCATGGAACCCGCCCATTTCGGGCGCTCGGTCCATGACCGCGTGACCCTGACCACAGGGGCGTGCGGCGACTGGCGCTCGGGCCTGAAAGTTCGCCTCGACCCAAGCGACACCGTGTACATCGAAGGCGTGTATCCCAGGAGTTGCGGCGAAAAAAACTGGCCCATGGCCGACGCCGACCCCGCTGGCGCCGCCGGCCGGGCCATCGCCGCCCGCTGGCGCGCGTCCGGTGGCCGGCTGTCAGGCGAGGTTCGGGACCGCCCTGTGGGTTCGGCGACCCAGGAACTGCCCCGCCACCCCCTGCTGCAAGCATCCTTCGCCTCGCCGGCGCTGTCGGAAGTGCTGCACGACATGAACAAGTACAGCCACAACACCATGGCCGACCAGGTGTTCCTGGCCCTGTCCCCGACCGAACCGGCCACATGGGAACAGGCGCGCAAGGTGGCGGGCGAAATGCTGGAACGCGACGTGGGGTGCCCCCCCCTGGAGTACGTGCTCGACAACGGCTCGGGGCTGTCACGCGAGGCCCGGCTGAGCGCACGCTGTCTGGGCGAAGTGCTGCGCTGGTCGTGGCGCCAGCCCTGGATGCCGGAACTGATGGCCTCGCTGCCCGTGGCCGGACGCGAAGCCACCGCCCGCAAACTCGTGGGCGCATCAGGCTGGGCCCACCTCAAGACCGGATCCCTCGCCAACGTGTCGGGCATTGCGGGGGTGGTTCACCCCCCGGACGGCCGCCGCGTCATGCTCGTGGCCTTGTTCAACGATGCGGAAGCCCCTGCATCGGCCACCCGCTCGGTGTTCAACGCCATCCTGCGCTGGATCCAGCCCTCCGCCGAGCCGCTCACCGCCCCCACGCCCGACCCTTCCCAGGAATGACGATGAACCTGACCGACCCTTCATGGATGCCCGCGAACCTCAACGACACCGTCGGCACCGTGGCGGCCACCCTGACGACCCTGTCGTTCCTGCCCCAGGCTTGGCTGACGCTGCGCACCCGCGACGTCAGCGGCATCTCTTTGAGCATGTACAGCGTCTTCACGCTGGGCGTAGCGCTGTGGCTGGTCTATGGCGTGATGCTGGGCGAATGGCCCATCATCATCGCCAACGCCCTCACCTTGATGCTGGCCACGGCCATCCTGGGCATGCGGCTGGCTTTTGCCCGCCGCTGAGCCCCGTCAGAACGGGTTGTTGCGCGCCCGCGAAACCGCCACCGCACCAAAGCGGGTATGGAAGGCAGGTCCCGGACGGGTGTTGTCGGCCCACAGGTAGTAGGTGCTGCTCGACGAGGCCGCGCTTTGCAACGTGGCGGTCGTGCAGTCCGGCAAAGCGGCGGTGCAGCCGGCGGTGCTCACGTCGGTCACGCTGAAGCTGCCAGGGTAGTTGGTCACGTAGCTGACCTGGGCCTCGGCCATGACCAGCCCCACGTAGCGCCCGTCGTTGGTCACCCCCGAACGGAACTCGGTGTTGAAGTGCGACGTGAGGGCGGTCAATGTGCCCTGGTCCCCGCTGCTGAGCGCGCGACCGTAGGGCGACAACACCAGATCCGGCACCGTGGAGTACACGACCCGCGATCCCGATCCCCCATTGGCGATTTCGTTGACCACCGTGGCCAGGCGCTTGCCCAGCGCCGTCAGCTGCGTCTTGGCAGCATCCAGCGTCAGCGTGCCGGCCTGCACGGCCTGGAAGGCTTCCAGCACGTCGTACTGCCCCACCGCCACCGTCACCATCGTCTCCGGCACGAAGGTATCACCCGAGCGGAATTGCAGCACCTGTGCCTCGACGTCCGCCACCTTCGCGCCCGCAGCCGCCAGCATCTTGCCGTTGGCGTTGGTGACCGAACCCGGGCACTGCGGGAACGCCAGTCCGAAATCGCTGGCCAGAATCTGGTTCCAGATCGGGTTGACAGTGCAGTCCAGGGTCGTCGTGTTCGTGGTGTTGAACCCGTTGACGCTGTACTTCTTGCCATCGGAATTGATGAGGCTCAGTTCGTCACCAAAGCTCACGATGCGGGTCGGCTCGTAGGACTCGACCCGCTCGGAGCCGCCACACCCCGCCAGAACGGCGGCCATGGCCAGCGTCAAGGCACCAGCCCAGCGCAGGGAGGTCCGACCGACTCGGGACTTGGATACAGGATTCGCGCTCATCAACACTCCATGGACCCGGCCGGTTGCGAAGGCTCAGGCCCCGTGCGTCGCCGCGGCTGCGGCACGCTGCAGGCGGTCTCGAACCCCATCCCAGGCGGGATCTTCGGGGGGGCTCTCGACCCAGATCAGCTGCGCCTGGGCATCGTCCAGTTCGCGCAGCACCGAAAACAACTCGTGGGCCGTGGCGCGGGCATCGTCGGGCATCTTGCGCCAGACCAGTCCGCGCGCCTTCACCGGCGCCAGCGTCCGGGAATATACCGCCACGATCGGCTCCGCCGGGCTGGCCGCCGCCTGGGCGGTGTCGGAAGCGGCCGGGGCCCACACCGCGACGGCAGATTTCAGGGTGGCGGCCTCCATCAGGCGAACCTTGGCGCGTGGAGCGTAATGGGCCTCCAGCGTGCCCGAGGCGCGTGGGCTGTGGCCATCGCGCTGGCCCAGCGGCGCCTGCAACACGGCCTCGATCTGCGCGGCGGTCAGCCCACCCGGACGCAGCAGCACCGGCACTGGCCGCGTGCAGTCCACGATGGCGGACTCGATGCCCACCTCGCAATCTCCGCCGTCCAGAACGAGCAAGTCCGGCAGGTCCTCGAATTCGGTGGCCACATGCGACGCACGCGTCGGGCTGACCCGGCCAAAACGGTTCGCACTGGGCGCAGCCACGCCGGGCACACCCGCCTGCGCGGCGGCCTTCAGCAGCGCCAGCGCCACCGGATGGGCCGGGCAGCGCAAGCCCACGCTGTCCTGGCCACCCGCCGCCGCTTCGGCGATCTCCGGCCGGCGCGGCACGATGACGGTGAGCGGGCCGGGCCAGAAGGCGGCCATCAGGCGCCGGGCGGACTCGGGCAGGTCGGCGGCAAAAACCTCGGCGCTGGCCGCGTCGGCGACATGCACGATCAGCGGGTGGTCCGCTGGCCGCCCCTTGGCGGAGAAGATCTGCGCCACTGCAGCCGCGTCATCGGCACGCGCGCCCAGACCATAGACCGTCTCCGTCGGCAGGGCCACCAAGCGGCCCTCGGTCAGCGCCCGGACCGCCCACGGCAAGGCCTGCTGCAGCGCAGCGTGGTCGCGGGCATCGAGCACACGGGCCATCAGAAGGCCTCCAGCCCCAACACAGCGCCAGCCTGCAGGGCCACGTCGCGGGCGGCTTCGGGCGTGGCGGCGGTGATCGTCAGGTGCCCCATCTTTCGGCCCCGGCGCGCCTCGGCCTTGCCGTACAGGTGCAGGTGGGTGCCCGGCAGCGCCAGCACGGCCGCCCAGTCGGGATCGCGCTCGCGGCCTTCGGCGTTCCACCACAGGTCGCCCAACAGGTTGAGCATCACGGTCGGCGAATGCAGGCGCGGCGGCACCAGCGGCAGACCGGTCATGCAGCGCACCTGCAGGTCGAACTGCGAGACGTCGCAGGCGTCGATGCTGTAGTGGCCGGAGTTGTGCGGGCGCGGCGCCATCTCGTTGGCCACCAGCGAGCCGTCGGCCAGCACGAAGAACTCGACGCACAGCACGCCCACATAGTCCAGCGACGCGGCGATGCGCGTGGCGGCCTCGATGGCCTGCGTGGCCTGGGCGTCGGTCACGCCGGGGGCGGGCACTTGCGTGACGGCCAGGATGCCGTCGCGGTGCAGGTTGTGCTGCACCGGCAGGTTCACCACGGTGCCGTCGACACCGCGCGCCACGATCACGCTGAGCTCGCTGGCCAGGGCCAGGCGCTTTTCCAGCACGCAAGCCACTCGGCCCAGCGACGCCCACGCGGAAGCCAGTTCGGCGGCATCGGCTACACGGACCTGGCCCTTGCCGTCGTAGCCCATGCGGGCGGTCTTGAGGATACCGGGCAACAGGTCGGCCGGCACGGCAGCGAGCTGTTCGAGGGTCTCGATGAGCTGATGCGGGGCACACGGCGCCCCGCTGCGCACGATGTGGGCCTTCTCGACCGCCCGGTCCTGGCACACGGCCACGGCGTCGCCCGAAGGCGCCACCCGGTGCGACTGGGCCAGCACACGCAGCGAAGCCGCCGGCACGTTCTCGAATTCGGTGGTGACCGCGTCCACCTTGGCGGCCAGCGTCTGCAGGCCCTTGGCATCGTCGTAACCGGCCTCGACCACCTCGTGGGCCGCCTGTGCGGCCGGGCCCTGGGCGTCGGGATCGAGCGTGACGGTGCGGTAGCCCATCTGCTGGGCCGCATGGATGAACATGCGGCCCAGCTGCCCGCCGCCCATCACCCCCAGGGTCACGGCACGATCGGGGTCCAGGGGCGAAAGCGCCCCAGGCAGCAGCGGCTTGTAGACACGGCGGACAGCGGTCATCACATTCACTCCAGCGTCATCGCGCGGGCGACTTCGGTCTGGCGCGCTCGGAAAGCGTCCAGGGCCTCACGCAGGCGCTCGTCGTGGTTGGCCAGCAGCGCCACGGCGAACAGCGCCGCGTTGGCCGCGCCCGCCACGCCGATGGCAAACGTCGCGACCGGAATGCCCTTGGGCATCTGCACGATCGAATGCAGCGAATCCACGCCCTGCAGATGCTTGCTGGCCACCGGCACACCCAGCACCGGCACCGAGGTCTTGGCCGCCAGCATGCCCGGCAGGTGGGCCGCGCCGCCCGCACCGGCGATGATGGCCTGCAGACCCCGCCCGCGTGCTTCTTCCGCGTAACGGAACATGTCGTCGGGCATGCGGTGCGCCGAGACGACCTGAGCCTCAAAGGCCACGCCGAAGTCGGCGAGAATCGACGCAGCGTTCTTCATGGTGTCCCAATCGCTGTTGGAACCCATGACGATCCCAATCACAGGCGAGGCACTGTTCACGGCTGACTCCGGGAGGAAAAACCGCCTATTTTAGGCGCGAGCCCGGACCTGGACACGCCCCGCCCCGACTCGTGACGGGCCCTTTGCGCGCCCGCCTTTCTTGCACCAGGGTGCGGCCATGATCGACATCACGCTAGACAACTTCCAGACCGAACTCATCCAGGCCTCGCTGCAGCAGCCCGTGCTGCTCGACATCTGGGCCCCGTGGTGTGGCCCATGCAAACAGCTCGGCCCCATCCTCGAAAAACTCGAAACCGCCTACGCTGGCCGCTTCGTGCTCGCCAAGCTCAACAGCGACGAAGTGCCCGACCTGGCCGGCCAGCTCAGCCAGATGTTTGGCGTGCGCTCCATTCCGTTTTGCGTGATGTTCGCAGGCGGCCAGCCGGTGGACGGTTTTGTTGGCGCCCTGCCCGAAGCCCAGATCCGCGAGTTCCTCGACAAGCACGTGCCCAGCGCCGAAGAGGTCGAGGCCGAAGCCGAGATCGAGGAAGCCGAGACCCTGGCCGAAACCGGTGATGAAACCACCGCCATCGCCAAGCTGCAGGAAGCCCTGGAGCTGGCCCCGCAAAACGACACCGCCCGCTTCGACCTGATCAAGCTACTGATCGACGGCAACCGCCTGGCCGAAGCCCGTGCTGTGTTCGACCCTGTGGCGCGCCAGCCGCTGCTCGACGCCCGCCTGGGCGCCATCGGCTGGCACCTGCTGGCCTGCGAGAAGGCCGCCAAGGCGCGCCCGATGGCCGACCTCGACGCCACCATCGCTGCCGACAAGCGCGACTTCGGCGCCCGCTTTGAACGCGCACTGGTGCTGTTCGCCCAGAAGCAGCCCACGGCCGCCATGGACGAGCTGCTGGAAATCATCATGCGCGACAAAGCCTGGGGCGACCAGAACCCGCGCAAGGTCTACGTCGCCATCCTGGAGCTTCTGACCAAGCCGGCGCCCAAGGCCGCCGCCACCGAGGCCAAGAGCACGCTGGAGCTGACCGGCAAGGCCGTGATCCCGCCCAGCGACCCGGTCATCGACACGTATCGCCGCCGGCTGAGCATGGCCTTGTTCTGATCTCCAAGATCAGAGGTGCCCCCCATCGTTCAAGGAATAGGGGGCACCCAACCATTCCCTCTTCAGAGCGATGGCCGCTGGCCAGGCGGCTTTTGACAATTGAGCGCATCGAACGGGAGATGCGCGCATGTCCAGCCCGGTCAACCACGACCAGAACTTCAAGAACCTCATCCTCGACTACCCTCGGTCCGCGCTGGCCTTTTTTGCGCCGCAGGAGGCCGGGGATCTCGACGAATCGGTGCGCATCACGCCGATCCGGCAGGAGCAGCTGAAGGCGCGTCTGGGTGACCGTTTCTTCGAACTCGACGTGCCGCTGCTCGTCGAATGGCCCGATGGCCGCCGCGAGGCGCTGCTGTTTGTGCTGGAAGAAAAAAGTGCAGCCGCGCGGTTCTCGATTCACCGCCTGGGCCACTACTGCCTCGATCTGGCGGAGATGTTCAAGACCGACCGCGTTGTGCCCATCGTCATCTTCCTGCGCCCCGGCGCGCACGCACGCCGGGAACTGGAACTGGGCAGCGAACGCCACACCCACCTGTACTTCGACTACATCGCCTGCACGCTCGCCTACCTGCCGGCCGAGCAGCATCTAGACAGCCGCAACATCGTGGCCCGCATCACACTGCCCCTGATGCGCTGGGCGCCAGACCGGAAAATCGACATCTACGCACACGCCATCGGCGGACTGGCGCTGGAGCCCAACGAGGACAAGCGCCTCAAGTACATGGACTTCGTCGACGCCCACCTCCAGCTCGATGAAAATGACCGCATTGCCTACCGCGAACGCTACCCGCAGGAGCACGACACCATGGCCACTTGGACCGAACGCATGAAGGATGAAGGTCGCCAGCAAGGCCTGCAGCAAGGGATGCAGCGCGGGGAGTCCACCGTCGTGTCAAGACAATTGGCCCGTCGCTTCGGGCCGCTGGACGGAGCCGTCATGGAGCGGCTGAACCTGGCCAGTCCGGCCGAGCTGGAGCAGTGGGCCGACAATCTGCTCGATGCCAGCACGCTCGACGCGGTGTTTCACACCCATTGAGCGGCCCCCGCAGGTCCGCTCCCGGCAGAACGCTTCGGCCTCAGTCCGCCGTCAGTCGGGTCAGCGCTTCGCTGTACTTGGCAGCCGTGGCTTCGATGACGTCGGCCGGCAGCGCGGGTGCCGGAGCCGTCTTGCCCCAGGGCTGGCCATCCACCTTGGCCGATTCCAGCCAGTCACGCACGAACTGCTTGTCGAAGCTGGGCGGGTTCTGACCGGCTTCGAACGCGGCCTGATAGCTCTCGACGGGCCAGTAGCGCGACGAATCAGGCGTCAGCACCTCGTCCATCAGAGTCAACACGCCGTCTTCGTCGAGACCAAACTCGAACTTGGTGTCGGCGATGATGATGCCTTTGGTCAGCGCGAAGTTCGCAGCCGTCTGGTACAGGCGGATCGAGACGTCGCGGATCTTGGCCGCCAGCGGCGCACCGATCTTCTCGGCCATCTGGTCGAAGCTGATGTTCTCGTCGTGTTCGCCCATGTCGGCCTTGGTGGCCGGCGTGAAGATGGGCTGAGGCAGCTTGGACGCGTTGCGCAGGCCCGACGGCAGGGCGACGCCGCACACCGACTGGCTCTCCTGATATTCCTTCCAGCCGCTGCCGGCCAGGTAGCCACGCACCACAGCCTCGACTGGCACCGGCTTGAGGCGCTTGACCAGCATCGAACGGCCGCGCACCTGCTCCACCTCGTCGGCAGCGACCACGCTCACCGGATCTTCACCCGTCAGGTGATTGGGGATGATGTGGCCCAGCTTGTCGAACCAGAACAGCGCTACCTTCGTCAGCAGGGCCCCCTTGCCCGGGATCGGCTCACCCATGATCACGTCGAAGGCGGACAGACGGTCGCTGGCGATCATGAGGAGACGGTCCTCGCCCACCGCGTAGTTGTCGCGCACCTTGCCGCGCGCGAGCAGAGGCAGGCTGTGGAGGCTGGAATCGAGGAGGGCGGGCGTGGAGTGGGACACGGTTCTGACAGCGTAAGCGTTGGGGGCGCAATTGTAGGACGCGCCCCTGACAACCGGCCGGTCGCCCCCTTGAAAACGACAACGGCCCGCAAAGCGGGCCGCTGGAATTCCGGCTGGAGTAACTCCTCCGGAAAGCAGGGGCGAGGCCGCCCCCAGGTCGAGATCAGACCACCTTCTGCGCCAATTCACCCTTGGCATAAGCCGCAGCCATGTCAACCATGGAGATCGGCTTGATCTTGGCGCCCTGGCCTTCGCAGCCGAACTCCAGGTAGCGCTGCTTGCAGATCAGCATCGCGGCTTCACGGGCCGGCTTGAGCCACTCGCGGGCGTCGAACTTCTCGGGGTACTCGGCCATGA
>CAYYCN010000061.1:0-18232 GCA_964470355.1 uncultured Sphaerotilus sp.
CGATGGCGTCGTCCACCAGGATGCCGATGGAGAAGATCAGCGCGAACAGCGACACCCGGTTGAGCGTGAAGCCCCAGGCCCAGGACGCGAACAGCGTGGCCGTCAGGGTGAGGATCACCGCGGCACCGACGATGACGGCTTCGCGCTTGCCCAGCGCCAGGCCCACCAGCAGGATCACCGAGCCGGTGGCAAACGCCAGCTTCTGGATCAGCTTGTTGGCCTTTTCGGCGGCGGTTTCGCCGTAGTCGCGGGTGATGGTCATCTCCACGCCTTCGGGGATGACCGTGTTGCGCAACTCGTCCAGGCGTGCGCGGGCGGCACGGGCCACGTCCACGGCGTTCTGGCCGGGTTTCTTGGTGACGGTCAGCGTGACGGCCGGGTAGACCGTGCCCGGGCGGGCGGCCACGGAGCTTGGGCCATGGGCACCGGTTTCGGAGGCCTTCGCGGCGGCACCTTCGGTCGTTCCGTCGGTGGGGGCCGAGCCGGGGGTGAACCACACGTAACGCGTCGGTTGCGCAGCGCCGGCCTCGATGCGGGCCACTTCGCGCAGGTACACCGGCTTGCCGGCGTGGGTGCCGACCACCAGATCGCCCACGTCGTCGGCCGAGCGCAGGAATTCACCCGTCTCGACGGTGACCATCTGCGGTGCGCTGCTGTCGCGGCTGACCACGCTGCCTGCGGGCATGGCGAGGTTGGCGGCGGCCAGCGTCTGCTTGAGCGACAGCACGTCCACGCCACGCTCGCGCAGCCGGGTGGGCTCCAGCAGCACCTGCACGGCCTGGCCGGGGCCGCCGATGGTTTCCACCTCACGGCTGCCGGGCACGCGCTTGAGTTCGGTCTCGACCGAATGCGCCACACGCTCCAGGTCCACGCCCGGCGTGCCGTCCTTGCTCCACAGCGTCACGCCCAGCACCGGCACGTCGTCGATGCCCTTGGGCTTGACGATGGGCGTCAGCGTGCCCAGCCCCTGCGGCAGCCAGTCCTGGTTCGCGTTGAGCACGTCGTACAGGCGCACCAGCGCCTCGGTGCGCGGCACGCCGACCTTGTACTGCACCGTCAGCACGGCCACACCGGGACGGGCCACCGAGTAGGTGTGCTCGATGTCGGCGATCTGGCTGAGCACCTGCTCGGCCGGACGCGCGACCATGTTCTGCACGTCCGCCGCGCTGGCCCCGGGGAAAGGGATCAGCACGTTGGCCATGGTGACGTTGATCTGCGGCTCTTCCTCACGCGGCGTGACGAGCACGGCGAACAGGCCCAGCAGCAGCGCCACGATGGCCAGCAGCGGCGTGATGGCGTTGTCCTGGAACAGCGCGGCCATGCGGCCGGACAGGCCCAGCTTCGGCGCGGAGGTCGAGGAAGAGTTCGGGGCGTCGCTCATGGGGCGGTCTCGGTCGGGATCTCTGGGGCGGTCACGGACGGCTGGTGGGGTGCGGTTCAGGCCCTGGGGCGATGAAGGCGGTCCGGCCGATGGCGTCGGGGTCGAGAGCGGGTGTGGACGCGTGGTGCTCAGCGGGTGGGGCGGGCCTGATCCAGGCCGGCCTTCACGCCATCCACCGCGACGCGTTCGCCGCCCTGGAGGCCGGTCAGTACTTCGATGCGATCACCTTGGCGCGCACCGGTGCGCACCGCTCTCAGGGCGAAATGATCGTCGCGGGCCACGTAGACCGCTGTCAGCTCGCCTCGGCGCACGACCGCTTGAGCGGGCACCAGTGCGGCGGTTCCTCCGGCACTGGGGTTGGACGCGGGGGGCTGGCTGCCTGCAAAGCGCACGCGCACGTTCTGGCCCGGCATCCAGGCGGCGCTGTCGGCGGCATTCAGGTCGAGGCGCCACTCGACGGTCTGGGACACCGGATCGGCCGTCGGCAGGTCGATGCGTTTGGCGGGGGTGACCCAGCGTTGGTCGGGCAACTGCACTTCCACGGCGGTGGCGGATTTGGCCACGGCCGCTTGGGATGCGGGCACTTGCACCACGGCACGCAAGGCACCGGGCGCATAGACGGTCACGATGGCCCGACCCGGAGCGGCCAGGTCCCCGCTTTCCGCTTGGGTGTTGAGCACGACGGCGTCGAAGGGCGCCGTCACGCTGGTGAAGCCCTGGGCCAGGGCGGCCTGCTTGCGTGCGGCCTGCGCCTGTGCCACCGCTGCCTGGGCGGCCTTGAGTTCGTTGACGGCCTGATCCAGCACGGACGGGCTGATGAACTCCGCCTTGCGCAGGTCCTGGTTGCGTTTGAGGTTGATCTGCGCCTGGTTGAGGCGGGCCTGGGCCTGCGCCACGGCGGCGTCGCCTTCGGCCACCCCAGCGGCGGCCGTGCGACCGTCGATGCGCGCCAGGGTCTGACCCGCCTGGACGCGATCCCCCGCCTTGACTTTCATTTCCAGGATGCTGCCGCTGGCTTGCGCCGCCACCGTGGCCTGGCGCATGGCCTGCAGGGCGCCGTCGATTTCGACGGTCCGCACCGAGCCCGATGCCTGAACCACGACCGTGGGAACGTCGATCGCCCAGGCCGTGGCGGCACTCAGGGCCAGCCCTGTCAGGGTCAGAGCCAGACGGCCAGTGGTTCTGAAGGCGAAACGGGGCGGAATCGATGGGGGCAGGGCGCGGGACATGGCATGAACTCCTGTATACCCCATATGGTATATGAAGTGCCTTTGTCTCGCTTGGGCTTCGCCCCCGGACGCGCTATGGACATCCCGTCACAGGCGGTGTGCCCGCAAGGTGCCGGGTTCAGCGGCCCGCCAATGCGCCCGCCGCCGCCAGCTTCAGGTCGTCCACGGCTTGCTGCAGGGCGGCGCTGGCGGCGGCCAGGGCGTCGATCACTTCGGGTTCTCGCGTCGCCGTGACGAGGCCCATCGGTTCGCACAGCA
The DNA here is from genome assembly GCA_964470355.1 of uncultured Sphaerotilus sp. Taxonomy (GTDB): domain Bacteria; phylum Pseudomonadota; class Gammaproteobacteria; order Burkholderiales; family Burkholderiaceae_C; genus Sphaerotilus. Next base: position 2,869 of record CAYYCN010000061.1, read on the forward strand.
TCACCCGGCTCAGGCCATTGTCGAGTTCTCGAACCAAGCCCCGGCAGGGCAGCAGCGCTGCCACGTCGGGGTCGTGGTGGTGGATGGTCTGCATCAAGGCCGGCGAGTGCAGGGTCAGCGTCTGGCCAGGCGCCCATTCGCGGGAGCTCTGGCGATGGCGCATGAAGCTCTGCACGTTCACGTCTCCGGCCACCCGCATGCCGGAGGCCGACAGGGCGTCGTTGATCAGTTCGATGGCTTCGGCGGAAGAGCAGGGCAGATCGACGGTCACGGAGTACATGGATGGGCTTTCAAGCAATGGATGCCGACTGCATGACGGGCAATCGTGCCTTCCCGACATATCGGGTGGTGACGCCGGAGGCTTGAGATCCAATCTTGGCATGGTATTGATTTCATAATTCAACTATGATGGAAATATGGAAGAAAAAGATGTGGTGACGAGCTTGGCCGCTTTGGCCCAACCGATGCGGTTGCGGGTGTTCCGGGCGCTGGTTGGGGCGGGGCCGCAGGGGCTCACGCCTGGCGTGCTGGCGCAGCAGCTGGATGCCGCCGCCAGCACCCTGTCGTTCCACCTCAAGGAGCTGGTGCATGCCGGCTTGGTGGACGCTGAGCGTGACGGCCGCCATCTGATCTACCGCGCCGATTTTTCCCGCATGAACGACGTGCTGGCCTACTTGACGGCGCATTGCTGCCAAGGGACGCCTGAGGTTTGTATCGCACCGTCTGCTGCCGGTTGCGGTTGTTGATTCGACGGATCTTGTTCCCCCTGGAGTGCCGCCATGAAGCGTTTCCATGTCCACCTGCACGTTGACGATCTGACCCGGAGCGTCGACTTCTATTCCAAGCTGTTTGCCGCGCCGCCGGTCCGTGTCGAGTCGGACTATGCCAAGTGGATGCTGGACGATCCGGCCGTCAACTTCGCGATCTCGACCCGGGGTCAAGGCCACGTGGGGCTGGACCACCTGGGCATCCAGGTTGACCAGGAGGCCGATCTGGTGGCGCTGAAGACCCAGGTCCAGGCCGCCGACCTGTCCCTGATCGATGAGGGCGCCACCACGTGCTGTTATGCCCGCAGCGACAAGCACTGGGTGGTGGATCCGCAGGGCGTGGCCTGGGAGCACTTCCAGACCCTGGGCCAGATCGCCGTGTTTCGGGAGGAGTCGCCCGAGGCCGGGGCTGCGGTGTGCTGCACCCCCACCGAGTCGGCATCCGAAGCAGCCCGGTCCGGCTGCTGCTCACCCGCCACGGAGACGCGGCAGACGTCACACGGCAAGCCCATCGGCCTGCCGGTGCGCGCTGCTGGATCTTGCTGCTGAAGGTGGACTTCGGCGCCATGGCCGAGGTGCGCCGGCACTGGCGCGGCATTGGCGTGACGCTGTTCGTGAACTGGGCGGTCAAGCCGTTTTCGATGGCGCTGCTGGCTTGGGTGTTCATTCGCCATGTGTTTGCGCCCTGGTTGCCGGCCGAGCAGATCGACAGCTACGTGGCCGGCCTGATCCTGCTGGCCGCCGCGCCGTGCACGGCGATGGTGTTCGTCTGGAGCCGACTCACGGGGGGCATCCGCTGTTCACGCTCAGCCAGGTGGCGCTCAACGACGCGATCATGGTGTTTGCCTTCGCGCCGCTGGTGGCGCTGCTGCTGGGCTTGTCCGCGATCACGGTGCCGTGGGACACGCTGATCACCTCGGTGGTGCTGTACATCGTGATGCCCGTGGTGATCGCACAGGTGTGGCGCAAGGGGCTGATGTCGCGTGGACAGGCTGCCTTCGACGCGGCGCTGGCCAGGATCGGGCCCTGGTCCATCACGGCACTGCTGGCCACGCTGGTGCTGCTGTTCGCCTTCCAGGGGCGCGCGATCCTGGCACAGCCGCTGGTGATCGTGATGCTGGCGGTGCCGATCCTGATCCAGGTGTTCTTCAATTCCGGGCTGGCCTATTGGCTCAACCGCCGGTTGGGCGAGTCGCACAATGTGGCGTGTCCGTCGGCGCTGATCGGCGCGAGCAATTTCTTCGAACTGGCGGTGGCCGCCGCCATCAGTCTGTTCGGTTTCGAGTCCGGCGCGGCGCTGGCCACGGTGGTCGGGGTGCTGATTGAGGTGCCCGTGATGCTGCTGGTGGTGCGCTGGGTCAATGCCAGCAAGGGCTGGTACGAGCACGGATGAGGGCCTTGCCGCTCTGATCCGTTCCCAGAATGCAAGGATTTCTCCCCATGTCCAACATCACGATCTATCACAACCCCGCCTGTGGCACCTCGCGCAACGTGCTGGGCCTGATCCGCAACAGTGGGGTCGAACCCACCGTCATCGAGTACCTGAAGACGCCGCCGGACCGCGCCACGCTGTGCGCCCTGATCGCCGCCACCGGCCTGCCGGTGCGCGAGGTGCTGCGCGAAAAAGGTTCCCCGTTCGAGGAACTCGGTCTGGCCGATCCGAAATGGACGGACAACGAGTTGATCGATTTCATGGTGCAGCATCCCCTCCTAATCAACCGGCCGATCGTCGTGACGCCGCAGGGGACGCGGCTGTGCCGGCCGTCGGAGCGTGTGCTGGAGATCCTGCCGGATGTTCAGCAGGGGGCGTTCTGCAAGGAGGACGGCCAGGCGGTGGTGGACGCGCGCGGGCAGCGGGTGGCGAGCGATGGACAGCCGGGCTGAGCCCTCGGACTCGTCTCCGGAATGGGGGTGTGTGACCCGCGCCTGGCAATTGCACGAAGGTGAACTGCTGGGTTATCTCACGCACCGCCTGGGGGACGTGGAGGCGGCCGCCGACGTGCTGCATGACGTGTTTTTCAAGGCCTTGCGCTCCGGGGCGGCGTTCTGTCGGCTGGAACAGCCACGCGCCTGGCTGTTCCAGGTGGCCCGCAATGCCTTGGTGGATCGCGTGCGCACGGCGCACCCCACCGAACCCCTGCCGGACGACCTCAGCGCGCCCGAATCCATCCAGCAGGCGCCCGTGGATGCCTTGGCCGACTGTCTCTGGCGGTGTCTGCCAGAACTGAGCGAAGAGGATGCCGACGTGCTGCGCCGCTGTGATTTGGGAGGCCAGACCCTGGCCGCCTATGCCTCAGAGCGGGGCCTGACCTTGCCGGCGGCCAAGTCGCGGCGTCTGCGGGCCCGGCAGCGCTTGCGCAGTCGCCTCACCCACGTCTGTCAGGTGTGTTTCGACGACGATGGCCGGGTGGGCGGGCACGTGCCTCGAACCGAGCCGCTCCACGGTGTAGGCTGACACCATGGATGTCTCGATCGCTCCTCTGGTGCCTTGGGCGCTGGGCCGCCGCCTGGGCCAGACACTGGGTCAGACCCTGACCCATGCGCAACTGGGCATTGAAATCGCGGCCATCGCCGCCTTTGCACTTTCTGGTGCGATCGAAGGGGCCCGCAAGCGGCTCGATGCCGTCGGGGTGGTGGTGGTGGCCTGCCTGACCGCTTTTGGGGGCGGCACGCTGCGCGACGTGCTGTTGGACCGCCGGCCCTTCTTCTGGGTGGAACACGCCTGGTACCTCTGGGTGGTGTTCGCGCTGTGTGCCGTGGCGATGCTGACCATGCGCAGCCGTCACTTCCGGCCCACGGAGCGGGCGATGCTGTGGCCGGACGCGCTGGGGCTGGGCCTGTTCACCGCCAGTGGAACCCAGATCGCCCTGACCGCCGGGATGCCGCCGCTGGTGGCGGTGTTGATGGGCGTGATCACCTCGGTGTTCGGCGGGGTGCTGCGTGACATCGTGTGCAACCAGATCCCGGCCGCCTTCAATGATCACCGCCCCTACGCGCTGTGCGCCTTTGCCGGTGGCTGGGTGGTCGTGGGTGTGCAGCGCGTCGATGGCGGGGACAGCGTGGCGCTGGCGGCCGGGGCGCTGGTGACCGTGCTGTTGCGTGCGATCGGTCTGTGGCGCAACTGGCAGTTGCCGGCCTGGAACGCGGAGCGCCGGCACTGACCTGCATCCTTTGGCGGGGTTCTTCGTCTTCCAGAAGGAGACCCGCACATGACCGCACTGATTTCTGTCGTTGCCCGCCGCCACCCGCGCGGATTCCTGCTGACCGCCGCCGTGATCGGGTGGGGGCTGTACCAGGCGCTGATCCCCTTGTCCGAGGCGCTGGTGTCGGCCCTGCCGGTCGACCGGACCCACCACCTGGGGGGGGCGCTGCAGTTCTTTTTCTATGACACCCCCAAGGTCCTGCTGCTGCTGACCGGGGTGGTGTTCGCGATGGGCATGGTGAATTCGTACTTCACCCCCGAGCGCACGCGGGCCTTGCTGGCCGGTCGCCGCGAAGGCCTGGCCAATGTGATGGCGGCCACACTGGGCATCGTGACGCCGTTCTGTTCCTGCTCGGCCGTACCGCTGTTCATCGGCTTCGTGCAGGCGGGGGTGTCGCTGGGGGTGACCTTCTCGTTCCTGATCTCGGCGCCAATGGTCAACGAGGTGGCGCTGACCCTGCTGTGGGGCCTGTTCGGCTGGAAGATCGCACTGCTCTATCTGGGCCTGGGCCTGAGCGTGGCCATCGTGGCGGGCTGGACGATCGGACGGTTGAAGATGGAGGCCCACCTCGAAGATTGGGTGCGCGACATGCCTCGCACGAGCGCCGAGGCGGCGGCGGACGGGTTGTCCTTGGCCGATCGCATCGAGGTGGGCTTGGCCAGCGTGCGCGAGATCGTCGGCAAGGTCTGGCCCTACATCCTGGTGGGCATCGCCATCGGGGCGGGTATTCACGGGTGGGTGCCGCAGGACTTCATGGCCCGCATCATGGGCAAGGAGGCGTGGTGGTCGGTGCCACTGGCTGTGCTGATCGGGGTGCCGATGTACACCAACGCCGCGGGCGTGATTCCCATCGTGCAGGCGCTGCTGGCCAAGGGCGCTGCGCTGGGCACGGTGCTGGCCTTCATGATGAGCGTCATCGCGCTTTCGCTGCCTGAGGCCATCATCTTGCGCAAGGTGCTGAAGGTGCGGCTGATCGTGACCTTCATGGGTGTCGTGGCCGCCGGCATCCTGCTGGTGGGTTTCGTTTTCAACGCGGTGCTGTGAAGTCTCCATCCAGCCCAGGCGCGTCGTCGTGCGGTCCGGTGGGGATGGACGTGTGGCGTTTCCGTTTCACTTCCCAAGGAGAAAGAGCATGGACATCCAGGTGCTGGGCAGCGGTTGTGCCAATTGCAAGACCACGGAGGCCTTGATCGAACAGGTCGCGCAGGCCAAGGGGGTGGCCATCACCCTGCAAAAGATCGAGGACATGCAGGCCATCGTCGGCTATGGCGTGATGCGCACGCCGGGCGTGGTGGTCGATGGCCGGGTGGTGCATGCGGGGGGGATCCCGACGCGCGAGAAGGTCGAGGGCTGGTTCGGCGCATGAGGCCCGCCAGGCGGGGCCGGACGGCCGGGTGCCCGCATCGGCCTCTGCGACAATGAGGCCTCTTGCCGCCCGCGTGCCCCCGCGGGCGGCTGCTTTTCATCCCTGGGGCCATGTAGAGGAACACCATGTACAAAAACCTCATGCGCGCCGCCGTGGCCGCATTGACGGCCTTTTGCTTCGCGAGCCTTTCGGTTGCCGCACCTGCCCAGGGCCCGCTCCGGGTGGCTTTTGTCTACGTCAGCCCCATCGGCAAGGCCGGCTGGACCCATCAGCATGACCAGGGGCGCCTGGCGATGCAGAAGAACCTGGGTGCCCGGGTACAGACCACCTTTGTCGAGAACGTGGCCGAAGGGCCGGACGCCGAGCGCGTGATGCGGGACCTGGCGGCGCAAGGCCATCGCCTGATCTTCGCGACCAGCTTCGGCTACCTGGAGCCGGCGCTTCGCGTGGCCCCGGAGTTCCCCCAGACCGCCTTCGAGCACATGGGGGGCTACAAGACCGCCGCCAACGTCAACGTCTACAACGCCCGCTTCTACGAAGGGCGCTATCTGGCGGGACTGGTGGCCGGCCACATGAGCAAGACGGGCTCCGCCGGATACGTGGCGGGTTTCCCGATCCCGGAAGTGATCCAGGGCATCAATGCCTTCACCCTGGGTATGCGGGCGGCCAATCCCAAGGCGGTGGTCAAGGTGGTGTGGCTGAACACCTGGTTTGATCCGGCCAAGGAGCGCGAGGCCGCCCAGAGCCTGCTCAACGAAGGCGTGGACACCCTCACTCACCACAGCGGCTCCACCGCCATCCCCGCGCTGGCCGAAGAGCATGCGGCCCGGGGCGTGATGCTGCTGGGTTACCAGAGCGACATGCGCCATGTGGCGCCCACGGCGCAACTCACCAGCGTCACCCATGACTGGGGCGCGCACTACACGCAGGTGGCACAGTCGGTGATCGAGGGCAAGTGGCGGGTCCAGCCCTTTCTGGGCGGGGTGCGCGAGGGCGTCATCCGCATGGCGCCGATGTCCGATCGCGTCCCGGCAGGGGTGCAAAAGCAGGTGCGGGACACCGAGCGCGCGATGGCGACCGGGCGCCAGCACCCGTTCACCGGGCCGGTGGTCGATCAGGACGGTCGGACCCGCTGGGCCCGCGGCCCCTTGCCGGACGCTGAACTGGCGAAGATGGATTACTTTGTCCAGGGCGTGACCGGCCATCTGCCGCGGCGCTGAGTCCAGCGCTCAGAACACGAACGGCTTTTCGTGCAGCCGCGACTGGGCTCGCGGCCCGCCGTAGGTGTTCAGCGCTGGGGTCATGTCAGAGGTGCTTTGCTGAACCAGTCGGCGGTGGAATTGTTCGAACGATCCCGAGAACCCCCCACTGGACCATGTCCGCAGGATGTTGCCCGTGAAATAGCCGTTCACCGTGCCGTCCAGGGTGGTCTGGTTGTCCTGGCAGGCCGACAAGGCGACGACGTGGCAGTCCACATCCTGGAGCGCGCGGGCCCCCACGGCCGTCTTGATCGCGTCGTACAGCGTGCTGTTGCGGGAGTAGATGCCTGAGAACAGCTGGATGGACTTGCCGCGTGCCGCCCGCTGGTCCTGCTCGTGTCCAACCACCAGCAGAACGGCATCGGCCAACTGGGGCTCTGCATAGCCGCCGCCCTTGGCGGCGACGGGCGGGTCCCCGTCCAGGGCTTCCAGCAGGTGTGTGGCGTCGATGGGGCGCAGATCTTCGGACGTTACCGCAGGGGGGGCGGCATCGCCTGATTCGTCCGCTTCGGACACGATGTCGCGCGGCAGTCCCCCCAGGAGACTCGATTCCAGCGAGCGCATCAGCACCGTGCGGGCGGATTTCCGACCGTCGTCGACGACTTCCAGCTTCTTGGTGACGGTGCCGCTGTGGCAGCTGTCGTAGATCGCGATCACCTGAACGCCTGCGCGCAACTCGCCCAGCAGCAGGAAGAGCTCGTCGTCGATCAACATGCGGTCGAAGAAGCACAGGGTCTCGTCCATCATGTCGTCTTCTTCGTCGGGCGAGGTGTTGACCACCTGGGACCCGTGTCCGGAGAAGGTCAGCATCAGGGTGTCGCCCGCGAACAGGCCGTTGGCCGCTTGGCGCACCGAGGCACAGAAGTTGGCCGTCGTGGCCTGTTCCGTGAGCAGGACGACGGTCTGGTAACCGAGGCTGGCGGCCACGGTCTCCAGTGCGCGGGCGTCGTTTTCGCATGCCCCCAGCGGGAAGGCGTCGCCGTAATGTGTGGCGTCCAGCCGGTTCACGCCGACATGGATCGACCGGCCCTGCGGTGCGCGGTAGCTCTCGCTGGAGAACAGTCCGTCGAGCTGAAGCAGCGTCTGGCGGCCCACGATGCCGTCCGCGAACAGCCCGTAGTCGCGCTGGAACATCTCGACCGCTGCTGCGGTCTTGGAGCCGAAGTAGCCGTCGACCTCGGTCGACGACAGGTAGCCCCGATTCAGGTCGGACAGGGCCGACTGCACGGCCACCACAGCACCGCGGTGGGGTTCTCGCCGGGAAAGGGGCAAGCGGTTGTTTTCGACCCCTTCGAGGCGGGTGCGCGTGGACTGGGTCAGGATCCGGGTGAAGCGGTTAGAGACAAGCATGGTGTTCTCCTAGCGGGCGTGGCCTGAGCGCTCAGGTCCATTGAAAGCGGGGATCCGGATCGGGGCACGGCGGCAGAGCCGTGCGACCGAGCCCGACCAAGTAGATCGGTTCGAGCGGGGCCTGTGTCGACGAGGCGGGCGGTGGGGCGCTGGCGCCGGGCCGGGTCAGGCGTATGGCGGCAAAGTCCAGGCGTGCCTGGATCAGGGGGGACGCCAGCAGGCTCAGGCGGGCGTCCGGCAGGATCGACATCCGCGAGGGGCCTGCCAGGGCGGCGGCGGCCGATGGACCTGAGGCCTGTGCCGCCGTCGGCGATCGGGTCAGGCCACGGGTGGCCACCGGCTCGATGGCGGCCATCTGGAGGGCCTGAAGAGGCGGCTTCCGGGGCAGCAAGTCGGGCCGGCTGCGGGGCGGGCGAAGGATCGGTCCCGGGAGCGACGGCGTGGGCACCGGCGTGGGTGGGGCGCTCACCCGCACATCGAGCACCTGAGCGAGGTACAGGTGCGACACGTAGGCGCTGAGCAGGCCCGTTCGCCCCAGACCATCGGCGACCGGCTGGGGGTCTTCCGCAGGCAACCGCCAGTCGCGTGCCGCGTAGATCGAGGGGGTGAACCAGGGCCGTTGCAGTTCGATCACGGCAAACCGAAAGCGCACGCTGCCGATCTTGCGCGCCCGGAACTGGTCCCAGGAGGGGCGCAACTCGGGTTCCGTGACCGTGGATTCGAGGGCGTCCAGGTCCAGATCCGCTTCCAGCCAAAGGCTCGGGTCGGCGGCCGACACTGGGCTGTAGAACGTCGGCATCGTCACCACGTCGGCGCCTGACGTCAGCCGTTCGTTTTCCATGCGCAACACATCCTGATTCGCTGTCACCACCGAACTGGTCCGGGTCAACAGGTTCTGGACCGCCAGTGCGTTCTCGATCACCTCCTTGAACCCCTGGACGCGCCACGCCAGCAGGGCTTGCGTGATCACGTCCGGTGCCGCACCCGCGTCGGTCAGGTCTCGGTGGTTCTGCCGGTGCTCCAGGTACAGCCGATACGCCAGCGTGGGCTGCAGGTGGAGGTCATACAGCAAGGCATTCGCGTCGGCCAGCCGCTGGCGCTCTGCGGGGGGCAGGGCCGACACCGCGGGCACCATCCGGCGCAGCACGTCTTCGTGGCGCTCCCACAGACGGGGTTGGGCCGGGCCTGCATCCCACAGACAACCCGCGCCGAAGGCCCGGTTGGCGTGCAAGGACAGGTCCCGGCGTCGGGCGAGATCATCGGCGCTCACCTCTTCCACGGCGCTGGGCAGCCGCAAAGCGATGGGCAAGGCGGGCAGCAGGGGGCGGCTCGCACCCGCACCGCGGGTCGAGATCCAGCACCCCAGGCCCATGTGCAGACCTTGTTGCATGGACGCCCCCTGTTCCAGAGCTCAGGACCGGATCAGATCCACTTCGTCACGTCGGGCGAGGGGTTTGAGCAGGCCGGGAACAGGGCGCTGATGAACGCCACCAACTGCAAGCCGTTGACGGTGATGCCGGCGGTGTCGATCGAGAGATTCGATTCCGAGGATCGGTTGGTCTGCGAATACCGCCCACCCAGGACGAAGGGTCCGATCCCCACCACCCCGCCGCCGTCGACCTCACTTTGCAGCGAGTGCATGTGACTGGCGAACTCGGTGCTGTGGATGCGCAGGTTGCGCACGAACAGCGCCTTGGTGGGGTATCCGATCAGGCAGCCCGTGGGCTTGTCTCCACCGGTGGAGTGCGTGGACGTGTTGTAGTCGCGCACGAACGTGTCACGCGGCTTCCAGCCCTGGGACAAGAAAAAGTTGGGGTTGAAGGCCGGCCGGACGATCTCCACCTGCGTGTATTCGAACTCGATGCCGAAGTCGCTGCTCTGAAACTTGAAGTCGTGCTCGGTCCGGGTTGCGCCTCCGGCCGCTCCGATCGAGAAGATGCCCAGGCTGAAACCGACGCTGCCCCCACCGGAATGGGTCGAACTGGTCGAGGTGCTGGATCTCGCCACGTTGCGTTGACTGAACCGCGTCCAGCCGGGGCTGCGGGCGAACGCTCCAGGCAGCACGGTGGCGGGGAAGAACGGGTAGCCGAAGGCGCCCTGGGTGCTCTGGTCGATGTCGGTCAGGCAGTCCAGCAAGCGCTGTTTCCACTGCACCATGCTGCCGCCCGTGATGTGGGCGATGGTGGCTTGTGCGGTTTCGATCGCGTTCTTGGCGCCACTGCTTTGCCAGTCTGCCAAGGCCTGCAGGGCGCGCTGGCGGTAAATGCCGCCGCTGCGGTTCCATTCGATCAGATCCGCAGGGGTGCCCGAGGTGGATCGCGCCAGCCGGGCGGCATAGTCCGTCACGGCGTTTTCGTAGGCGATCTTCTTGGCCTTGTACTGCACCATGGCCGGGCTTTCGCGTATCTCCTTGACCTTCTCACCGGTCAGGAAGTCCTCCACCTCGACCTCCACCTGAAGGAGCGCCTTCATCCGGTCGATCAGTTTTTGCTGCTCTGCGGTGATCTGCTCGTCGGCCACCTCGCAGCGCTGAAGCGTGTCCCGGTAGACATTGGAGAGGGTCTGGCCTGCCTGGCCATAGACCACCCCGACATGCTTTTTGGATCCCTGGCCGGCGCGTCGTGACCAGCTCATCTGCGCGGGCGTCGGATCGATGAGGGGAATGAAGTCCACCAGGCGTGACCACTGTTCCCAAGAGCCCAGCAGGTGCTGCTGGTACATGCGCTTGGCTTCCTCGACCGCCAGTGCCCGGTCCATGGGCTGCCCGCCGTTGGCTTCGGCGTCGGCCTGGATGGCCGTCACCATGCGGCGGAACTCTTCGAGCGTGGCCGGCGAAGGACCGGAGAATGGCCCTGCAATTGCGAAGTCGAACGCCGATTCGTGCATCGGCAGTCCCGGCAGCAGCCAATTGATGGTGGTGCCCGGCGGCAGAGGCAACTCTGCAGATCCCCCGGTGATGCCAGCGTACAGCTCTTCCACCACTCGACCCATCAGTTCCTTGATGTCCATGACGTCACTCCTACCGCTTGAGTTCGGATATGGCGGGCACAAATGGCCCCGCAATCGTCATGAGGGACTCGGCAAGGAGCGTGCGAGGGGAGAGGGAAGGTGCGTCGTGAAACGGGGCGCCGAGTTCTCTGGATGAGTGATTGTCAACACTTGGTGTTGTCCCTTTCCACCAAATACAAGGCGCAAATGGAAACGAAATGTGTGTGATGTGAGTGAAAACTATGAAGCCCGATCCTGGACGGGCATAGGCCGCAGATCGGACAACTCCCGTTGTCCGGGAGTGGGGTCATGGCGCCGCATACAAGGGCATGGAGCGTGACCTGTGGCCGCTTTGCGACGGCGTGGGTGAATGTGCCCTCCGGCAGGGGATACTTCCTGTTCTGAAAAAACTGAAATCCAGGAGGTCACCCATGAAAGCATCGTTCCGAATCGTTCCCCTCACCCTCGTGGCCACGCTGGCGCTGTTGGTGGGTTGTGCTTCGCAGCCCGGCGCCCCGGCGGCCAGTTCTGGCAGCACCCCGCCGACGGCCACCAAAATGGTGCCCAAACTGCGGATCGTCCTGGCTTGCGGGGGATGTGATGTGCCTGAAGACGTGCCTGGCCTGATCGAAGAGGGTTACGCCAAGGCTGCCGCCGAGGCCGGCACGAAGGTGTCTCCGACCGAAACGGCGACCTTGACCATCAAGGAGCTCAGCTATCGCAGCGCGGGGGCGCGAATTGCCGTTGGGGCGTTCGCAGGCAAGGATGAGATCAAGGCCGACGTGGCCTACAAGGACAAGAAGTTCTCGGTCGAAGACTACTATCGCAACGCTTGGCAGGGCATCAGTTCGCTGGCCCGCAAGATTGGCGGGATGGCGCACGACCAACTGCAGTGATCCGCAGGCACAGCCGATGGCGAGCGGCTTTGAGGATGTGAGTCCTGAAAGCCGATTTCGACCTGCCGAGAGGGGACAGAATGGCGGGTCGAACCCCTCAGTAATCTGAATCGAGCCACAAATTGGCAGCGGTGTCGGCCGAGGTGCCCGAGCTTCCTTGGGTTTGCCAGACGGCGGTGGCCACCGAGCGAGCGCGTTCGTCCTCAATTTGGGGCGACACCTCGGCCACCGTGCGGACAAACGCCTCGACCCATGCACCGGCTTCAGTTCCGAAAGCTTCAGTTTCCATTGTGTGCTCCTCAAGTTGGTGCAATACCGCGACCTGTGAAGAGGAATTGCAAGTGTCGTGCGCGGTGCTTGGAAATGACCGACACCCTCTTTCGCACAGGGAAACTGTGTCATGAACCCCCGTTTTGTCTGTCCTTCCTGTCATTTCACTGTGTACAACCGCAGGGTGGCGCAGTGTGAAAAGTGCGGCCAGGATCTGCCCGCCGAGTTTCGATTCAGTGCCAAGGAGCGGCAACTGCTGGCGGAAGAAGAAGTCCGTCAGGAGAAAGCACGCCGGGACATGGCGCACGAGCGCGCCGAATGGGAGCGTCGGCATTGGATGTGGCCGGGGGAGGGGGGATGAGGGGCTTCAGGTGGTGGCGAAGCTTCCCGGGCCTGTGCGCCCAACGCTGATCTGATAGAGGTCCGACGCCGGTGGGGATCCCCCATGTGCCGGTGTTCATTCTTCACGATCCGGAGGAACACGGTCCCTTCGAGCCGGGGAACTCCGAGAACTCCGTGGGAGTGCATCAGAATGGTCTGGCTGTAAAGGTGCGGGGCAGTGAACTCCGCTGGCAGGGCCAACACGGCATTGCTGGGCGTGTGGGATGGAAAAGTCAGGGAGGAGCGTGATGCGGCAATTTTTGTTCTGTGCACTGTCGCTTTGCCTTGCTGCCTGTGGAGGCGGGTCCTCCACAGGCGCGGCAGGGATCTGTGTTCATCAGTATCTTGACCCTGTTCTTCATTTTGAAGGCGCGGTCGATGCGGAAACCGAGGGGCCCATTTCGAGCATTGTGATTTCGAATGTGTCGCTCAACGGTGCTGCGGTGTCTGAAGATCAACTGCGGGTCAATGCCTCCAATGCAGCGGTGAGCGGGTCCATGGTCACTTGCACATTACCCTGTGGCCTTCTGCAGTCGGAAGGGCCATATGCGCTCACCGTGTCGGCGTCAGGTTACGCCCCACAAAGCATTGGGGTCGTGGCCAAGTACCGAACGTTTGCAGGAGGGTGTCCGTCGAGCAGCAGCGATGGGACAGTGATTCAGTTGCGGCTTCAGCGCCCATAGACACATCGGTTCAGGAGGGCAAGATCTGGGTCTTGTCGCATTCGGCGGTCGACCTGGTCGACGCTCGGATGGGGGGTGTGTTTTGAACAAATTTTTTTCAATAAACCTGTGTGGGTCATAAATCGGGAGGTTTCATGTGGTTTCGTTATTTGGCCTTGGCTGCCGTGGTTTCTCTCACCGGCTGTGCCAGCATCTTCAATGGCCCATCTCAGCCGGTCACCATTCAGAGCGTGCCGGATGGTTCGACGGTCAGTGTCCGCAATCGTGCGGGTGAGGAGATTCACGTCGGTGCGACGCCGGTGACTCTGACGCTCAAGCGCGGTGCGGGGTATTTCAAGTCGGAGATCTATACCCTCAAGTTCTCGAAGCCGGGTTTTTCCGACAAGGAATTGACGGTGCAGGGGTCGGTGAGCGGCTGGTATTTCGGCAACATCCTGCTGGGCGGTGTGCTGGGGATGGTGGTTGTGGATCCGCTCACGGGCGGCATGTATGCCATCCCAGACAAGGTCAGTGCGAGCTTGGACGCAGCGGCTGAACCGGCCTCTTCTGCAGCAGTGGGTGCGGCATTGCCCTCGTTGCGTGTGGTGGCCTATGACTCGTTGACGGATGCGCAGAAACAGCAGGCGCGGTACATCGGTCAGGCGAACTGATCCTTGGGTCCGCATCGCAACGCGATGAAAAAAGCCCGGCACTGCCGGGCTTCGTTTTGTGGTGAGGAAAATATCAGTCTTCTTCCTTCAACGCCCACCCCTTCATCAACTCCGCCTGCACATTCCCCGGCACCGCGTCGTAATGTGACAGCGCCACGGTGTAGCTGCCGTGCCCGCGGGTCATGGCGTTGAGGCGGATCTGGTAGTTGGTGAGTTCGGACAGCGGCACCACGGCCTTGATCACGCCCTGGTCGGCGCCTTGCCGGTCGGTGCCGCGCACTTCCCCGCGTCGTGAGGACAGGTCGCCGGTGATGTCACCGATGGTCTGTTCGTGGGCGACGATTTCCACCTCGGCCACCGGCTCCAGGACGATGGGCTGGGCTTCGCGCATGGCGTTGATGAAGGCCTTCTTGCCGGCCGTGACGAAGGCGATTTCCTTGCTGTCCACGCTGTGGGCCTTGCCGTCGAGCACGGTCACGCGCACGTCCACCACGGGGTGGCCGGAGATGACGCCCTGGGCCATGGCCAGTCGCACGCCCTTTTCCACGGCGGGGATGAACTGCCCCGGAATGGCGCCACCCTTGACCACGTCCACGAACTCGAAGCCCGCGCCGCGCGGCAGCGGTTCGATCTGGATGTGCACTTCACCGAACTGGCCGGCGCCGCCGGTCTGCTTCTTGTGGCGGTACTGGGCCTGGGCCTGGGTGGAGATGGTTTCGCGGTAGGCGATGCGCGGCGGGGCGGTGTCCACCTCGACGCGGTAGGTCTCGCGCAGGCGTTCCAGCGTGACACGCAGGTGCAGCTCGCCCAGGCCGTAGACCACGGTTTCGTGGGTTTCGGCGCTTTGTTCGATGCGCAGGCAGGGGTCTTCGGCGGCCAGTCGGGCCAGCACTTCGGCCAGGCGCTGGTCGTCGCCGTGGCGCTTGGGCTTGAGGGCCACGCCGTGCACCGGGGTGGGCAGGTTCAGGGGCTTGAGGTGGATGTGGTCGTCCTCGGCGGCGTCGTGCAGCACGGCGTCATACGCGATCTCGTCCACCTTGGCGACGGCGGCGATGTCACCAGGGCCGGCCTGCTGCACTTCCACCAGATCCTTGCCCTGCAGCATGAACAGGTGTCCGACCTTGAAGGGCTTGCGGCCATCACCCACGTAGAGCTGGCTGTCCTTGGTGACGGTGCCCTGGTGAATGCGGAACACGCCCAGCTTGCCCACATACGGGTCCACCACGACCTTGAACACATGCGCCAGCACGTGCTGCGCCGGATCCACCACGGCGTGCATCAGTTGGGCGTCGGCGCCTTCGCCCTTATAGAAATCGGGCAGGTTGCCTTCGGTCGGGTCGGGCAGGAGCTGGGTGATGACGTCCAGCAGTGGCGCCACGCCCGCGCCGGTCTTGGCCGACACGAACACGACCGGAATCAGGTGCCCCTCGCGCATGGCCTGTTCCAGCGGGGCGTGCAGCTCGGACGCGGCCACGTCGCCTTCGTTCAGGTAGCGCTCGACCAGATCGCCGTCGATCTCGACGACCTGTTCCACCAGCGCGCGGTGCGCGG
>CAYYCN010000062.1:0-17511 GCA_964470355.1 uncultured Sphaerotilus sp.
TGCTGGGCGGCCGCGCGATGGAGATCGTGCACGGCGACAAGGACCTGGAGCGCTACATGCGCGAAGCGGTGCGCGTCTCCGAGAAGTCACCGGTGCTGCTGGACCGCTTCCTCGATGACGCGGTCGAGGTGGACGTGGACTGCATCAGCGACGGTGTCGAGACGATGATCGGCGGCATCATGGAGCACATCGAGCAAGCCGGCGTGCACTCGGGCGACTCGGCGTGCTCGCTGCCGCCCTACACCCTGGCGGCCGATCTGCAGGACGAACTGCGTCGCCAGACCTCGCAGATGGCCCTGGCCCTGAACGTGGTCGGCCTGATGAACGTGCAGTTCGCCATCCAGGGCGACGTGACGAAGGGCCTCGACGCCTGCACCGTCTACGTGCTGGAAGTGAACCCGCGTGCGTCGCGCACCGTGCCTTACGTGTCCAAGGCCACCGGCCAGTCGCTGGCCAAGATCGCCGCGCGCTGCATGGCTGGCCAGAAGCTGGTCGACCAGAAGGGCCTGGGCGGCAAGGCGCCGCACGAGGTGGTGCCGCCGTATTTCAGCGTCAAGGAAGCCGTCTTCCCGTTCAACAAGTTCCCGGGTGTGGACCCCATCCTCAGCCCCGAGATGCGTTCGACCGGCGAAGTCATGGGCGTGGGCAAGACCTTCGGTGAAGCCATGCTCAAGAGTCAGCTGGGTGCGGGGTCGCGTCTGCCGTCCAAGGGCAATGTCGTGATCTCGGTGAAGGCCAGTGAGCACGCCCGTGCCGTGGCCGTGGCCAAGGACCTGCAGGCGATGGGCTTCGGCATCATCGCCACCAAGGGCACGGCCGGCGCCATCGCCGAAGGCGGCGTGCCGGTGACCGTGGTCAACAAGATCAAGGACGGCCGTCCGCACATCGCCGACCTGATCAAGGCCGGGGAAGTGCAGCTGGTGTTCACGACGGTGGATGAAACGCGCACGGCCATCGCCGACTCGCGCTACATCCGCACGGCAGCGCTGGCCAACCGCGTCACCTACTACACGACGATGGCCGGCTGCGAAGCCGCCACCGAGGCCCTGAAACATCAGGATGCGCTCTCGGTGATCTCCCTGCAGGAACTGCACGCAGAACTGCACTAAACTTCGCGCCCAGCCAAGCCGCCGCCGCGGCCCCGATCCGGGGACGAGGTGGCGGTTTTACTTTTCAACCGCCTTTTCCCTCATTCATGCCATGGCCACGATCCCGTTGACCAAGCGCGGCGCCGAGCTGCTCAAAGAAGAACTGCATCGCCTCAAGACGGTGGAGCGTCCCGCCGTCATCAACGCGATCGCCGAGGCACGTGCCCAGGGTGACCTGTCGGAAAACGCCGAATACGACGCGGCCAAGGACAAGCAGGGCTTCATCGAAGGCCGCATCCTGGAGGTCGAGGGCAAGCTGTCGGTGGCCCAGGTCATCGATCCGGCGACGCTGGACGCGGGCGGTCGGGTGGTCTTTGGTGCCACGGTCGACCTGGAAGAGGAAGAGTCGGGCGCTGCCGTGACTTACCAGATCGTGGGTGAGGACGAGGCCGACCTGAAGCAGGGGCGCATCTCGGTGGGCTCGCCGATCGCCCGTGCGCTCATCGGCAAGGTCGAGGGGGATGTGGCCGAGGTGGTGGCGCCGGGCGGCATCAAGCGCTACGAGGTCATCGAGGTCCGTTACAGCTGAATATGCTGATGCACCGAGTGCAGACCCTTCTGGCCGCGATCTGGTTGGGCATGGTGGTGGCCCTGTCGATCGTGGCGGCGCCCACCCTGTTTCAGATGCTCGACCGCGTCACGGCGGGGCAGGTGGCCGGTGCGATGTTCCGGCTGGAGGCCCAGTTCGGTCTCGGGCTGGCAATGGCGCTGTTCCTGATGGAGCGCTACCGGGCCCGAACCACGGCCCGTGCCGCCGGCCGCATGCCGATGGGGGCCTTGTGGCTGATCCTCGGTGCGCTGTTCTGCACCGTGCTGGGGTACTACGGACTGCAGCCCATGATGGAGCAGTCGAAGTCCGGCTTGCCCACACCCCTGAGTTTCGGGGTCATGCACGGGCTGTCGAGCGGCCTGTTCGTGCTCAAGGGCGTGGTGCTGGCGGGATTGGTGGGCCTGCTGGCCGGCCGGGGTCCGGCCGGCGGGGCGTGCTCAGTCGCCCTGTGAGCGCTTCTTCAGGCTGACTGGACGCAGCTTGGAGCGTTTGACGATGCCGCCACGGGTGACCCGTTCGTTGCCCAGCACCGTCAGGCGCTTGACCTGCGCGCGCTGGCTGCCGCTCTTGGAGAACTTCAGGATCTTGACCACGCGCGGGCCGGACTTGCGCTCGGCCGGGGTCTCTTCAACGGCCTTGGGCGGAATCGGGCGCCACAGCACCAGCAGTTTGCCGATGTGCTGGATGGGCGCGGCATCAAGCTGTTCCGAGACCTCGACGAGCAGGGCCTCACGGGCTTGGCGATCGTCGCTGAACACGCGGACCTTGATCAGGCCGTGGGCGCGCAGGGCGCCATCGATCTCCTTGAGCACGGAAGGCGTGAGCCCATCCGAGCCGATCATCACGACCGGATCGAGGTGATGGGCCGCAGCGCGATGTTCCTTGCGCTGGGCGGGGGAAAGTTTTATTGCAGGCATCCCTGTATTATCCGACGCTCCCATGAAGATCGACACGAAAAGCAAGAAGGTCAACAAGGCTTGGTTGAACAACCACGTCCACGACCCCTACGTCCGCCAGGCGCAGAAAGACGGTTACCGTTCCCGGGCGGCCTACAAGCTCAAGGAAATCGACGAAACCTTCCAGTTGATCCGTCCGGGTCAGGTGGTGGTGGACTTGGGCGCGTCGCCCGGGGCCTGGAGCCAGTACGTGCGCCGGCGCTTCGCCCCCAAGGACAGTGGGGTTGGGGGGGCGGCCGTCGGGGAGCTGGACGGCACGATCATCGCGCTCGACCTGCTCGAATTCGAGCCCATCGAGGGGGTGCAGTTCATCCAAGGCGATTTCCAGGAGCAGGCGGTTCTGGACAGCCTGGTGGCGATGCTGGCCGGCCGGCCGGTGGATCTGGTGATCTCCGACATGGCCCCCAATCTTTCCGGCATTGGCGTGGTCGACGGGGCCCGGATTTCGGGTTTGGTGGAGTTGGCGATCGATTTCGCTCAATCGCATCTGAAACCCGGCGGTGCGTTGGTGACCAAGGTCTTCCATGGCAGCGGATACAACGAGCTCGTCGAGGCGTTTCGCAAGGTGTTCCGCGTCGTGAAGGTCCACAAGCCCAAGTCATCTCGGGACAAATCAGCGGAAACCTTTCTGGTGGGGATGGGTCTCAAATGAGGCGCCCGCCAAGGGGTACAGGCGTCACAGGCGAATAGACTGTGCTTTGATGCTGGATTTCCGGGACGGTCGTCGGGCTTGCGTCGACTAAAATCGTCCCCAACTACCGCGTTAGGTGTGCGAGTCTGGCGCACCACTGGGCCCCAGTACAGGGCCACTTGAATCGATGAAGGAGCCGCGGTGAACAATCAATGGTTCTCCAAAGTAGCAGTGTGGTTGGTCATCGCGCTGGTGTTGTTCACTGTCTTCAAGCAGTTCGAGCGCACCGGGGTGGCGGGCAACCAGATCGGTTATTCCGAGTTTCTGGAAGAGGTGCGCGCCAAGCGCATCCGCGATGTCGTGCTGCAGGAGAACCCCGGCGGAGCAGAGATCGAGGCCATGACGACGGATGACAAGCGCATCCGCACGACGGCCACCTATCTGGACCGGGGCTTGGTGGGTGACCTGATCGCCAACGGCGTGAAGTTCCGCGTCAAGGCGCGCGAGGAGCCTTCGCTGCTCACCAGCTTGCTGATCTCCTGGGGTCCCATGATCCTGCTGATCGGCGTGTGGGTGTACTTCATGCGCCAGATGCAGGGTGGCGGCAAAGGCGGGGCGTTCAGCTTCGGCAAGTCCAAAGCCCGCATGCTCGACGAGTCCAGCAACTCGGTTACCTTCGCCGATGTCGCCGGTTGCGACGAGGCCAAGGAAGAGGTCAAGGAACTGGTCGACTTCCTGAAGGATCCGCAGAAATTCCAGAAGCTGGGCGGACGCATTCCGCGCGGCGTGCTGCTGGTCGGTCCTCCGGGCACCGGCAAGACGCTGCTGGCCAAGTCCATTGCGGGCGAAGCCAAGGTGCCGTTCTTCTCGATCTCGGGTTCCGATTTCGTCGAAATGTTCGTCGGTGTGGGGGCAGCCCGCGTGCGCGACATGTTCGAGCAGGCCAAGAAGAATTCGCCCTGCATCATCTTCATCGATGAAATCGACGCCGTCGGTCGCCACCGCGGCGCCGGCCTGGGCGGTGGCAACGATGAGCGTGAGCAGACCCTCAACCAGATGTTGGTCGAGATGGACGGCTTCGAGACGAACCTCGGCGTGATCGTGATCGCGGCGACCAACCGTCCCGACATTCTGGATCCGGCATTGTTGCGCCCGGGACGTTTCGACCGTCAGGTCTACGTGACGCTGCCGGACGTGCGTGGCCGCGAGCAGATCCTGAACGTGCACATGCGCAAGATCCCCATCGGTCAGGACATCCGCGCCGACATCCTGGCGCGGGGTACTCCGGGTTTCTCTGGCGCCGATCTGGCCAACCTGGTCAACGAGGCCGCCCTGTTCGCCGCCCGCCGCAATGCGCGTGTGGTGGAGATGGTCGACTTCGAGAAGGCCAAGGACAAGATCATGATGGGCCCCGAGCGCAAGTCCATGGTCATGCCCGAGGAAGAGCGCAAGAACACCGCCTACCACGAGGCCGGCCACGCCCTGGTGGCGCGCCTGCTGCCCAAGACCGATCCGGTGCACAAGGTCACCATCATTCCCCGTGGCCGAGCCCTGGGCGTGACCATGCAGTTGCCTGAAGGCGACCGCTACAGCATGGACAAGGAGCGCATGCTTTCGACCATCTCGGTGCTGTTTGGAGGTCGGATCGCCGAAGAGGTGTTCATGAACCAGATGACCACCGGCGCGAGCAACGACTTCGAGCGCGCGACGGCCATCGCCCGCGACATGGTCACGCGCTACGGCATGACGGATGAACTGGGTCCGATGGTCTATGCGGAAAACGAGGGCGAGGTGTTCCTGGGTCGCTCGGTCACCAAGACCACGAGCATGTCCGAAGAGACCATGCGCAAGGTGGATCAGGTGGTGCGCCGCATCATCGACGAGCAGTATGGTGTGGCCCGCAAGCTGATCGAGGATCATCAGGACAAGATGCACACGATGGCGAACTCGTTGCTCGACTGGGAAACCATCGACGCGGAGCAGATCGACGACATCATGTCCGGCCGTCCTCCTCGTCCTCCGAAGGACTGGGTGCCGCCGGCGGGTAAGCCCCCCACGGGCGGCACGCCCAGTGGCCAGGTCGGATCGGGCAACGCCACCGCAGCGGCCTGAACACCGGGTGCCATGTGACATCGACGGGGCCTTCGGGCCCCGTTTCAGTTTCCGGACAAAGAGGCGGCGAAATGAGGATCTGGCAGACGACCCGTTTTCAGCTTTCGCTGGATCGGCCCTTGGTGATGGGCATCGTGAACGTGACGCCCGATTCGTTCTCTGACGGCGGCCGTGGGGTGGCCGCTTCGATCCGCCACGCCGAGGCGCTGGTGGTGCAGGGGGCGCACATTCTGGACGTGGGAGGGGAGTCCACCCGTCCGGGGGCGGCGGAGGTGTCCGAGGCGGAAGAACTGGCCCGGGTCATGCCTGTGCTGCGTGAGTTGGTGGGTTGGGGGGTGCCGGTGTCGATCGACACGCGTCGCACGGCCGTGATGCGGGCGGTCCTGGACCAGGGCGCGGACATCATCAACGATGTGGCGGCACTGGGCGCGGCCGGTGCATTGGATGTGGTGGCGTCGCACGGCCGTTGTGGTGTGTGTTTGATGCACATGCAGGGGCAGCCTTCCTCGATGCAGGATCGGCCGGCCTACAGCGATGTGGTGGCGGAGGTTCGGGGGTTTCTGGCCGAGCGGTTGAAGGCCGTGCGCGCTGCGGGTGTGGCGCCAGAGCGCATCGTGCTGGATCCGGGCATCGGATTTGGCAAGCGGGTGGAGGACAACTTTGCGTTGATCCGAGGTCAGGCTGCGTTGCTGGAGCTGGGGTACGCGGTCCTGGCGGGGTGGTCTCGGAAGTCCTCTTTGGGCGCTGTGACCGGCCGTGCGGTCGAGGATCGCATGGTGGCCTCGGTGGCCGCGGCGCTGGCCGCCGTGTCGTGTGGGGCGCGCATCATCCGTGTGCACGATGTGGCACCCACGGTGGATGCATTGGCGGTGTGGCGAGCTGCGGGATTGTGACGGGCCGGCGAATCGCATAGGCTGGCGGACTGTCACCCGGAACGAATGTTTCTATGTGTATCGGGTGCGTGCACAATCCTGCCAAGCGGCCGGACAACCGTTCGGGCGCCTTACACAGAACAAGCGATTGGGATATGAGCAGAAGATACTTTGGCACCGACGGCATTCGTGGGACGGTCGGAGAAAGCCCCATCACCCCGGACTTCGTGCTGCGACTCGGGCAGGCCGTCGGGCGTGTCCTGCGGGGCACGCACAGCCATCCGACGGTCCTGATCGGCAAGGACACCCGCATTTCGGGATACATGCTGGAGTCGGCGCTGGAGGCGGGATTGGCGTCTGTGGGGGTCGATGTGATGCTCACCGGGCCGCTGCCTACGCCGGGCGTGGCGTACCTTACGCGCGCGCTGCGCCTGAGCCTGGGCATCGTCATCAGCGCTTCGCACAATCCGTTCGAGGACAACGGCATCAAGTTTTTCTCGGCGCGTGGCGAGAAATTGCCGGATGCTTGGGAGCTGGAAGTCGAGGCGGCGATCGATGCGCCTCCGCAGTGGGTGGGCGCACGTGAACTGGGCCGGGCTCGTCGTCTGACCGACGCGGCGGGTCGCTACATCGAGTTCTGCAAATCCACGTTCTCCAACGACCTGTCGCTCAAGGGCCTCAAGATCGTGGTGGACGGGGCCCACGGAGCGGCGTATCACATCGCCCCGGATGTGTTCCACGAGCTGGGCGCTGAGGTCATCCGCATCGGGTGTGAGCCGGACGGCATCAACATCAACGACGGTTTTGGCGCCACGGCGCCTGCCGCGCTGGTGAAGGCGGTGAAAGAGCATGGTGCCGACTATGGCGTGGCCCTCGACGGGGACGCCGACCGTTTGCAGATCGTGGACCGGACCGGGCGCCTCTATAACGGGGACGAACTGCTGTACGTGATGGTGGCCGATCGGCTGGCCCAGGGCGAAGCTGTGCCTGGTGCCGTGGGCACGCTGATGACGAACATGGCGGTCGAGGTGGCCCTGCAACAGCGTGGCGTCGAATTTGTCCGCGCCAAGGTGGGTGACCGCTACGTGCTGGAGGAGCTGGCCAAGCGTTCCTGGCAACTGGGCGGAGAAGGTTCCGGACACCTGCTGGCGCTCGACAAGCACACCACCGGTGATGGCATCGTCAGTGCGCTGCAGGTGCTGCAGGCGCAGCAGCGCAATGGCCGCTCCCTGGCCGAGATGCTGGAAGGGGTGGAGTTGTTCCCGCAGACGCTTGTGAACGTGCGGCTGTCCGAGGGAGCCGACTGGAAAAACAGTGCGGCCCTGGCCGAAGTCCAACGTGAGGTGTCGGCGGAATTGGGGCAAAGCGGTCGCATCCTGATCCGTGCCTCCGGTACGGAGCCGTTGCTGCGGGTCATGGTCGAGGCCCGGGACGCCGAACAAGCGCGCCGTTGCGCTGAACGCCTGGCCGATGTGGTGCGCGCCTGCTGAGCGGCTTGCCCTCCGAGTCGGTTGATGAGGCCCGTGACGAAAGTCTCGGGCCTCTTGCTTTGTGACAGTCTCATCCGGCTTTGTGACAGCCTGGGATGACGGGTGGAGGCCTGTCACGCAGATGACATCGGGTGTCACGACGTCGTCACATTGACTTTCTACATTGCCTGCTGTCGGCACTGTTGCCACAGGAATGCTAGAAAGGTCAATTCATGAAGGTCTCCGTGTTGGGTAAGGGTGTTCTGGTCATGTCTGTGGTGGCCGTGGCCAGCGTGGCTTCGGCTCAGGACGTCACCGGCGCAGGGGCTTCGTTCCCGGCCCCCGTCTATGCGAAGTGGGCGGACGCCTACAACAAGGCCACGGGCGCACGCGTCAACTACCAGTCGGTGGGTTCGGGTGCTGGCATGAAGCAGATCAAGGCCAAGACGGTCGACTTCGGGGCTTCGGATGCGCCCCTGAAGGACGACGTGCTGGCCAAGGACGGCATGGTCCAATTCCCGACCGTGATCGGCGGTGTCGTGCCGGTGGTGAACGTGAAGGGTGTTTCCGCTGGCCAGATGAAGCTCACCGGCGAAGTGCTGGGTGACATCTATCTGGGCAAGATCACCAAGTGGAACGATCCGGCCATCAAGGCGCTGAATCCCACCCTGGCCCTGCCGGACCAGCTGATCTCGGTCGTGCGTCGTGCGGACGGTTCCGGCACCACCTTCAACTTCACCAGTTTCCTGGCCAAGGTCCACCCCGAGTGGAAGGCTGCGGTGAACGAAGGATCCACGGCGCCGAACTGGAACATCGGTGTGGGCGGCAAGGGCAACGAAGGGGTTTCCGCATTTGTCCAGCGCCTGCAGGGTTCGATCGGCTATGTCGAATACGCGTATGCGAAGCAGAACAAGATGGCCTTCACCCTGGTGAAGAACAAGGACGGCGTGTTTGTGTCGCCCGACGATGCCACCTTCAAGGCTGCGGCCGCCAACGCCGACTGGAACAAGTCGTTCTACCAGGTGCTGACCAACCAGCCGGGCAAGGATTCGTGGCCCATCACGGCTGCCACCTTCATCATGATGCACACCGCGCAGGACAAGCCTGAGCAGGGTACGGCCTCGCTGAAGTTCTTCGACTGGGCCTACGCCAACGGCGACAAGATGTCTTCGGACCTCGAGTACGTGCCGATGCCTGAGTCGGTCAAGTCGATCGTGCGCGCCAAGGTGTGGGCCATGATCAAGGACGGCGCCGGCAAGTCGGTGTACGCCAAGTAATTCGCGGACGGTGAAACCGGAGGGCGAGGCGCGTCTGCGCCTGCCCTTTTTCGCACATCGGAGGTATCGTGGCGGCCACGTTTCCCACTGTGACTCACGACAAATTGAACACTTCCAAACGACAGAGCGCGCCGGGTGGTTCCGGCCGGTCGGTGCGTGCCCCGTGGGGGGACGCACTGTTTGCATTCATGGCCACGGCTTCGGCGTGGCTGACACTGGCCCTGTTGGTGGGCATCATCCTGTCCCTGATCGCTGGCGCGTTGCCGGCCATCCGTGAGTATGGGCTCTCGTTCCTGTGGACGAGTGAATGGAATCCCCCCGAAGACCGTTATGGCGGTCTGGTGATGATCTACGGCACGCTGATGACGTCGGTCATCGCGCTTGTGATCGCGGTTCCGGTGAGCTTCGGCATTGCCCTGTTCCTCACCGAACTGTCCCCCGGCTGGCTCAAGCGTCCGCTGGGCATCGCCATCGAGTTGCTCGCGGCCGTGCCGTCCATCGTCTACGGCATGTGGGGCCTGATGGTGTTCGGCCCGATCCTGGCTGAGTATGTTCAGGTGCCCTTGATGAACCTGTTCGCCGGGGTTCCGCTGCTGGGCACGCTGTTCTCAGGTCCCCCGGTGGGGATCGGCCTGCTGGCGGCCGGCATCATTCTGGCCATCATGATCATTCCGTTCATCGCTTCGGTGATGCGTGACGTGTTCGAGGTGACGCCCCCCATGCTCAAGGAGAGTGCCTATGGCCTGGGGTCGACCACTTGGGAAGTGGTTTACAAGGTTGTGCTGCCGTACACCAAGACCGGTGTGATCGGTGGCGTCATGTTGGGTCTGGGCCGGGCGCTGGGCGAAACCATGGCCGTGACCTTCGTCATCGGCAACATGAATCAGCTCAGCTCGCTGTCGCTGTTCGAGCCGGGCAACAGCATCACCTCCGCGCTGGCCAATGAGTTTGCCGAGGCCGGAGCGGGCTTGCACCAGGCCTCCCTGATCTACCTGGGGCTGGTGCTGTTCTTCATCACGTTTGTCGTGCTGGCTTTCTCGAAGGTCCTGCTGGCTCGACTCAAGAAGGGCGAGGGGCGCTGACATGAGCACCACCACTACTTCCCAGGCGGGTGTGGCCGCCGCCATCCATGCGGCGCGCTTGCCTCTGCACCGCAAGCGCAAGCTGGTCAACAACGTGGCGCTGGTGCTGTCGCTGGCGGCGATGGCGTTCGGGGTCTTCTGGTTGATCTGGATCCTGGTGGAAACCTTCCGCCAGGGTGTCGGCGGCATGACGCTGGCCCTGTTCACCGAGATGACACCGCCTCCCCAGGAAGAGACGGGCGGCTTGGCCAACGCCATTTACGGTTCGTTGATGATGGTGGGGTGCGCCACCCTCGTGGGGACCCCCATCGGGGTGCTGGCCGGGGTCTACCTGGCCGAATATGGTCGGGACAACTGGCTCGGCCGCGTCACGCGATTCATCAACGACATCCTGCTGTCGGCGCCGTCCATCGTGATCGGTCTGTTCATCTACTCGGCTTGGGTGGCCCGCATGAAGGCCTTCTCCGGTTTTGCCGGCGTGCTGGCCTTGGCGCTGATCGTGATTCCGGTGGTGATCCGCACGACCGAGAACATGCTCAACCTGATCCCGAACGCACTGCGTGAAGCGGCTTATGCCCTGGGGACGCCCAAGTGGAAGGTGATTTCGTCGATCACCCTCAAGGCCGCTCGTGCGGGTGTCATGACTGGCATCCTGCTGGCGGTGGCCCGCATCGCCGGTGAAACCGCTCCGCTGCTGTTCACCGCGCTGTCGAACCAGTTCTGGACCAGCAACCTGGGCGAGCCGATGGCCAGCCTGCCGGTGACCATCTTCAAGTTTGCGATGAGCCCCTACGAGAACTGGCAGAAGCTGGCCTGGGCCGGCGTGTTCCTGATCACCATGGGGGTGTTGGCGCTCAACATCATTGCGCGCACCTTCTTCCGCAACAAGCACTGAGTTTTTGTCGAGGTTTCCCATGGACGCAAAGGTCAACACCCCCGTGGCCGAGAAGATCAAGCTCTCGGTCAAGAACCTGAACTTCTACTACGGTCATTTCCACGCGTTGAAGAACATCAACATGGAACTGCCCGAGAAGAAGGTCACCGCCTTCATCGGCCCGTCGGGCTGCGGCAAGTCGACGCTGCTGCGCACCTTCAACCGCATGTTCGAGCTCTATCCCGAGCAGCGCGCCGAAGGTCAGATCCTGCTGGACGGCCAGGACATCCTGACCAGCAAGGAAGACGTCTCGCTGATCCGCGCCCGCGTGGGCATGGTGTTCCAGAAGCCGACGCCGTTCCCGATGTCGATCTACGACAACATCGCCTTCGGCGTGCGCCTGTTCGAGAACCTGCCGCGTGCCGAGATGGACGAGCGCGTCGAATGGGCCCTGCGCAAGGCGGCGCTGTGGACCGAGGTGAAGGACAAGCTCGACAAGAGCGGCTCGGGCCTGTCCGGTGGCCAGCAGCAGCGCCTGTGCATTGCCCGCGGCATCGCCATCAAGCCCGAGGTGCTGCTGCTGGACGAACCCTGCTCGGCACTGGATCCGATCTCCACCGGCAAGATCGAAGAGCTCATCGACGAGCTCAAGAGCGACTACACGGTGCTGATCGTGACGCACAACATGCAGCAGGCTGCCCGCTCGTCGGACTACACGGCCTACATGTACCTGGGCGACCTCATCGAGTTTGGCCCGACCTCGGACATCTTCATGAAGCCCAAGCGCAAGGAGACCGAGGACTACATCACCGGTCGCTTCGGCTGATCCGGGAAGAAGAAAGGGACACACAGATGGACAAGCACATCGTTCGCCAGTTCGACAACGAGCTCAACGGCATCTCGACGCGCGTGCTCGAGATGGGCGGCATGGTCGAGTCGCAGGTCGCCCAGGCGGTTTACGCGCTCACTCACTTCTCCAGCGAGACGGCCGCGCAGGTCATCCAGATCGAGGAGCGGGTGAACCAGCTGGAGCTGGACATCGACCGCGACCTGTCGGCCATCATCGCGCGCCGTCAGCCGACCGCACGCGATCTGCGCCTGCTGATCGCCATTTCCAAGACCATCGGCAACCTGGAGCGGGTGGGCGACGAAGCCGCGCGCATCGCCCGCACGGTGCAGCGCCTGGTGAACACGGGCGTGTCCAGCCGCTTGCGCCTGCCGGTCTCCGACGTGGCGTTTGAAGCCACGCTGGCCACGGCCTCGCTGCACAAGGCGCTCGACGCCTTCGCACGCCTGGACACGGCGCAGGCCCTGGCGGTCATCCAGCAAGACAACGAGATCGATGCCGAGTTCGACGGCTTCATGCGCAAGCTCATCACTTACATGATGGAAGACCCGCGCACGATCTCGGCGTCCATCGACCTGGTGTTCGTGGCCAAGGCCATCGAGCGGGTGGGTGACCACGCCAAGAACCTGGCCGAGCAGATCATCTACATCGTCAAGGGCACCGACGTGCGCCACAACCCGCCGGATGCGGTGGCCGATCTGGTGAAGTGAATTGGCAAGTCTTGAAGTGCAGCGGATGACGGGGGTTGGGTCATGAGTCGGGTGTTGGTGGTCGAGGACGAGACCGCAATTGCAGAGTTGATTTCCATCAACCTCCGGCACGCCGGATACGAGGTGACGATGGCGGCCACGGCCGAGCAGGCGCAAGCGGCAGTGGACGCCGTGCTGCCGGATCTGGTGCTGCTGGACTGGATGTTGCCGGGGGCTTCCGGTGTCACGCTGGCCAAGCAGTGGCGCGCCAGTGCCCGCACGCGCGATCTGCCCATCATCATGCTGACGGCCCGGGCCGAAGAGGGCGACAAGGTGGTGGGCTTGGATGCGGGCGCGGACGACTACCTGACCAAGCCTTTTTCCACCGGCGAATTGCTGGCTCGCATGCGTGCTGTACTGCGTCGACGGGCCCCGGAGGCGCTGGACACGGCCGTGGACGTGGGGCCCCTGCGCCTGGACCCCGGGACGCGCCGGGTGTCGCGCGAAGGTGAGGAAGTCAAGGTCGGCCCGACCGAATTCCGCTTGCTGCATTTCTTCATGACCCATCCGGAACGGGTGCACAGCCGCGCCCAGCTGCTGGACCGCGTCTGGGGAGACCATGTGTTCATCGAGGAACGCACGGTGGACGTGCACGTCAAGCGCTTGCGCGAGGCGCTTTCTCCTGTGAGCTGTTCGCAGATGATCGAGACGGTGCGCGGTGCCGGCTACCGGTTGACTCAGCACGTGTCGAGCGCCTCCTGAGGCGCTGTCCTGGGCACGCACATGAGTGCGAGGGTGTCGACGTGATGGGGCGGTGGTGAGCCCTTTGCGCGGGCTGGAGTGACGGCATGGGATTGATCATCGGGCGGCTGGCCACCTCGTGGCTGGCGATGTCGTTGGGCGGGCTGATCGGTTGGGTCATCGGCCGCTCCCTGGGGTCCGAATATTGGGGACTGTGGATCGGTGCGGTCGCAGGGTTGACCCTCGCCGGTGTGTTGGACATGTACCGGGCCCTGCGCATCGTGCATTGGTTGCGCGAGGGCGGCGAGGGGACGGGGCCCCGCTATGGCGAACTGTGGGGCGAGTTCAGTTACCGGTTTGAGCGCGCCTTGCGGTTGCGAGAGAAGGACCTGCAGGCGGAGCGCCAGCGCCTGGCGCAGTTTCTCCAGGCGATCGAGGCCTCACCCATCGGCATGCTGCTGCTGGACGCGGATGACCACGTCACCTGGTTGAACGTGCAGTCAGCCGATCACCTGGGCCTGCACCGTGAGCGTGACCTGGGGCAGCGCGTGACCAATCTGGTCCGTGCACCTGCTTTTGTCCAGTACCTGCAGCTGGCCGACTACACCGAACCGCTGAGTCTGCAGAATCACCACAATGGGCTCACCCTGAACGTGATGGTGCGGTCTTTTGGCGAGGGCCAGCGCGTCATCCTGAGCCAGGACATGACCGAACGGTTGCGTGCCGAGGCCATGCGCCGGGATTTTGTGGCCAACGTCTCACACGAGATCCGGACCCCGCTGACCGTGCTGTCCGGTTTTGTGGAGACGATGACCACCTTGCCCCTGGCGGACGCTGAAAAGCAGCGCGTGCTGTCGCTGATGGCGCAGCAGACCGGTCGCATGCAGCACCTGGTGTCGGATCTGTTGACCCTCGCCCGCCTGGAGGGCAGCCCCAGACCGCCGACCGACGTGTGGGTTCCGGTGTCGACGTTCCTGACCCGTGTGCAACTGGATGCGGAGGTCCTGTCGCAGGGGCGTCACCAGCTGGTTTTTGCCCCGGTTGGGCCGGAGGCCCCTGAGCTGGCGGGCAATGAAGGTGAAATCCTGTCGGCCATCGGTAATCTGGTCAGCAACGCCGTGAGGTACACCCCCGAGGGGGGGCGCATCGAAGTGGGCTGGTTCCACGGCAGTCACGGCACGGGGTACTTCAAGGTGCAGGACAACGGTCCGGGCATCTCGCGCGAGCACCTTCCCCGCATCACCGAGCGCTTCTATCGCGTCGATGGCAGCCGTTCGCGTGAGACGGGCGGCACCGGGCTGGGGCTGTCCATCGTCAAGCACGTGCTGCAGCGCCATGGCGCGGAACTGGTGATCGACAGCGAGGTGGGACGGGGCTCGGTGTTTCGCATCGTGTGGCCAGCCCTGCGCGTGCGCCAGCAGTCCGGGGTCGAGGTCGCCGTGCTGGCCGATGCCGGCTCCGATCCTGCCTGAGGACGGGTTGGGCTGAAAGGGTGTCAGGACTGGCGACGCTGGTAGAGGTAGTACACCTCCGTCCGGTCGGTGGGGCGACGCTTGCGCGAGACGTAGATCCAGCCCTCCGGAGCGGTGGGCGCGGCTTCCGGCACGGGCGCATTGAAACGTTCTGCCCGACTGATCATCAGCCAGTGGCAGTCCTGGACCAACGGGTTGCGCACGATGCGCCAGCGGCCCTGTGCTTCCAGGGCCGCGAGTTGGGTCTTGGACAACTGCGGTCCGGCGATGCAATCCCCTTCCGGAATGAGCTCGGTCCACTGCTGCATCAGGGGGCGGTAGCTGCGTGCGTAGTCCAGCAGAGGCAGCCACAAGGTCATGACCAGCATCCAGGACAATGCGATCCCCCCCGCCGGTAGCACGAGGCTTTTCCACAGGGCAGGGCGGTGCTGTGATGTGCGCCAGTGCACCAGCCAGAGCCAGGCCAGAGTGCCGGCCAAGGCGATGGAGAAGGCCACCGGCTCGAAGCGATGTTCGTAGCCTGGAGCCAGGCGTGCCACGTTGACCGCCGGCTGGGCTGGCAGTCCGGTGTGCACGGACACGTAGATCACCCAGAGCGTCAGGCTCAGGATGCTGAAGAAGAACACGGAGAACCAGTCGATGACGGCGCTCACGCTGCGCTTGAGCGTCGGCAGCGAGAACGCCGCCAACACGGCCATCTCGGGCAGGGCCAGCATCAGAGCGCGATCGGAGGCCCCCATGGCCGCGCTGGCCAAGAGGGTCACCACCAGCAGCGCCAGGGGGATCAGCACATGGTGCTGGCCCAGGTGCCGCCGCCATCGCCACAAGGTCCAGGCGGCCAACGGCCACACCGGCCAGGTGAACCAGGCCAGCAACTTGGGCAGACCCAGTGCGTGGGATGGTGGGGCCAGGCGGTGGATCCACGCTCCGGCGGCCATCCCGATTCCCAGCACGCACACCAGTCCGAGGGCCAGTGACGGAGCCAGCCGGCGCGTGCCTTCCTGTCTGGAGCGCATGACGAGCACAAAGGCGACCACCGCACAGAGTGCGGCGGTGGTGGCGGCACCGCTGGCCGCCAGGGCCGACAGGGCGACGAGCACCGCCGCCGAGCCGCGCCAGGGCCGATGCCGAGCCACCGCCAGCCCATACAGGAGCAGCGTCAGGGCCGTGAGTTGGACCAGTTCCGGCGTGGTCTCATGGCCCAACTGCAGCAGTCCGACTGGGGCGATCAGGGCCAGAACGGCGGCGTCGGCCATGGCCCGCGCGTAGTCCACCCGAGACGCCTCGCCTCCGAAGGCAAAGGGCAGGGGTTGGGCCTCGTCGGTGAGGGCCAGATGGAAGCAGGCGTACCACGTCAGCACGAGGGCGGCCGCGAGCAGCAGAGAAAATGGCAACCGGGCAGCCAGCGCCGGATCCATCCAGGGGCCGAGCACCTGAATGCTCCATGCCCCGAGCCAGTACGGCAGCAGGCTGCCGTCACTGCCGAGGCCGGCAATCGTGGGATGCCACCAGTCGGTCTGTCCACGCGCCAGGCGCGTCATGAAGCCGAAGGCGGTGACGTCAGCGTTCTTCCATGGATCGCGGTGGAAGACCCCTGGCAGCACGTAGGCGGCGCAGAACAGCCACAGGGCCAGGCGGGGTAGGCGCTGGACGGCGCGTTGGGTGACGAGGGCCGGATTCGGTGTGTTCACGTTGAGGAGGATATCCGCAGCCGCGCAGGGGACAGAAAAAAAGGCAGCCGAGGCTGCCTTCTTCAGGGTGCACCAGAAGCTTACTTCTTGATGCCGACCTTGAACTTGTTGCGGAACTTTTCGACGCGGCCGCCCAGGTTATCGATGCTCTTTTGCTGGCCGGTGTAGAACGCGTGCGATTCGCTCGACGTTTCCAGCTTGAACAGCGGCAGCTCGCGGCCGTCTTCCATCGTGATCATCTCGCGCGTGGGGGCGCAGGAACGGGTCACGAACTTGAAACCGTTGGACTGGTCCACGAAGCAGATGTCGCGGTAGTTCGGGTGAATGCCTTCTTTCATGGGGAACCTCGCTGTGATGCCGGGAGCCACGCAGCGCACCATGCGCAAGCACTTTCCGACAGCGGAAAAACAAATATTATAGCTGGCGCTGCATCTGTACGGGAAGGGATGCTTTACCCCCCTCGGCGCATGAGGTCGAAGAAGTCCATGTTGTTCTTCGTCGACTTCATCTTGCCAAGGATGAACTCCATCGCCTCGATCTCGTCCATCGGGTAGAGCAGCTTGCGCAGGATCCAGGTCTTTTGCAGGATCTCGGACTTCAGCAGCAGCTCTTCACGACGGGTGCCCGACTTGTTGAGCAGGATCGACGGGTAGACACGCTTCTCGGCCATGCGGCGATCCAGGTGGATTTCGCAGTTGCCGGTGCCCTTGAACTCTTCGTAGATCACCTCGTCCATGCGCGAGCCGGTGTCGACCAGCGCGGTGCCGATGATGGTCAGCGAGCCGCCTTCTTCGATATTGCGTGCCGCGCCGAAGAAGCGCTTGGGGCGCTGCAGCGCGCCAGCGTCCACGCCACCGGTCAACACTTTGCCCGACGAGGGCAGGACGTTGTTG
Source organism: uncultured Sphaerotilus sp. (assembly GCA_964470355.1). GTDB lineage: Bacteria > Pseudomonadota > Gammaproteobacteria > Burkholderiales > Burkholderiaceae_C > Sphaerotilus. The sequence goes on from CAYYCN010000062.1 coordinate 17,305, forward strand.
TAGGCGCGGGCCAGCCGCGTGATCGAGTCCAGCAGGATGACCACGTCCTTCTTGAGCTCGACCAGGCGCTTGGCGCGCTCGATCACCATTTCGGCGACCTGCACGTGGCGGGCGGCGGGCTCGTCGAAGGTGGAGGAGATGACCTCGCCGCGCACGGTGCGCTGCATTTCGGTCACTTCTTCCGGACGCTCGTCCACCAGCAGCACA
>CAYYCN010000063.1:0-17346 GCA_964470355.1 uncultured Sphaerotilus sp.
CTCGTTGTCCTTGCCCAGGTGAGCGATGGCACCACTGGTCGGCCCGACATGGCCGATCTTCACGACCGCTTCCTGAGCGAACGACGTGCCGACGGCGACCAGTGCGACTGCTGCAAGAACGGGTTTCACGATGAATTTCATGAGTGGAAGCCTCAAGGTTGGGGGTGAGAGAAACGAAGAATAAGCAGGGAGTTCATGGCCATGCAAGGCACGTGCACAGGATGCAACGCAAGCCGCACGGCGTCCCTCGGGATAACGAGCATGTGGTGTGCAAGGATCAGTGGCCCAGGTAGGCCGCACGGACCTGGGGATCGGCCAGCAGGTCGGCCCCGCGGCCTTGCATGGTGATCTCGCCGGAATCCATCACGTAGCCGCGGTCCGCCAGCGACAGCGCACGGCTGGCGTTCTGCTCGACGAGCAGCACGGTCACGCCCTGGCTGTGGATGTCGCGCACCACCTCGAAGATCTTGTCCACCATGATGGGGCTCAGACCCATCGACGGTTCGTCGAGCAGCAGCACCTTGGGGCGGGCCATCAGCGCGCGGCCCATGGCGAGCATCTGCTGTTCGCCGCCGCTCATGGTGCCGGCCAACTGGTCACGGCGTTCCTTGAGGCGGGGAAACAGGGCAAACACCTTGTCGATGTCGGCCTCGATTTCGGTGTCGTTGCGCACGTACGCGCCCATCTGGAGGTTCTCCGTGATGGTCATGCGCGTGAAGGTGCCGCGCCCTTCGGGCACCATGACCAGGCCCTGGCGGGCCAGGTCCCAGGCACCCTGTCCGCGGATGCTGCGACCCAGGTATTCGATGTCGCCATCGGCCACGGGTTGCAGGCCGGTGACGGCCTTGAGGCTGGTGGTCTTGCCCGCGCCATTGGCGCCGATGAGACTCACCAGTTCACCTTCGCGCACGTCAAGGCTCACGCCCTTGACGGCCTGGATGCCGCCATAGGCCACTTTCAGGTTGCGCAGCGCCAGCAGGACGGTCGCGTTCGATCGGTCGGGGGTCGTCGTGGAGGATGTCATGTCGCGTCTTCGATCGATCGGACTCAATGGGTGGCCTGGTGATCGGCGCCGAGGTAGGCCTCGATCACCTTCTCGTTGCGCTGCACTTCGGCGGGCGTGCCCTCGGCGATGAGCTTGCCGTAGTCCAGCACGCTGACGCGGTCGCACAAGCCCATCACGAGCTTCACATCGTGCTCGATGAGCAAGATGGTGCGACCGTCCTTGCGAATGCGGTCGATGAGTTCACGCAACACCACTTTCTCGGTGGCGTTCATGCCGGCGGCCGGTTCGTCCAGGGCAATGAGCTTGGGATCCGTGGCCAGGGCGCGGGCGATTTCCAGGCGGCGCTGGTCCCCATAGCTGAGGGTGCGCGCCTTGAACTCGGCGTATTTGCCGATGCCCACGTAGTCGAGCAGCTCCTGGGCACGCGCCGCGATGGCGGCTTCTTCGGCCTTGAAGCCGGGGGTGCGCAGCACGGCGCCCAAGAGGCCGGACTTCGTGCGGACGTGCCGGCCCACCATGACGTTTTCGAGGGCCGTCATCTCCGCGAACAACCGGATGTTCTGGAAGGTTCGGGCAATGCCGGCCTGGGCCACCTGATGCACCGCCTGCGGCGTGTAGGGCTCGCCACCGAGCTTGAAGGTGCCGGAGTCGGGCGTGTAGAGCCCCGTGATGACGTTGAAGAAGGTGGTCTTGCCGGCGCCGTTGGGACCGATCAGGCCATAGACCTGACCGGCTTCGATGTGCATGCGGACCTCGCTGAGGGCTTGCAGACCCCCGAAGCGCTTGGACACGCCCTGCACGTCGAGCACGACGGTGCCCCGGGCTGTGGATGAAGCATTCATGACGGAATTTCCTGTGCGGGTGCGTTCGCGGGACTCACTTGGGCTGCGGAGCGGCCTTGCCGTGTTCCGGCGAGGGCCACAGGCCACGGGGACGCATCAGCATCACGGTGATCATGGCCAGGGCGATGAGCAATTGGCGCAGGATGGCGGCGTCCAGGCGTCCATCGGTCATGTTCTGGATGTCACCGGCCACGTAGCGCAGCACCTCAGGCAAAGCCGCCAGCAGGACCGCGCCCAGGATGACACCCGGCAGGTGACCCAGGCCGCCCAGCACGATCATGGCCACGATCATGATCGACTCGGACAGCGTGAACGATTCCGGCGAGATGAAGCCCTGGAAAGCCCCGAACATCGCACCCGACACGCCGCCAAAAGTGGCCCCCATGCCGAAGGCCAGCAACTTGAGGTTGCGGGTGTTCAGACCCATGGCCTTGGCGGCGATCTCGTCTTCACGGATGGCCATCCAGGCCCGGCCGATGCGCGAGGTTTCCAGGCGGTGGCAGATGATCACGCTCAGGATCACCAGGCCCAGGAACAGGTAGTAGTACATGGCCACGGCCGGCACGGGATGGCCGAAGAACATGCGGTCTTCGCCAAAACTGAAACCGCCGATGGTCATCGGGTCGATCTGCGTGATGCCGCGCGGACCGTTGGTGATGTTGACCGGGTACTCCAGGTTGTTCATGAACACCCGGATGATTTCGCCGAAACCCAGCGTGACGATGGCCAGGTAGTCGCCGCGCAGCTTGAGCGTGGGAGCCCCCAGCAGCATGCCGGTCAATCCCGCCAACGCCGCCGCCACCGGGATCACCACCCAGATCGGAATGTGCAGCCCATTGGGAAAAGCCGCCGCAATCGACGGGAAGTTCTCGACCAGGTGCGGCGAGGCCGCCAGTGCGTAGAGGTAAGCCCCCACGGCATAGAAGGCCACGTAGCCCAGGTCCAGCAGGCCGGCGTAGCCCACCACGATGTTCAGGCCCAGCGCCAGCAGCACGTAAAGCAGCGCCAGCGCCATGATGCGCACCCAGCCCTGGCCGAATTCGGCCCCGATCAGGGGCAGGGCCAGCAGGCCGATGCCTGCGGCAATGAACGCGATGATCTTGGTTGTTCGATTCATGGGGCGGACTCCTTCAGGCGCGGTCGGCGACACGTTCGCCCATCAGACCGCTGGGGCGCAGGGTGAGCACCAGGATCAGCACCACAAACGCAAAGATCTCGACGTATTGGCTGCCGAAGACCCCGTTGGTCAGGTCGCCCAGATAACCCGCACCAATGGCTTCGATCAGGCCGAGCAGGATGCCGCCCACCATGGCCCCGGTCAGGTTGCCGATGCCACCGAACACCGCGGCGGTGAACGCCTTCAGGCCGGGCAGGAAGCCCATGCTGTGCTGCACAGTGCCGTAGTTCGAGGCCCACATGATCCCGGCGATGGCCGCCAGCGTGGCACCGATGATGAAGGTCGCGCTGATGATGTGGTCAGGACGCACGCCCATCAGGCCCGCCACCTTGGGGTTTTCGGCCGTGGCGCGCATGGCCCGGCCCAGCTTGGTCTTGTTCACCAGCCACAGCAGCGCAGCCAGCACGACCACCGTCACCACCAGGATCACGATCTGCGTGACGGTGATCACCGGTCCTTCCTCCCACAGGCTGTAGACCTCAAAAGGCAGCAGCTGGGGATAGGGCTTGGGATTGGGCTTCCAGATGATCATGGCGATCGTCTGGAGGAACAGGCTCATGCCCATCGCGGTGATCAGCGGAGCCAACCGCGGCGCATTGCGCAAAGGCCGGTACGCGATCTTCTCGATGGCGAAGTTCAGCGCCGAGCACACCACGATGGCCGCGACCATCGACAGCAGCAGGATCACCCACCCCGGCCACGTCACCCCGGCCGACTGCAGCCCGGTGGCCACCGTCCAACTCACCATTGCCCCGAACATCAGCACTTCGCCGTGCGCGAAGTTGATCAAGCTGATGATCCCGTACACCATCGTGTAGCCCAGGGCGACCAGCGCATACATGCTGCCGAGCACCAGACCGTTGATGATCTGCTGTACAAAAATGTCCATCGGTTGTTCCTGTTGGCGGCCTTTGCCGGCCCGCCTATTCCTGTCGATCCGTTGCACCTACGCAAGCCCGATGCCCGGTCCGCTCCAGAGACGTTTTCCGGGACCCTCAAGGAGAGAAATACCGGACCTGGTGTCCTGAACCTGGCAAAACCGACCAGGATTCGGTCATCCCGCACCGGGCCTGTGCATTCCGTGCATGTTATGCGTACGTAAACGGACAACATTCTGTGGGAATCCCGATGTCGCCGAAAGAAACTCAGCTCTCTAGTTCACCTGCTGCGGTCAACGTCCTTGACCCGGAACAAGGTTCTGAACGCCCAACACCCTCGGTTCTGAACCTGACCGAATTGCAGGCCCGACTGCGCCGATTCTCGATCGAACGGGGATGGGAACCCTGGCAAAGCCCCAAGAATCTGGCCATGGCCATGATGGTCGAAGCGGCCGAACTGCTGGAGATTTTCCAGTGGATGAGCCCCGAAGCCTCACGCCGGGTGCACGAGCACCCAGACGTGCAGACCCACCTCGGCGAAGAAATGGCCGACGTGATCCTCTACCTGACCCAGATCGCGGACCGATGTGGGGTGGATCTGCCCTCGGCCATCGACCGCAAGTTGGGCCTGAACGCGCTCAAGTACCCCGTGCCTCAGTCTCCAGGGCCCCTCATCCCCAAGGGGATCCCAACGGCAGACACTTCGGTTTCCGGTGCACCTGGCGCAGACGACAGCGCACTGGCCAACCCCTGAAGGGCCTCAGGCTCCAGCCGGCCAACCCGCCTGACCTGCTGCCACTGGCGCCAGGCCAGGGCATCGTAGAACGCCAGCCGCTCGGCTGAACACGTGGCCAGGGCTTCGCGCTGGCGGCGCACCACCGCCACATCGCCCCGCGCGATCGGGCCCGCCACGGCGTGTCCGAGGCCCTTGTGCGCCGCAGCGGCCAGCGAGCCTTGGGCCAGAGGCAGAAGCGCCTGCAAGGCGTGCGCCTCGTTCATGCCCAAGGACGTCCACAAAGCCACCGCTTCGGAAAGCACCGACAGCAAACCGCTCGCGGCATAACCGGCCGCCGCGTGATACAGCGGGCGCCCTCCGGGAGGCAGTTTCAAGGCCTGCAAACCAAGGTCCTGAACCACCTGTGCCATCCAGGACGCCAGTTCAGGCGCCTGGGCTTCCACCGCCACGGTGCACCCGGATAACCCGCGTCGGACCAGATCCGGATCGGAAAAGATCTGCAGCGGGTGAAAACCGCCGATCCAGGCCCCGGCATGCGAAGCAGTCTCCAGCACCGAGACCTCCGTGGCCCCGCTGCAATGCACCACCGCCTGCCCAGGCCGCCAGCGCAAGGCCTGCGCCGTGGACGCGATGGCATCGTCCACGACCGTCAGCCACACCCAATCCGCACGGTCCACCGCATCCTGGGCGGCACAGGCCCGGTCAGGCCACCCCAGATCCGTCGCCAAGTCCAGAGCCGAAGAAGGCTGCCGACTGGCCACGGCCACCACATCCCAGCCGCTGCGTTGCAGCAACGTGGCCATCACCCGAGCCACGCGGCCACAGCCGATGAACGCCAGGGTCGGTTTCAAGGGGTCAGGCTGCACGCTGCTCATCTCAGTTTTCTCACCACCAGGCGGAATTCAGGGTCTTCCAGACAAGGGCGAACCTCATAACCCAACCCCTGCATGAGCCGCAGCATGCCGGTGTTGTGCCCCAGCACCAACCCTTCGATGCGTTCGAGACCCGCATCACGGGCCAGCTCCATGATCGACAGCATCAACCGGGAACCCAGTCCCTGGCCCGCAAAACCGTCGTTCACGACCAGGGAAAACTCGCAGCTCTCCTGGTCGGGATTGGTGATGTAACGCGAGACGCCAATGATGCGCGCGCGCTCGGTGTACCCCCCGTCGCCGTCGGGAATCCTTTCCCGGTGCTCGGCCACCAGCGCCATCTCGCGGTCGTAGTCGATGAGCGTGTACCGCGCCAGCATGCGGGCGGGCAGTTCCAGCAATGCGCTGGCAAAGCGGAAGTAGCGGCTCTGCGGCGAGAGTCCACGCACAAACGACTGCAACATCTCGGCGTCGTCGGGCCGGATCGGACGCACGGTATAGAAACCGCCCCGCTTGAGCGGCCATTCGCGCTCACACCGGCTCGGGTAGGGCAACACCGCCAGGTGGTGGTAAGGGCGGGCGTGGGCGTCCACGTCACGCAGGGTGATCCGGGCATCCACGGCCATGGCCCCCCGGTGGTCGACGATGACGGGATTGATCTCGAGCGACTCGATCTGGGGCAACTCGCACGCCATTTCCGACACCCGCAACAGCAAGCGCTCCACGGCGGCCACGTCTGCGGGTGGAGCCCCATGCCATTCGCCCAGCACCTGATGCACCCGGGCGCGCTCGATCAAGCGCAGAGCCAGGAATGGATTGAGAGGCGGCAAAGCCATGGCCTGATCGGCCAACAGTTCGACCATGCGCCCGCCCGCTCCGAAGGTGATGACCGGACCGAAGAGTGGATCCCGGCGCACACCGATGCACAGTTCGCGGCCTCGCGGCTTCACACACATGGGCTGCAAGGTCACGCCCTGGACCCGCGCCTGCGGTTGCGCCTGGCGCACCCGCGACAACATGACCTGGTAGAGGTCACGCACCCGGGTTGCATGACCGATGTCCAAGGCCACGCCGTCCACGTCCGACTTGTGGTCGATGTCCGGAGAGTCGATCTTCATCGCCACGGGATAGCCCAGCTGGTTGGCGATCAGCATGGCCTCGCTGGCGGTGCGCGCCAGCATCGTGCGCGTCACAGGCACGTGGAATGCCGCCAGCAACGCCTTTGATTCCATTTCGGTGAGCGTGAATCGACCCTCGGCTCGAATGCCCTCGATCAACACCCGGGCGCCTTCCAGATCGGGTTTCCCAAGATCGGACAACGGCGCGGGGGTTTGCTGCAACAAGCGCTGGTTCTGGTGGTACTGGGTGACGTGGGCAAACGCCTCCACTGCAGCCTCCGGCGTTCGGAACGTCGGGATGTGCGCCGAGTTGAGGGCTTTGCGTGCTGGCCGAACCGTCTCGTCACCCATCCAGCACGTCAGCAAGGGCTTGTGCAGCGCGGGGTACGCCTGGATCACGCCCTGTGCCACTGCTTCTCCGTCGCTGCCAGGGCAAGGAGCGTGCAGCAGCAGGATGCCATCGACGTCCGGATCCCGGTCCGCCATCCGGATGTAGGCCCGGATCTGCTCGGCGTTCCAGTGTGACGTCAGGTCGGCCACCGGTTCCAGCCTGGACATCGGTGCGAGTTGAGGCATCAGCTCTGTCCGGAGCGATTCCTTCAAAGGCTGCACGGTGACCCCCAGATCTTCGGCTCGGTCCACCGCCACCATGGCCAGACCGATGCCGTTGCCGGCCACGGCCAGTCGGGTTCCACCCGGCTTGAACCGGGATCCCAGGCAGCGGGCCACCGAAAACAGCTGCGTGAATGTGCGAACCCTCACCACACCGGCCCGGCGAAACGCCGCTTCAAACACATCGTCCTGGCCGGTCCAGGTGGTGGGATGGGATTGCGCCAGCGCCATGCCGGTGGATCCTCGCGCCGATTTCATCGCGATGACGGGTTTGGCAATGGCCGCGGCACGCAAGGCACTCATGAAACGCCGCGCGTCCGAGACCCCGTCGATGCACAGCAAGATGCTGTGGGTGGAGGAATCGTTGGCCAGAAAGTCCAACAACTCCGGCAGATCGACGCCATCCCGTGCATCCGGACAAATGGCCATCGACAAACCGATCTCGTTGAATCGGGCCCAGTCCAGCATCGACACCAGCAGATCCGCCGACTGGCACACCAGGGCCAGGGTGCCCGGCAGGCTCTGGGCCTGCACTGTGCTCAGGTTCAAGCCCCAGGCCGGTCGTTGAAAACCAAATCGAGACGCGTCCAGCCAGCGCATGCCGCGTTCGCGCGTCTGTTGCATCCGGCGAAGCGCGTCCGGATCCGATGCGCTTCGTGGCCATTTCAGGACCGTCTTGCATCGCAGGGCCTGTGCGAGGTCCAAAGCCCGGAGGGTCTGGTCCGGCAGGCAATCGATCACCGCCAGATCGATCGGATCCGTGCGCTTCAGCAAAGTCGAATCTGGCGGGGCATCCAGCTGCAGTGCCTGGATGGGTCCCCAGAACCCCAGGTCTTTCCATTTGGGCCATTGAGCGTTTGCAGACACGTGGCCACGGTCGTCGGTGGACTGGGCATCGCTCAACACCAGGATGGATTCAGGTGAGAACAGGGGGTTGAGGAAGTGTCCGTCCATCGTCGGGACTCCGATGTTCTGGTTGTAAGACTCGGGTTGAAAACCGGGGCCGGGGGTTCCGAAGTTGTCCCTTGGCTGTTTGTCTTGATTTGAAATCTTAAATTGGTTGTAGTGGTAGAGGGCCAGCCCTGCTGTGGACAACTCGTGTTTTCCATGCAGCGACAGCCACTTGCCTTCGCGACAAGTGTGTGGGCCGAACCCTGGTTTGTCCGGTGTGAAAGTGAGCGCAACTTCGCCACGACCCGGGAGCCCTGTGGAAAAGCACCGTCTTGTTCCAGAACTGTCCACAGAGTTGTCACGCACGGGCCCGGAAAGCACTTCCGGCACGGGTTTTGACACGCCTTTTCATCGGGCGTGGTTGCGCATGTCCTGTGGACAGTTTTGTGGACAGATGGATGCGGCCCGTCCTGCTGCGCTGGGGATTTTCAGTTGTCCCCGCCTGTGGACGTTTTGGAGCCCGTCCGCTGCGGCGGAGGGCAATGAACCGGCTCAGCGATCGAATTCGCGCAGGATCCGGTCGGCGCTCACCGGCGACAGGTGCACCAGGCGTGCGATCCCCGGCAGCAGGTGTCGGTGGTAGAGATCGCTGCGAGCGTCTGCGGTCCGGTCCGGTTCCAATGGATCCTGCGAGGAGCGGATCAGGTCTTCTTCCAGCACGGGCATGCCGTCGAAGGCGGGGGTTTCCAGCCGCGAAATTTCCAGCGTGGGCCAGTCATCGGCCGTGATCCAGCTCAGTTGGCGGCACAGGCTCAGCAGCGTTTGCTGTGGTGCAAACAGTCGGGCGTCCGGGTGCGCGGGATCGCTCAGGCGGCGCAGGCGGTCGGGCACGTTCAAGTGGGTCAGCATCCGCTGCTGCAACGATTCCAGTGGATCGAGTCGCTCACGCTCGGGTACCCACGGCTGACTGTCTTCGTTCCGGCCCAGGGCGCAGGCCAGCAGGCGGCGACTTTCCTGCAGCAGGGCGGCCTCCTGCAGCGATTCGGCTTCGTGGTCCTGACGGTGCAGGGCGAGGGCACCCACCAGCGAGGCGCTGCGCCGCGACTGCGTCAGCAGGCGCTCGAAACGTTCTTGCCAGGGGGCTTGTTCCAGCCGGTCCCGGGTCACGGCCGGTGCGTGGGCGTGCCGTTCGAAGAAGCGGTGGATGCCGGTCTGCAGCACGGCGGCGGTGATCGTGTCGGCCTCGGTCACTTGGCCGGCACGGCGCAGCCCGCTGGCTTGGCGGAACAGGCGCAGCGTCATCAGCGGGTCGTTGACGATGACCTTGGCCAGGGTGCGTGCGTCGACATTGCCGTGGCGATGTTCGATGTGCGCGAGCACCTCCAGCTCGGCAGCCGTGTCCGGCAGGATCGGTAACTCGTCCAGGTCGAAACCGAGCACGGGATCGGGTGAAGGATCCTCCTGCAGGCCTGGCCGACAGACCTCCGGCGGCAAGGCGGGCTCGTGGGTGTCGAAGGCTGGGCGGTGGGCAGGCATGACGGTTTATCGATCCACGATCGATCCGACTTGAGCGACGAGCGCCATGACAGCGGTCATGCCTGGCATGACGCCACTATGATCGCCGTCTTGCCGCGGCCGCGGCCCATCTTCGCAGCACCCCATGTTCGGCTACACGGAAGAGCAGTTGTCCCAGTTCGGCGTCACCTTCGGGGTGGGCGCCTTCATCCTCTACATGATGTTCATCATCCTGCAGTTGGCGCGCGAGTCGAAGGCCGGGAAGTTCGGTACCTTCATTCTCTTTCTCGTGCTGTCGTTCGGGATGCTGGGATTCATCGCCAAGAACATCATCGCCTGGTTCCTCGAAGGCTGAGCGCCCTCCGAAGCCACCGAGCCCTTGGGTTCTCAGAGCACGATCTTGACCATCGGATGGCCGGTCAGGCTCAGGTAGACCGCGTCAAGCTGCTCGCGGCTGGTGGCCTGGATCGTCAATGTGAGCCCCATGTATTTGCCGCTCTTGCTGGGGCGGTGTTCGATGGTGGAAGCGTCGAATTCGGGATCGTGGCGCAGCGCCACGTCGATCATCGCTTCCTTGAAGCCGTCCACGTGCAGACCCATCACCTTGATCGGGAAAGCGCAGGGATATTCGATGAGCGATTGCTCGGGCGGGATGTCGCGATTCAGGTCGGTGCGGTTCAGATCGGTCATGTGCGCAGGCCCTTTCACTTGATCCACAGGCGGATGGTGTCCCACAGGCGGCGGAAGAAGCCCGCTTCGGCCACCGTTTCCAGTGCGATCACCGGGGCTTCGGCCACGACGGTGTCGCCCGCCATCACCTTGAGCGTGCCGACTTTCTGACCGCTTTGCAGCGGTGCGAGCAGCGGGTCGGTGCGCACCATCTGCGGCTTGAGCTGGGCGGCCTGGCCTTTGGGCACCGTCACGACGAGCGGCTGGGCCAGGCCCAGCTGCACGGTCGATTCCGTGCCTTTCCAGATCGGTGCGGTCGTGACCGCCTGCTTGGCGTCGTAGAGCTTGACCGAATCCCAGGCGGCATAGCCCCAGTTGAGCAGTTTCTGGCTCTCGTTGGCCCGGGCTTCCTTGGAGGCCGTGCCCATGACCACGCTCAGCAGGCGGCGCTGACCTGAAGGCATGTCGCGCTTGGCGGTGGCGATCAGGCAGTAGCCGGCTGCGTCGGTGAAGCCGGTCTTGAGGCCGTCCACGCTGGGGTCGCGCCACAGCAGCAGGTTCCGGTTGGGCTGGGTGATCTTGTTGAAGGTGAACTCCTTGATGGAGTAGTACTTCACCTCGTCGGGAAAGTCGCGCAGCAGGCGCGTGGCGATGACGCCCAGTTCGCGTGCCGTGCTGACGTGGCCGGCGTCGGGCAGGCCGTCGGGGTTCTTGAACTGCGTGGTCTTGAGGCCGAAGGCCTTGGCCTGCCGGTTCATCATGTCGACGAAATTCTCGACCGTGCCGCCCACGGCTTCGGCCAGCACCACCGTGGCGTCGTTGCCGCTTTGCACGATCATGCCCTTGATGAGGTCTTCGACCTTCACCTTGGATCCCACCTGTACGTACATGCGCGAAGCGTCGCTCATGCCGGTTTTCCAGGCGCGGTCGGAGACGGTCAGCTCCTGCTCCAGCGACAGCTTCTGTGTGTGCAGGGCTGTGAACACCAGATAGGCCGTCATCAGCTTCGTCAGCGAAGCCGGGTCGAGCACCGTGTCGGCGGCGCGCTGGGCCAGCACCTGGTTGGCGTTGACGTCGAGCAGCAGGTACGAGCGTGCCGCGACGTCGGGAACGGTCACGGCCTGGGCCTGCACCAGGGAGACCATCGTGCCGCTCAGGGCCAGGGCAAGTCCGACGGTCTTCAGGGGGCGGGAAAGGATCATGGCTGGGAATCTCGGTTTCGGGATCGGGCGGGGACCGAAGGTCCGGTGCGCCACAGGCAGGGCAGTCAGCGCCAGGAGCGCACGAGGAGGTCGCGCAGCAGCGTGAGCTGTCCGTGGAAAAAATGGCCCACGCCGGGCATCACGGTGACGGGCAGATGCTGGGGGCGGGCCCAGTCGAGGGTGGCGGACAGGGGGACGACTTCGTCCTGTTCACCGTGGATCACGATCGTGTCGGCCGGCACGGGGGCTGGTGTGGCCCGCTGGGTGGAGGGGCCGACCAGGGCGATCCGGTCGGCTTTTTCTCCATCACCCAACGCCTGGGCGGCCAGGGTGGTGACGTAGGCGCCGAAGGAAAAGCCGGCCAGCGCCAGCGGCAGGCCCGCGATGCGGTGGGCGCGGATGACCGTCAGCATGTCGTCGGCTTCTCCACGGCCTTCGTCGTGGGTGCCGGCCGAGCCGCCCACGCCCCGAAAGTTGAAACGCACCGACTGATGGCCCAACTGGACAAAGGCACGTGCCAGCGTCTGGGCCACCTTGTTGTCCATCGTGCCGCCGTACAGCGGGTGTGGGTGCGCAATCACGGCCACGCCGCGCACGGGCGCGTCACCCGTGGGGCGGTCGATGGCACATTCGATCGGCCCTGCGAGGCCTTCGATCGTCAGGCGTTGGGTGTGGCTGTTCATCGCGAGCGCGGATCCGGGGTCAGCGACCGACGTCGTCGGCCAGGCGCAGGCGCTCGACCACCTGACCGTTTTTCAGGTGGCTCTCGACGATTTCGTCGATGTCGCTTTGATCCACGTAGGTGTACCAGACCGCTTCGGGGTAGACCACCGCCACCGGGGCCCCGGCACAGCGATCGAGGCAGCCGGCCTTGTTCACCCGCACCTGACCCTTGCCGGAGAGGCCGGCCTTGGAGACGGAGGCCTTGCAGTGCTCGAACGCCGCCTGGGCGCCGTGGCGCGAGCAACTGGCCTGGCCTTCGGCCCGCTCGTTGAGGCAGAAGAAGATGTGGCGGTTGAAATAGCTGGCAGAGGCGGTCATGGCGGAATTGTAGGAGTGTGGGTCTCGGGAGGCCGCAGCAGCTGGGACACGGCGACGAACAGATGGTTCACCAGAAAGGAGATCGCTGCGAACGGCCAGAGCCATCCCACCCATTGCGCCAGACCATGGAAGCGGATGAAGCGCCCCTGTTCCCAGCCCTGGAGACTGTCGGCAAAGTAGGGGTCCGGCGACACGTGGCGCAGCAAGACAATCAGCGTGACCAGGGCGATCAGCCCCGACACCGCCACCACCTTGCGGGGCCACCAGGCCATGAATCCCGCGGCGAGCACCCCCCACACCATGGATGGAAGCATGCTGTCACGGAACCAGGCGAAGGCATGCTCGGGCGCAAAGTTGAGCGCGGTGGACAAGGTCGTGGAGGCCAGCCCAAAGACCATGAGGTAGAGCAGGAGCACCAGCCGGTGTTGAACCTGACGGGCCATCACATAGGCGACGAAGCACGGCGCCAGCATTCCGAGTGCGATCACCCAGCTTTCCTGGGAGGGGTTCAGATGGTGGACGGTGTTCCACTCGGGCAGCCACGCAGCCAGCCAGGAGTCGGCCGCGCTGGACACCAGCCAAGTGTAGAACTGGTAAGGCCCTTGGCCGAGGGCAAAGGGCACCGGAGGTGGAAACAGCAGGGCCACCGGCCAGGACAGCACCAGCGCCATGCCGGTGTAGCCGTGCGGAACCAGCCACCGATCCCGCAGACCCTGCCATCGGTCGAGGCCGCCCAGCCGGGCCAGGGTCAGAGCCAGCAGCACACCGGCGATGCCTCCTGCGCTGTTGAGCGCCAAGTCCACACGAGAGGGCACCCGACGCGGCAGCAGATGCTGGAGCGTTTCCATGCTCCAGGACAACAGGAAGGGCGCCGACATGGCCAGCACCGCCGTCGCGCGCAGGGACTGGCCTGAGCGCAGCAGTCCCACGGCCAGCAGCAATCCCAGGGGCACGTAGGCGAGGAAGTTGGACCAGCGGTCGAACGTCGAGGAATGCCGTGGCATGGGGGGCCACAGCAGGCGGATGGCTTCGCGCCAGTCGTTCAGCGGGGGAAGCCGCCAGTCTGCGAACGGATGCAGGCTGGCGTAGACCATCAACGCCAACCAGATCCATGCCAAAGGCCATGCCGAGGATCGGAACTGCATCGCTCGCTCGGTTCGCAAGCCCGGAGGCTCAGAAGGGCTTGATCACCACCAGGATGACGACGGCCGCAAACAGCAGCACCGACACTTCGTTGTAGAAGCGGAACCACTTGTGGGATCGCCGCTGTGTGCGGGCCTCGAAGGAGCGCAGGATGCGGCGGTTGGATTCGTGATAACCGATGACCCCCAGCACGAGCAGCAGCTTGGCATGCAGCCAGCCATTGCCCGGGCCGGTCCAGATGCCGAAGCCCAGCCACAGCCACAGGCCGGACACGAGGGCGATGGCCATCAGGATCGTGGCGAAGCGCTGGAGCTTGTGCGCCATCAGCAGCAGGCGCTCGCGTTCGGCCTGGCTGTCGCCGGGCACCATGGCCAGGTTCACGAAGATGCGCGGCTGGTAGAACAGTCCGGCGAACCAGCTGGCCACGAAGATGATGTGCAGGGCCTTGACCCAGAGATAGGCTGAGCTCATGCCCTGCATCATACGGACGCCCGTCCGTGCTCACATGACGGGCGACACAAGGCCCGAGGCCTCAGTTGCTCAGGCAGCTCTTCATGAACGCCTTGCGTTCGTCGCCCTTGAGACCCTTGGCCGACGCGTCGGTGTTGCAGGTCTTCATCTTGTTTTGCTGGGCGGTGCCGGCGGGCTTCTTGTTGCTCAGGCAGCTTTTCATGAACTTCTTGCGCTCGTCGCCCTTCTGTTCGCCGGCTTGGGCGTTGCAGTCGGCCATGCGGTTGCGTTGACCCGACTGGGCCGCAGACGGACCGGACGCCGCTGCAGCCACCGGCGCGGCCGGTGCGGCGGTCTGGGCAAAGGCGGTGCCGAGGGACAGGGCCAGGACGGCGGCGATCAGGGATTTCATGGCGGCTTCCTTGGAAGTGAAGGGGTGGGATGGATCCGGGTGTTCACCCCCGGACGGGGGCATTCTCGTGCCGACCGGTGTCGGTTGGTCCCACAACGGCTGAGCGTGGCCCGCGGACGACAGGCGGAACCGGTGGGGATCAGAGAATTCGCCGAGGGTGGGCCAAGGCTTCGTGCGCGGCGTGCAGGCGGCGCACCAGCACGCGGATGAATGCCGCGTCGAACAGGTGCCGTGTCCCGGCGCTGAGTGCGGCCAGGCTGTCCGGCGTGAAGGAGATGGCCGTGGCGGGCGAGGTCACGATGACGTCTGCACTGTGTTGCTGCAGGTCCGGGCTGGGGGCGAGGTAGGCCATCTCGCCCACCGAGGTGCCACTGCCCAGGGCGGCCACGAGGGTGCCTTCCCTGAACACGTCCACACTGCCTTCGGCCAGGATGTGGAAGGTGTTGCCGACCTCACCCCGCCGGTACAGGGCGTGTCCGGCCGTGTGGCGTTGCCACTGGGCGCGGTGCACGACCTCCCACAGGGCCACGTCGTCGAACTCGCCAAAGAACTCGAGCGAGCGTAGCAGCGTGAAGCGCTCGGAGTCGAGCACGTCCTGCAGGGTGCCACGCGGGACTTCGGAACGAGACACCAGTTCGCTGAGCGCGCGCCCCAGGGCGTCCCAGTTGGCATGACGATCGACGGCCCGCTTGGACAGGCACCGGCGCACGACGGCGTCCAGGGCGGGCGTGACCCCCGTACGCAGGCCGACCAGCGTGCGGGGGGCGGTGTGGAAGATCTGGTGCATCAGGTGCGCTTGCACCTCCGCCTCGAAGGGGGGGCGCCCGGCAATCAGGTGGTACAGGACCGCGCCCAGCGAGTAGATGTCGGCGCGTTCGTCGAGTTCGCTGCCGTCGAGCTGTTCGGGCGACATGTAGGCCAGCGAGCCCACACGGTGCACCTGTGTCACGTCTGCGCCCAGGTTGAGCGCGCTGCCGAAATCCCCGATCTTCACGTCCAGGATCGTGTCGCCTTGCTGCACGGTGAAGATGTTGGCCGGCTTGACGTCGCGGTGGACCAGGCCCTGCCGGTAGCAGTAGCCCAGGGCCATGGCGCACTTGAAGCCGATTTCCACCACCTGGTCCAGCGGCAGGAGGTGTCCAGGCCGGCAGTGGCGACGCAGGGTGTGTCCTTCCACGTGCTCCATGACCAGATAGGACTCGTCGGCACCGGCCACGGCGTCGAGGATGGCCACGACGTTGGGGTGGTGCAGCCGTCCGGCCAGTGCCGCTTCCGACGCAAAAAAGCGGGCGAACACCCGACCGTCGACCTGATCGCTCAGGGCGCTGGCGCGCAGCCGCTTGATGGCCACGCGCCGACGGTTGAAGTCGTCGTGGGCCAGAAAGACTTCGCTGGTCGAGCCTTCGCCCAGCCGTTTTTCGATGCGGTACTTGCCGATGCGCTCGGGGGTGTCGCTTCCGGCATCTGGGGGAGGGGTTTTGGCAGGTGACGCGTCGGAAAGATTCACCCGCCGATCTTTCCATCCGTCACGGGTGTGCGGCAAGGAAGAAATGCCTCGAACACTAGAATCCGAGGATGATTCAAGCCAAGTCAGAACTGCTGCGCGCGCTGGGCGATGCCCTGGCCCAGGTGGCCCCGGACACCCCGGTGCAGCCCGTCTTCGAAAGTCCCAAGCAGGCCGCCCACGGCGACTTCGCCATCACCGCCGCGATGCAGCTGGCCAAGCCGCTGAAGTCCAACCCGCGCGCGGTGGCCGAGCAACTGATCGCCGCCCTGCAGGCCCAGCCCGCCGTCGAGCGCTGGGTGAGCGCGCTGGAAATTGCCGGCCCCGGTTTCATCAACCTGCGACTGGCTCCGGTGGCCAAGCAGGCGGTGGTGGGAGAGGTACTGGCGGGCGGCGAGGCGTTCGGTCGTCGCGCGGCCAATGGCCAGAAGCTGATGGTCGAGTTCGTCTCGGCCAACCCGACCGGTCCGCTGCACGTGGGCCACGCCCGCCAGGGCGCGCTGGGCGACAGCCTGTGCCACCTGTTCCAGACGCAGGGCTTCGCCGTCACCCGCGAGTTCTATTACAACGACGCGGGCGTGCAGATCGCCACGCTGGGCACGTCCACGCACTGCCGCATCCAAGGGTTGAAGCCGGGCGACGCCGGCTGGCCGGAGAGCGCCTACAACGGCGACTACATCCAGGACATCGCCAACGACTTCCTCGCCAAGAAGACGGTGAAGTCCGACGACCGCGAGTTCACCGCCTCGGGCGATCCGGACGATCTGGACGGCATCCGCCAGTTCGCCGTGGCCTATCTGCGCCACGAGCAGGACCTGGACCTGCAGGCCTTCGACGTGAAGTTCGACAGCTACTACCTGGAGTCGAGCTTGTACACCTCGGGTCGGGTCGAGAAGACGGTCGACACCCTGGTGGCCGCCGGCAAGACCTACGAGCAGGACGGCGCCCTGTGGCTGCGCACCACCGACGACGGCGACGACAAGGACCGCGTCATGCGCAAGTCCGACGGCACCTACACCTACTTCGTGCCGGACGTGGCCTACCACGTGGCCAAGTGG
Source organism: uncultured Sphaerotilus sp. (assembly GCA_964470355.1). Lineage (GTDB taxonomy): Bacteria > Pseudomonadota > Gammaproteobacteria > Burkholderiales > Burkholderiaceae_C > Sphaerotilus. Next base: position 17,127 of record CAYYCN010000063.1, read on the forward strand.
GAGCGCGGTTTCACCAAGGTCATCAACTGCCAGGGCACCGACCACCACGGCACGATCGCTCGGGTGCGCGCCGGCCTGCAGGGCGTGGGCGTCGGCATTCCCAAGGGGTATCCGGACTACGTGCTCAACACCATGGTGCGCGTCGTGCGCGACGGCGCCGAGGTGAAGATCAGCAAGCGCGCGGGCAGCTACGTCACGCTGCGCGACCTGATCGAGTGGA
>CAYYCN010000064.1:0-17273 GCA_964470355.1 uncultured Sphaerotilus sp.
CACACGGCATGCGCCTGAACATCGGCAGCGGTCTGGCCGTGCGCTTCGAGCCCGGCCAGCAGCGCACCGTCGAGCTGGTTGAGCTGGCCGGCGACCGGCAGGTCTGGGGCTTCCGCGGCCTGGTTCAGGGAGCTTTGTGATGGCCACCATCGGAAAACGCGCCTACGCCGAGATGTTCGGCCCCACCGTCGGTGATCGCCTGCGCCTCGCTGACACCGACCTGATCCTCGAAGTCGAGCAGGACCTGACCCTGCGCGCGGGTGGCTACGGCGAGGAAGTGAAGTTCGGCGGCGGCAAGACCATCCGCGACGGCATGGGCCAGAGCCAGCGCCCCAACGGACCCGGCCCCGGTGACGCGGTGGACTGCGTCATCACCAACGCCGTCATCCTGGACCACTGGGGCATCGTCAAGGCCGACATCGGCCTGCGCGGGAACCGCATCTGCGCCATCGGCAAGGCCGGCAACCCGGACGTGCAGCCCGGCGTGGACATCGTCATCGGCCCGGGCACCGAGGTCATCGCCGCCGAGGGCATGATCGTCACGGCCGGCGCCATCGACACCCACATCCACTTCATCTGCCCGCAGCAGATCGAGGAAGCGCTCTCCAGCGGTGTCACCACGATGATCGGCGGCGGCACCGGCCCGGCCACCGGCACCTTCGCCACCACCTGCACGCCCGGCCCTGAAAACATCGCCCGCATGCTGCAGGCCGCCGACGCCTTCGCCATGAACCTGGGCTTCCTGGGCAAGGGCAACGCCAGCCGCCCCGAGGGGCTGCGCCAGCAGGTCGAAGCCGGCGCCATCGGCTTGAAGCTGCACGAGGACTGGGGCACCACGCCCGCGGCCATCGACACCTGCCTGTCCGTGGCCGAGGAGACCGACATCCAGGTCGCCATCCACACCGACACGCTCAACGAGTCGGGCTTCGTGGAAGACACCGTGGCCGCCTTCAAGGGCCGCACCATCCACAGTTTCCACACCGAAGGTGCGGGCGGCGGCCACGCGCCGGACATCATGAAGGTGGTGGGCGAAGCCAACGTGCTGCCTTCTTCCACCAACCCGACGCGCCCGTTCACCATCAACACGCTGGACGAGCACCTCGACATGCTGATGGTGTGCCACCACCTCGACGCCAGCATCGCCGAGGACCTGGCCTTCGCCGAGAGCCGCATCCGCCGCGAAACCATCGCCGCCGAGGACATCCTGCACGACCTGGGTGCCATCAGCATGTTCAGCTCCGACTCGCAGGCCATGGGGCGTGTGGGCGAGGTGATCATCCGCTGCTGGCAGACGGCCCACAAGATGAAGCAGCAGCGCGGCAAACTGCCGGACGACCCGGCGCGGGCCGACAACGCGCGGCTCAAGCGCTACATCGCCAAGCTCACGATCAACCCGGCGCTCTCACACGGTGTCAGCCACGAGGTGGGATCGGTCGAGGTGGGCAAGTGGGCCGATCTGGTGTTCTGGAAACCGGCTTTCTTCGGCGTGAAGCCCAGCCTGGTGCTCAAGGGCGGATTCATCGCCATGGCGGCCATGGGCGACCCCAACGCATCCATCCCGACGCCGCAGCCGGTGCACTACCGGCCGCAGTTCGGCAGCTTCGGCGGCGCCCTCACGCGCACGTCGCTGACCTTCGTGAGCCAGGGCGCGCTGGCCGCGGGCGTGGGCGAGGCCTACGGGCTGCGCAAGACGCTCTCGGCCGTGCGCGGCTGCCGCACGGTCAAGAAGGCCGACATGGTCCACAACGGCTACACGCCGAAGATGGAAATCGACGCGCAGACCTACTCGGTGCGCGCCGACGGGCAGCTGCTGACGTGCGAGCCGGCCACGTCGTTGCCGATGACGCAGCGCTACTTCCTGTTCTGAAGTCGGGGCTCCCGCCCTGCGGTCCGCAGGACACTTCGGCCTTGCACACGTGCCCATCGCGTGACGTCAAGGCTGTGTCCTGCGCACAACTGACGTTTGGCCCCGCCGTGTTTCGTGATACATCTCACAAACCATGGCGTGCCTGAACGCAGGCCCGGACCCCAAGAACCGAACAGGAAGCCCTCCATGAACCGTCGCCTGCTGCCGATCCTTTGCGGCCTGATCTTGTCGGCAAGCCTCACCGGCTGCGGCTACAACGATTTCCAGAAGCTCGATGAGCAGACCAAGGCGTCCTGGTCGGAGGTGCTCAACCAGTACCAGCGCCGCGCCGATCTGGTGCCCAACCTGGTGGCCACCGTCAAGGGTGAAGCCAACTTCGAGCAGGAAACCCTGACCAAGGTGATCGAGGCCCGAGCCCGCGCCACCAGCATCCAGGCCACGCCCGAGCTCATCAACGATCCGGCGGCCTTCCAGAAATTCCAGGCCGCCCAGGGTGAACTGCAGAGTGCGCTCAGCCGCTTGCTGGTCGTCTCCGAGAACTACCCCAACCTGAAGGCCAACCAGGCGTTCCAGGATCTGCGCGTGCAGCTCGAAGGCACCGAGAACCGCATCACCGTGGCGCGCAACCGCTACATCGCCTCGGTGCAGGAGTACAACGTGCTCGCCCGCAGCTTCCCGACCAACCTGACGGCCATGGCCTTCAGCTACAGCGTCAAGCCCAACTTCACGGTGCAGAACGAGGCGGCGATTTCGGCACCGCCGACGGTCGACTTCGGAGCCCAGGCCGCCTCGCGCTGAGGCCCGGCCATGAGCCGCCTGTTCCTGCCGTTGTGGCTCGCTTGCCTGGTGGCGGTCACCAGCCTCCTGGGTCCCGCAGCTTCGGCGTGGGCACAAGCCGTCCAGCCGGTGCCCGCCCTAACGGGGCGACTCGTCGACCAGGCCATGCTGCTGGATGCGCCTGCCCAGGCGCAACTGGAAGCGCAGCTGAGCCAGTTCGAAACCGATCTGGGATCGCAGGTCGTCATCCTGATCGTGGCCACCACGGCGCCGGAGGACATCGCCGCCTATGCCCAACGTGTAGGAGACCACTGGAAGATCGGTCGAAAGGCGATTGGAGACGGCCTGCTGATTGTCGTGGCCAGCCAGGATCGCAAGGTGCGCATCGAGGTGGCCAAGGCATTAGAAGGCGCCATTCCGGATCTTGCCGCCAAGCGGGTGATCGATAACGTGATCCGGCCTGCCTTCCGCGAAGGGGACTACGCCGGAGGCCTGTCGAGGGCCGTATCCGAACTGCGCGCACGCGTGGCGGGTGAAGGCCTGCCCCCTCCGGATCCGGCCCCCAGTCCAGGCCTGACTCCGGCCGGACAGGGGGCAGTGGACCTGCCGGGCCTGCTCATCCTCGCCTTTGCCGGAATTTTCATCGTCTCTCGGGTGCTGAGGGGACTGTTCGGGCGGATCTGGGGCGGGTTCGGCACCGCGGGTCTGGTCGGCTGGGTCGCCTGGTCGATGACCCTCAGCCTGCCCATCGCCGTGGCCATGGGCGTGGCCGGCATGGTCGCCACCTGGCTGGGGGGCCAGGGCGGCGGCGGCAGCGGCGGTGGTTTTGGCGGAGGGCGCCGTGGACGGTCCAGCCCGATCGTCATCGGATCCGGTGGCGGGCTGGGGGGCTGGAGCGGCGGCGGTTTTGGCAGCGGCAGTGGCTCAGGAGGCTTCAGCTCGGGTGGGGGGGGTGATTTCGGCGGCGGCGGCGCCTCGGGAGGCTGGTGATGGAATCGACAAACGTGACCCCGAAGCGTGGTCTTTGGGCCGGGTGCCGACGCTGGATCCGCCACGCCTGGAGCGATGCAGCCGACGCCCGCCGTGCCGTGGGAAGCGCCGCCTTGACCCGGCTCGCGCAGCGAATCCAGGCCAGCGAAAGCCACCACCTTGGTGAAATCCGCATCTGTGTCGAGGCCGGGCTCTCCCGTGCCGACCTGTGGGCTGGGGTCACCCCCCGGCAGCGGGCCCTGGCGGTTTTTGCGGAACTGGGCGTCTGGGACACGGCCCTCAACAACGGGGTGCTGATCTATGTGCTCGTGGCCGATCGCGCCGTGGAGATCGTCGCCGACCGGGGTCTGGATGCGCAGGTCGCTCCGGAACAATGGCAGACGCTGGTGCGCAGCATCACCTTGCAAATGGCCCAGCGGCATTTCGAGGAGGGGTTGAACGAAGGCATCGACACCCTCGATGACTTGCTCAGCCGCTACTTTCCCCGGCCCGCAGGCCAGACCAATCCCAACGAGCTGCCCGATGCGCCCTTGGTGCGCTGAAGCGCACGGCCGGGAACCCGGTGGCCCCGAGAGGACTCACACCGCCATGCCCGCTCCCCAAATGCCCACTCTCACGTCTTGGCCACACCGGTGCCGTGCGGCCACCGCCGTCGCGATCTGCGCCTCGGCACTGGCATGGACTGCCCCAGGAGTCCACGCCGCCGAACCCGAGGCCTCGGCCCCCCGCTCAGGCGATCCGTCCTTGTTCCAGCGGGTGAGTTCCGCGGTCGAACGGGGGGTCAAAGCAGCCGCCAGCGGGGTGGAGCGGGGGGCCTCGGCCGCCGCAGGAGGGATCGAACGGGGCGCCAGCGCCGCCGCCAGCGGGGTCGAGACCGGGGTCAATGCCACCCGCCGGGCGGCGGGTACGGTGGCGCGCAAGATCGGCCTGCCCCAAGGCGCCAGCGCACCGCAGGCCTCGCCGGACGCCGCCTCTCGGCCGGCCGGCACCGGACGTCGCTGACACTGCGCGCGCGTCCGAAGGCGTCCGCCCACACAATAGCGGTCTCCTGCCACCGCTTTCGAACCGCGACGCCCCATGCTCACCGTCAACAAGCTCCTGCCCCAAGGCCGAGGCCTGGCCCGTGTCCTCATCCAGCGCGCGCCCACCATCGAACTCGACTGGGACGTTCGGCAAAAAAGCCGCTTCGACGCCACCGACAGCCAAGGTCGCCGCATGGGCGTGTTCCTGCCCCGCGGCACCGTGGTCCGCGGCGGTGATGTGCTGGTGACCGAGGACGGTGGCTTCGTGCTCGTGCAAGCGGCCGCGCAACAGGTGCTGGTCGTGCGGCACTGCGCCTCGCATGGGCAGCCGTTCGACCTGTTGCGCGCGGCCTACCACCTCGGCAACCGCCACGTGCAACTGGAGTTGCAGCCCGACCACCTCAAGCTGGAGCCCGACCACGTGCTGGCCGACATGCTGCGCCAGATGCACCTGATCGTGACGGAAGAGGTCGCCCCATTCGAGCCCGAATCCGGGGCCTACGGCGGCGGACACGGCCACCCGCACGATCCCCCCCTCGCGGTGGTACCTGCCCCCCCCCGTCTCACGTGGGCGCCCCCTGAACATTCCGGTGGCCGCGGCCCCGGTCCCGCATGTGCACGGCCCCGGCTGCGGACACGACCACTGAACACCCGCCGAGGCCCCTGACCTCGCTGCCAACATGCCCCGCGTCCTGCCCCCGTCGCCCTCCACCTCCGCACACGCCCTGCTGCAGCTGTTCTGGCTGGCTTCGCCCGCGCTGCCCGTGGGCGGCTTCAGCTACTCCGAGGGCCTCGAAGCGGCCGTCGAGACCGGGCGGATCCGCCACGAGACCGATGCCGCCACCTGGCTCGTCGACCAGCTTCGCCTGACACTGGCCCGTGCCGATCTGGCGGTGGTGGCCCAGGCCCATGCCGCCTGGACAAGCCAGGACCGCGCTCGGGTCGTCGAGCTCAACGACTGGGTGCGCCAGACCCGCGAATCCCGAGAACTGCGCCAGCAGGTCGAGCAGATGGGCCGCTCGCTGCTGGAATGGCTGCGCACCCAGGAGCAGCTCCGCACCGCGGCCGGCGAGTCGGCCGACCCGCGCCTCGCCGATCTCGCCACACTCACCCCGGCACCGACTTGGCCCGTGGCCTGGGCTCTGGCGGTCGCCCGCACCGGGGCCCCGCTGCGCGAGGCCTTGCTGACCCATGCCTTCGGCTGGGCGGAGAACATGGTCCAGGCAGCCCTCAAAGCCGTGCCGCTGGGCCAGAATGCCGGACAGCGCATCCTCGCTCGCCTGGTCGACACCCTCCCTGCGGCCGTCGAAGTGGCCCTGCACCTGCCCGATCGCGAACGGCAAGCCCACAGCCCCATGCTGGCCATTCTGTCCGCCCAGCACGAGCACCAATACTCGCGGCTGTTCCGGTCCTGAGCGCAGAGGGCCTTCGGGCCCTCGGCCCCATCCGGCCGATCCCCACAACGGATTCCTCCCACCAGCACGGGTCGGACCAGGCCGCGTATCCTCGCGCCCTGCATGACCTCTGCTCACGACGGCTCCGCCGACCTCTCCCTGCGGACCCTGCTGCGGCACCGCGCCTACCTGTTCTTCTGGCTCACTCGGTTGAGCAGCCAGACCGCCGCCCAGATGCTCATGGTGGCCCTGGGATGGCAGATGTACGACCTCACCGGCAGTGCCTGGGATCTCGGACTGGTCGGGCTCGCGCAGTTTCTGCCCGCCCTGCTGCTGACCCTTCCCGCCGGCCACGTCGCCGATCGCCACCACCGGGGCCGGGTGATGCTGCTGGCCACGGCCCTGCAAGCGGTATCGGCCCTGCTGCTCACGGCCGCCACCCACGGGGGATGGGCCGGACGGGAGCTGATCCTGGTCGCGTCGGTGGTGCTGGGCATGGCCAAGGCGTTCCAGATGCCCGCCAGCCAGGCCCTGCCGGCGCTGCTGGTGCCCACACGGCTGTTGCCACGCGCCGTCGCCCTGAGCTCCAGCGGCATGCAGGTGTCCATCATCGGGGGACCGGCCCTGGGTGGACTCATTTACGTCTATGGCGCCGACGTGGTCTACGCCGTCAGCACGGCCTTGCTGGTCCTGGGTTGTGTGCTGGCCGGCCAGATCCGCTATGAACGCCCACCCCAACCGCGCGAGGCGGCCAGTTGGTCCAGCGTGCTGGCCGGCGTGACCTTCCTGCGCGGCCAACCGGTGATGCTGGGAGCCATCTCACTGGATCTGTTCGCCGTGCTGCTGGGAGGTGCCACCGCGCTGCTGCCCATGTTCGCCAAGGACATCCTTCACACCGGTCCCTGGGGGCTGGGTCTGCTGCGAGCGGCGCCGGCCGCGGGAGCCCTGGCGCTGTCGGTGTGGCTGGCACGCCGCCCCCTGGAGCGCCAAGTGGGCCACTGGCTCATCGGCGCCGTGGCCGTGTTCGGCCTCAGCATGCTGGTGTTTGCACTGTCGCGCTCATTCTGGCTGTCCCTGGCGGCCCTGCTGGTGTCGGGCGCGGCGGACATGATCAGCGTGGTGATCCGCCAGACCCTCGTGCAGCTGGAAACCCCCGACGACATGCGGGGCCGAGTCAGCGCCGTCAACTCGATCTTCATCGGCGCCAGCAACCAGCTCGGCGAATTCGAATCCGGGGCCACCGCCGCCCTGCTGGGGCCGGTCGGATCGGTGCTGGTGGGCGGCGTGGGGGTGCTGATCGTGGCGGGACTGTGGATCCGCCTGTTCCCGTCATTGTGGCGACGCGACCACCTGCATCGGCCATCCTGAATGCAAAACGGCCCATGAGGGCCGTTTTCATCGTGGCTCAGGCGCCAGCCTGAGTCCCCGGGGCGATCAGTAGATCAGTAGCCCAGGAAATCCACTTCGAACACCAGCGTGGCATTCGGGGGAATGACACCACCGGCGCCGCGCGCACCGTAGCCGAGGTTCGGCGGAATGGTCAGCACGCGCGTGCCACCGGTCTTCATGCCCTGAACCCCTTCGTCCCAGCCCCCGATCACCATGCCGGCGCCCAGGTGGAAACGGAACGGCTGACCGCGGTCCTTGCTCGAATCGAACTTGCGGCCGCGCTGACCCGGCTGGGTTTCGTCAAACAGCCAGCCCGTGTAGTGAACACTGACTTCGCGGCCCGCCACGGCGGTTTCGCCGGTGCCCGGCACGGTATCTTCGTAAACCAGCCCGGAAGCGGTGGTGATGGTGGACATTGGATGGATCCTGATTTTCGGGTTGAACCTGATCGCCGCAGCCTCCGGCTCACGACGTCGAACAAGGGCGCGATGATGCCACCGCTGGCGCAAGTCTGCCGTTCGGACTTCCACAACCCCCGCGAATGGACCAGATGGTACACGCCCTGGACAACCAATCGGACAACGCTGTCCGATCTGGATCCGGGAGATCCCGGAGCGGCAGTCCCAGCGCCAAGGCTGCGGCATGCAAGGCCCTGACGGGATGGCTCAGGTCCACAGCGGCAGCGCCTTGCTGCTTCGAGAGCTTTTCGCCCCGTTCGTCCCGGACCAGCGGAGTGTGCAGATAACGCAAAGTCGGCAGACCAAGCGCACGCTGAAGCCAGATCTGGCGCGGCGTGTTGTCGGCCAGATCTTCTCCCCGAACGACGTCGGTGATGCCCTGCTGGGCATCGTCGACCACCACCGCCAGCTGATAGGCCCACAGGCCATCGGCACGGCGCAACACAAAATCACCGACCTCCGCCGTCAGGTGTTGGGTCTGCGCGCCGAGGCGCCGATCGAACCAGTCGATGCTCACGGCCCCCCCCTGGCGGTCGGTGGTGGACACCCGAACGGCACGCGGCGGCCGCCCCTTCAGGCCGCCCCGGTCCGGGCGGCAGGTTCCCGGGTAGACCCGCTCGGCATGCCGATGGTGGGTCACCCCGGCTTCCTGGTGTGCCTGGGCAATTTCCGTCCGGGTGCAGGCGCAAGGGTAGGCGGCCCCCGCCGACTGCAACTGCTGCAAGGCCTGTTCATAGTGCCGCTCCCGCTGCGACTGCCACACCGGCGCTTCGTCCGGCCGCAACCCCAGCGCCTGCAACTGCTCCAGCACAAACGCCCCCTGGCCCGGCGGACAGCGGGGACGATCGACGTCCTCGATGCGGACCAGCCACCGCCCCCCGGCCGCCCGGGCGTCCAGCCAGGAAGCCAGGGCCGCCACGACCGAACCGGCGTGCAACGGCCCCGTCGGTGACGGCGCGAACCGCCCAATGTACGGACGACGCCCCTCGTGGCTCACGCTCCGCCCCTCCGTCAAAGGATCAGGCCGGCGTGCTGATCCAACAACGCACGCCGGGTGGTGGGGCTTTCCAGCTGGTCCAGCCACCAGCGCAGGGCATGCCCGCCTTGGGCCCCCGATCGGCGCCAGGCGTAGTGAAGTTCGATGACGGCCGGAGGCTCCTCGGTGCGCTTGACCACCAGACGCCCCGCCTGCGCATGACGGCGCAACAGCGGCTCGGGCAACCGGCCACAACCCAGGCCACGCAGTTGCGCCTCCAGCTTGGCCGACATGGTGGGCACCGTCAGCACCTCTTGGCCGGGCAGCAAACCGTGCGTCTGACGCTCCATGCGCTGGGCCGTGTCGGCCACCGCGACGATGCGATGGCGGGCGATCACCGCCGCCGGCACCGGCTCGACCTCGAACGCCAGCGGATGATGTGGCGCCACGGCCATCAGCATGTCGATGCGCCCCAGCGCAGCACACTGCACATCCTCCAGTGCGTGACTGGGCGGCATCACGCCGATCGCCAGATCGACCTGCCCGGTGAGCAGGGCCTCCCAGGTCCCGGCCATGACCTCGTCGCGCAGTTTCAGGCGCGTCGGCGGTGAGCCCCCCGTCGGCAACTGCAAGGCGTAGAACGCCTCGAACAGGTCGAAGATGGCGGACGGGGCGATGATGTTGTCCACCGCCATCGAAAGCGAGGTTTCCCAGCCCGTGGCCACCCGCTGCACCCGATTGGCCACAGCGTCGATCTGCTGCAGCAGGCGACGCCCCTCCTCCAGCAATTCCTGGCCAGCAGCCGTGAGCTGGGCTTGCCGGGAGCTGCGGTCGAACAGCAGGGCATCCAGGGCTTCTTCCAGTTGCCTCACGCTGTAGGTGAGCGCCGAAGGCACCTTGCCCAACTCCCTGGCAGCGGCTGCGAAGCTGCCGGTGCGGGCGATGGTGTCCATCATCTCCAAGGCTTCGGGGGTCAGGGCATGGCGGCGTCGGGGCATGGCGGAATCCGGATTCAACTCGATTGAATGATGCCATCACGGCGACTCAGCCATGGATCCGGCGGCCGGCGGCAACATGGGCATCAAGGAGTCCAGTCCATGCAAACCGTTCACCGCTCCGCCGAACGTGGCCACGCCCGCCACGGCTGGCTCACCAGTTTCCACAGTTTTTCGTTCGCCGACTATCACGATCCGGCACGCATGGGCTGGGGCAACCTGCGCGTCATCAACGAAGACTTTGTCGCTGCGCACCGGGGCTTCGGCATGCACCCCCACCGTGACATGGAAATCATCACCTATGTGCTGGAAGGCGCCCTGACCCATCAGGACAGCCTGGGCAACACCGCCGTGATCCGCCCAGGTGAAATCCAGCGCATGACGGCGGGCACCGGCGTGCGCCACAGTGAGATCAACAGCGCCGACGCCCCGGTTCACCTGCTCCAGATCTGGATCTTTCCAGACACTCAGGGCTTGGCCCCGGGTTACGAACAGGTCCGGCTGGACGAAACGGCCTTGCGCGGTCGCCTGGCCTGCATCGCCGCGCCGAACGCCCCCCATGCCCAGGCCGTGTCGCTGCATGCCAATGCCCGGGTGTTCGCTGGACGGTTCCACGAAGGCGAACAAGACCACCTCGACCTCCCAGCGGGCCGCATGGCCTGGGTGCAGGTCGCCCGCGGGGAAATCACCGTCAATGGCGAGCCTTTGCAGGCCGGAGACGCCCTGGCCCTGTCCGACGAAACCCGGATCACCCTGAGTGAAGGGCACCAGGCCGAAATCCTCGTGTTCGACCTGGCCCCCTTCTGAGACCCACGGTTTCCCGCTGCCCTTCCCCTTTCTCGTCACCCCAAGGAGTTCCCTTCATGAGCAAGAACATCGTCATCGTCTTCCACAGCGGCTACGGCCACACGGCCAAGGTCGCCCAGGCCGTGGCCGAAGGCAGCGGGGCCACCCTGCTGGCCATCGACGCCGAAGGCAACCTGCCCGAAGGCGGCTGGGAACAGCTCGATGCCGCCGATGCCATCGTGTTCGGTTCGCCCACCTACATGGGCAACGTGAGCTGGCAGTTCAAGAAGTTCGCCGACGCCTCGTCCAAAGCCTGGTTCACGCGCAAGTGGCAGAACAAGCTGGCGGCCGGCTTCACCAACTCGGCCTCGCTGTACGGCGACAAGCACACGACGATGAGCTACCTGACCACGTTGGCCATGCAGCACGGCATGCTGTGGGTCGGCTCGGGTCTGATGCCGGCCAACACGAAGGCCTCCACGCGCGATGACCTGAACCACCTGGGCATGTCCGCCGGTCTCATGACGGCCACCCCGTCCGACGCCAGTGTCGACGAGATGGTGCCGGGCGACCTGACCACCGCCCGTGCGTTCGGACAGAGGATCCGCGAAGTCGCCTCGCGCCTGGCCTGAGCGGCGCCTCCTCACGGAAGGATCCGCTGTCGCACCGGTCGGTCCCGCCCAGGGGAGCCTGGGCGTTGGCGCTACAGTCCCGGCCATGGACTTCCTCTTGCGTGTGATCCGTGTGCTGCCAGCCGCCGACTGGCTGGCGCTGTCCGGCTTCATCGCCGGCTGGGTGGGTTACGTCCGCTTTGCCAAGTCGAGGGCGCTGCGTCGCCCTTCCGTGCTGGCCAGCACCAACCGCATCCGCCGCGAGTGGATGCTGCAGACCACCTTCCGCGACAATCGCATCGTCGATGGCGCCGTGGCCCAGAACATGGCGTCGAGCCCGAGCTTCTTCGCCTCGACCACCATCTTCATCATCGGGGGCCTCATGGCCGCCATCGGCGCGTCGGACCGGGCCTCCGAACTGGTGCAGGAACTCCCCTTCACAGCCCGCACCACCGCCCTCGTGCTCGACCTGAAGCTGCTCGTGCTCACGGGCATCTTCGTGCACGCCTTCTTCCGGTTCACCTGGTCGATGAGGCAGTACAGCTTCGGGGCCTTGCTGATCGGCGCCGCCCCCTCCCCCCACGACTTCGACCAACATCCGGATCCCGACTTCCGGAGGCGCTACGCCGACCGGGCCGGACGGGTCATGGCCATGGCCGCGGAGACTTTCAACGACGGCCTGCGGGCGGTCTACTTCAGTTTTGCCGCCGTGTTGTGGTTCCTGTCACCCCTGGCGCTGGCCATCGGCACCATGGGCGTGGTGTGGATTCTGTATCGACGAGAGTTCCATTCCGACGTGGTCGCCACACTCAACGAGTCGGTCTGACCCCCTTGTTCCGGTGGCACCCGACTTTGGGATGGTCACATCCGTAACTCTACGTAGCAAGCCCATCCAGTTGTCGCGCACCGTGAACAACTGCACTCCAGACAGGGGCCACACGACTTGAAGTGGTAAATTGCCTGCCGAACGCCGATGACCCTGGTCCGGCGATCGTCCTCCCCCCCGACGCGACTCGGAATCGGGTTTGGCAATACCGGCCGACGGATTTACGATTGTTCACAGTAACGCCTGTCTATTCGCCGTCCCGCTCTTGAAAACCCGAGAGCCGATCTGGCAGTTCTGGGATTCGGTGATCGAACATGTTCTCTGCCACCACACCGCTGACGCGATGGATTCTCGGCACCCGCTATCCACGCGGGGGGCAGATGCTGCCGATCCTGATGTACCACCAGGTGCTCAAGGAGCGGGACGTGTTGCGCCCCGGGGTTCCAGATCTCGCGACGGTGGCCGTGCAATTGCGGACCCTGGCCGATCATTTCACGGTGCTGCCGGTCGAAGACGCCGTGCCACTGCTGCGCGAGGGACGCCTGCCCCGCTCGGCGGTGTGCATCACCTTCGATGACGGATACCGGGACAACCACGACAACGCCTGGCCGCTGCTCAAGCACCTGAAACTGCCGGCCACCGTCTACGTGGCGACGGGGTTCCTGGACGGCGGCATCATGTTCAACGATCTGGTGGTCGAGGCGGTGCGGCGGATGCCAGCGGGTCGCCACGACTTCACGACCCACGGCCTCGAAGTGTTCGAGATCTCGGACATGCGGTCGCGCCTGTCCCTGATCGGGCGCCTGTGCCTGACGCTGAAGTACCTCACGCCGGAAAACCGATGCGGCCTGGCCGACGATCTTCGGCACCGGGCTCAGTCTGCGCTGCCCACGGACCTGATGATGGACCGCGAGCAGGTGCGTCGGATGGCCCGGGGCGGCATCCGAATCGGCGGGCACACCCTGCGCCACCCGATCCTGGCCACCACCGATCTGGCCAGCGCCCGCCACGAGATCATCGCCAACCGGGACGAAATCCTCGCGATCACGGACCTCAAGCCCCGTTCCTTCGCCTACCCGAACGGCAAGCCCAACCTCGACTACACCCGCGATCATGCCCGGCTGGTCGAAGAAGCCGGATACGAGGTGGCGGTGGCCACCTCGGTGGGGGTGGCCACCGCCGCCTCATGCCGGTTCCAGTTGCCCCGGTTCGTGCTGAACGAAACGCACCGCCTGAAGGTGTTGGCCCGGATGTGGCGCATGCACAGCTACCCGATGAGCGACTGCGCCGCCTGAACGCTCAAGGGTTGGCACGGCGCACTTGGTTGCGCCCACCGGCCTTGCCTGCGTAGAGTGCCTCGTCGGCACGCCGCATCAAGACCTGCACCTCGGAGCCATCCACGGGCGAAAGCGCGTACCCGATCGTGGCCCCGACCCGGCAGGAGCGCCCTTCAACCTCGAACGGCGCCTGAAACAAGCGCAGCAGCTTCTGCCCGATGTGCTCGGCCCAGCGCGCATCAGCGAGCCCGGTCGTGACGATGACAAATTCGTCTCCCCCCGTTCGGGCCACCAGGTCCTGATGCCCGCGCAGCGCCGACTTCAGCCGCTGCCCGACCGCCACCAGCAGGGCATCGCCCACGTCGTGTCCGTGCCGGTCGTTCACCGGCTTGAACCCATCCAGATCCAGTTCGAAGTAGGCCACCATGGCCTGCGGCGAGGCCACAGACAGGCGCTCACCGAGGGATTCGTCCAGGCCCCGGCGATTGAGCAGGCCGGTCAGGGGATCGGTGTGGGCCAGATAGCGCATGCGATCGTGCTCCCGGGCCACCGCCTCGGCCTGTCGGCGCAGCGTGTCCGTCCGGGCCCCCAGCACCAACATCCACGTGGCCATCTCCGCCATCGACGAAAACTGGAACGCATGCTGGGTCCAGAAATTCCCCGGCAGCCGACCCAGTATCAGCAGGATCATCGACACCACACCCACCGTGTAGAGCACCCATCCCAGAAAGATGAACCGCGCCGCCACATCGCCTTGGCGTGCGCGTATCCAAGCCACCGGCACGCCCAGCAGCATCGGCATCGGTCCAAGCGACATGGCGACGAACTGCGCCGTGCGGTACTCGATCACCCCCACACAGAACGCCAGACAAAGCACGGCCGTCAAACCGGCCGTGGCGCGCAGGGCCCAAGACACCCACGGATAGCGCTGCGCAGTCTCCAGCGTGCAATCGATGAACAAGGCCCCGCCAGCCAGCGCCATCAGCACGAACAACAGCGAAGCGTTGTCGATGAGCCACGGGAGGTCCGGCCACAGGAATTGCGGCCCCACCCCAAAAAACGACAGGAAAAAGCTGCCGCTGCCGATCAAGGACAGGGCGTACCAGAGATAGACCGCGTCGCGCAGCATCCACCACTGGACCAGGCTGATGGTCAGGAAACACCACACGACGCCCAGCATGAGCCCCTGCACCAGCAGCACCCGGGACTCGTCCTGCTGGTAGCGGTGCACATCGACCAGCGCCAGCGGCAACACCATGGAGCTCTGCGTCTGCACGCGCATCAGCAGGGACAGGGTCTGCCCAGCGGGCAGCAGAACTTCCGACGCATGGTTGCGGGTCTGGAGCGGCCGGGCCTCGCGGGGCAGGTGATCTCCCAGTCGCACCGGACGGGACAGATGCCCATCGTGCCGCACGTACAGCTCCATCCGGTCAATCGACGGGTAGTCCAGCTCGAAGATCCAGCGGCGGTCGGCTCCCGGCATCACCTGCAACGGGACATGCAGCCACACGCCCCCGCTTCGGGTGCCCAGGTTGCCCACCTGGGATTCGGGCGTGCGGAAGTCCGCCAAATGGACCAGCGCCTCCCCCGGCGACAGCTCCGGCCCCGGCTCGGTCCAGATCGTCACCGCGGGCCACAGCGCCACCCGATCGCGGTCCGGACGGAGTTCGACAAATGCCGCGCGATCCCCCCGAGGCGTGCGGACGTCCGACGCCTGACCGCGCAGCGAAATCACGGCCAAAAGCAGCGCCATGAGCGCGCAAAGCGCTCCCCAGGCGATTCGACCGGACGTTGACACAGCAAACGGCACGCACGTGACTCCGTCGCCCACGGCAAGGGGCGTTGGAGGATGTATCGGTCGCGTCGAGGCAAACGTGAGCCATCGACCCTTCGCTCTGGACGAGGACCTCACGCCTCCAGACAGAATCCCCTCAAGGCCGCCAGATCCAGCACCCGGACCCCTCCATACTCGATGCGGATGCAATCGGCGGCCTGAAGCACATGAAGCGCCTCGTTCACACGCTGGCGCGACAGGCCCACGATGTAAGCCAGCTCCTGCTGGGTGACGCGCAGGACCTGCCCCACCCCGGGGTACAACACCGGATGGAACAACGCCGCCAAACTGCGCGCCACCCGCAAATCCGGTTGATCCAGCCGGTCGATCTCGCGTGCGGCAATGAACTGCCCCAATCGTTCGTTGAGCTGGTTCATCACGTAGCGGTTGAACGCGATGCTGCGGTCGAGCAACCCGTGGAACGTTTCGATGGGGATGCCGGCCACCCGGCTGCGGCGCAACGCCTCGATGTTGTAGCGGTAGGTCTCGCGCTTGAGCAGCGTGCCCTCGCCAAACCAGGCGCCTGGAGGCACTCCCGTGAAGGTCAGCGGCGTGCCCTCGGCCGAGCTGTTGCTCATCTTGAGCAGGCCCTCGATCAGGCCGAACCAATAGCTCGCCGGCCGGCCCATGCGGCACAGCAACTCCCCGGCCTCCACCTCCACCACCTGCAGGCTGGCCTCGGCCTCGTGACGGTCCTGCGGACTCAAACACTGGAGCCAGGGCACGCCGGCCCGCTCGTCTTCGCTGAGCGATCGGGCCCGGGAACGGAGGGAATGGAGCGTCGCCATGCCCTTCAGGGTAAGCGATCTTGGGAGAGTCCCGCAAATTGTCGTCCGCACGACATGCCGGCGTCAAAGTGGGACCTACGATGCCTCCACAGAAGCACGAGAGATCCGCGCCCCGCCCGGGCAAGGACCCCCACGGACTGGAAGGAGACCCGCGGTGAGCACCACATTTCCGCGATTGCTGCTGGATCATGCCCAGCGCCGCCCCGAGGCCCCGGCCTTGCGCGAGAAGGAATACGGCATCTGGCAAACGCTGACCTGGGGCGAACTCGCCCACCTGGTCGCACGTCTGGCGGCCGGCCTGTCCACGGCCGGACTGAAGCGGGGCCAGCACCTCGTGGTCATGGGCGACAACCGTCCCCGGCTCAACGCCGCCATGCTGGCCGCTCAGGCCCTGGGCGCCATTCCGGTGCCGCTGTACCAGGACGCCGTGGCGGCCGAATGCGTGTTTCCGCTTCAGAACGCCGAAGTCGCCTTCGTGGTGGTCGAAAACCAGGAGCAGGTCGACAAGATGATCGAGGTCCGGGAGCAGTGCCCCCTGCTCTCGCGCATCTGGTTCGATGACCCGCGAGGCCTGCGCCATTACGACGAACCCGGCCTGTCGTCGCTGGAACAACTGGCCGAAGACGGTGCGGCCCTGCTGCAGCGCCAGCCGCACTTTTTCGAGGAGGCGGTCGAGGCCCTGCGGGGCGACGACGTCGCCGCGATGTTCTTCACCTCCGGCACCACCGGCAATCCCAAGGGCGTGGTGCACACCTTCCACAACCTGATCGACCGCGCCGGAGCCGGCGCCCGTTTCGACAAGCTCACCGAGCGTGAAGAGGTGCTGGCCTATCTGCCGCCGGCCTGGATCGGACAGAACATCTTCAGCTTCGCTCAGTGGCTGGTGTGCGGCTACGTGGTGAACTGTCCCGAGTCGGCCAGCACCGTGACGATCGACCTCAAGGAAATCGGCCCGACCTACTACTTCGCGCCACCACGCATCTTCGAAGGCCTGCTGACCAGCGTGATGATCCGGATGGAGGACGCCGGTTCGGTCAAGAAATGGCTGTTCGACCGCTGCATGACCCTGGCCAAGCGCGTGGGTCCGCAGCTCATGGATGGCAAGCCCATCGGTGGCCTGGACCGCCTGCTCTACACGCTGGGCGATCTGGCCATCTACGGCCCGCTGCGCAACACCTTGGGTTTCAGCCGGGTGCGCGTGGCCTACACGGCCGGTGAAGCCATCGGTCCGGACCTGTTCACCTTCTACCGCTCCATCGGCATCAACCTCAAACAGCTCTACG
>CAYYCN010000065.1:0-17253 GCA_964470355.1 uncultured Sphaerotilus sp.
GTCTATCGCCAGCACCACCACGACCAGATCCGCTTCTCGCTGATGTATGCCTTCTCCGAGAACTTCGTGCTGCCGTTGTCTCACGATGAGGTGGTGCATGGCAAAGGGTCCTTGCTGCGCAAGATGCCCGGCGACGAGTGGCAGCGCTTCGCCAACCTGCGCGCGCTGTACGGCTGGATGTGGGGCCATCCTGGCAAGAAGCTGCTGTTCATGGGCTGCGAGTTCGCACAGACCGACGAGTGGAACGCCGACCGCAGCCTGGACTGGCACCTGACGCATCATCCGCTGCACGGGGGCGTACAGCGCCTCGTGCGTCGCCTGAATCAGACCCTGAGGGGCTTGAGCGCCCTGCATGAGCAGGACACCGATCCCGCCGGCTTCTCGTGGGTCTCGCACGAGGATGCCGCGCACTCGATGCTGGCGTTCCTGCGCCGCGATCGCTGGGGGCGCAGTGCGCTGGTGGTGTCCAACCTCACGCCGGTGGTGCGTCACGGCTGGCGTGTCGGGGTGCCCTGCGGCGGGACCTGGCACACGTGGATCAACACCGACGACGCTGAATTTGGCGGCAGCGGTGTGGTGCAGGCTTCGGTGGAAGCCGCTCCGGTGGAATGGCAAGGACACGCTCAGTCGATCGTGCTGACCTTGCCCCCACTGGCGACCCTGATCCTGTCGCCGGACGTGCCGGGTGAGCGCTCATGAATCGCTTGAGTGATGGGCCTGCGGTGGCTGCGGTGGCGGTCTCTGCGGACGTGGTGCCGGAGCCGGGAGGCATGCGTGCTTCGCGCCCCTGGCCCCTGGGCGTGCACCTGCGCCCGGGCGAGGTGCACGTGGCCTTGTGGGCGCCCGAAGCGACGGCGGTCTGGTTCTGTGTCTTTGACGATGCCGGTGAACACGAGCGGCATCGGCTGGCGGTCACCGCGTGTGACGACGGCGTCTGGCACGGCCTGTGGCCCTGGCCAGATGGGCAGGCGCTGACGTGCGGATGGCGGGTGGACGGGCCTTGGGATCCGTCCCGCGGCGGGCGTCACAACCCCCACAAGCTCCTGCTGGATCCCCACGCACCCGAGTTGGTGGGGCGCTTTGAGAGCCGTTATCCCGAGCATTTTGGGCACGAGCATTCGGATGGTCGCCAGCGAGACACCCAGGACAACGCGGCCCGGGCGCTCAAGGGCCGGGTCCGTCCCGTGGACTCGGCCAGCGGGCTTCACGCCTGGCCGGGTGTGCCCTGGGATCGGACGGTGCTTTACGAGGTCCACGTCAAGGGCGCGACCCAGCTCCATCCGCAAGTGCCGCCCCATCTGCGTGGCACCTACCGCGGACTGGCTCACCCCGCCATGGTCGCCCATTGGCGGCGATTGGGCGTCACGACGCTGAGCCTGTTGCCGGTGCATGCCCATGTCGATGAGCCGAGGTTGCAGGCGCAAGGCCTGTCGAACCATTGGGGTTACAACACCGTTTCCTTTTTTGCGCCCCATCCGGAGTACGCCGTCGACCCAACGCAAGCCGTGGACGAGTTCCGGGACATGGTCGTGGATCTGCACGCCGCGGGCCTCGAGGTGGTGCTGGATGTGGTCTTCAACCACACGGCCGAATCCGACGAACTGGGGCCCATGTTCCACCTCCGGGGGCAGTGCAACCGACAGGCCTACCGACACGAGTCGGAGGGGTCCGGGCGCTACGTGAACTGGTCCGGATGCGGCAACACCCTGAACCTGAGTGAGCCGAGGGTGGTGCAGATGGTGGTGGCTTCGTTGCGCCACTGGGTGGAGGTCTACGGTGTGGACGGGTTCCGCTTTGATCTGGCGCCCATCCTCGGGCGCGGCCCGGACGGCCGCTTCGATCGACGCAACGCCTTTTTTGCTGCCCTGGCCAGCGATCCGGTCCTGGCCGGCGTCAAGTGGATTGCCGAACCTTGGGACCTGGGGCCGGACGGTTACCAGCTGGGGGGGTTTCCGCCGGGTTGGGGAGAGTGGAACGATCAGTTCCGCGACACGACACGCAGCTGGTGGCTGCGGCGAGCCGGAGACCGGGCGGCTTTTGTGCATCGTTTTGCGGCGTCCAGCCGGCAGTTCTGCCACAGCGGCCGGGCACCGACCGCCAGCGTCAATTTCATTACGGCGCACGACGGTTTCACGCTGCGGGACTTGGTGTCGCACAACCACAAGCACAACCTGGCCAACGGTGAGGGCAACCGCGACGGGCACCACCACAACAACAGCTGGAACTGCGGGGTCGAAGGCGCCACCGACGATCCCTGTGTGCTGGAGGTGCGGGCCCGCCTGTCCCGTGCGCTGCTGGCCTGCCTGCTGTTGTCCCAGGGCACGCCCATGCTGCTGGGGGGCGACGAGGTCGGGCATTCCCAGCAGGGCAACAACAACGCGTATTGCCAGGACAACGCGATCACCTGGATCGATTGGTCGAAGGGCGATGCCTCGCTGACCGAGTGGGTGGCGACCCTGTTGGCCCTGCGGCGCGAGCATCCGGCGCTGCGCATGCCGCGCTGGTGGACCGGTCTGCCCGACGCCGACGGCCGGATCGACGTGCAATGGCTGCACCCCCAGGGGCGCCCGCTGGAGGGGGACGATTGGCACGGGCACCGGCAGGACCGCGGCGTGGGCATCCTCCTGCAATGCGCGAGTGACCGCGTGCTCATCCTGGTGCACCCCGACGAGACCGACCTGAACTGGCATCTGCCCCCTGGTCGTTGGGTGTGTCAGGCCTGCAGTGTGTCGGGTGATCGGCCAGCCGGTCAGGCCTTGTCCGGTGAGGTGACCGTTCCGGCGCGCTCCGTGCAGGTGTGGTTGCCCGAGTTTCCTTTTTCTTCCCAACCTGATTGACGCTCCCCATGACGATTCAGACGGTTCCGACCACCCCCTTTCCCGGCCAGCGGCCGGGCACCTCCGGCCTGCGCAAGAAGGTCACGGTGTTCCAGCAGGCGAACTATCTGGAGAACTTTGTCCAGGCGCTGTTCGACACGCTGGCCGACCGGCACGGTCAGACGCTGGTGCTCGGCGGGGACGGCCGCTTTCACAACCGGGTGGCGGTGCAGACCATCCTGCGCATGGCCGCCGCCAACGGATTCGCCCGTGTGCTGGTCGGGCAGGGGGGGCTGCTGTCGACGCCTGCCGTGAGTGCGGTGATCCGCAAGCACCAGGCCTTCGGCGGCATCGTGCTGTCGGCCAGCCACAACCCCGGCGGGCCCGACGGGGACTTCGGCATCAAGTACAACATCTCCAATGGCGGTCCGGCACCGGAGAGCGTGACCGAAGCGGTCTATGCCCGCACGCAGCAACTCACCGAATACCACATCCTCGACGGGGTCGGCGACATCGACCTGTCGCGCTTGGGTGCTGTGGACTTGGGCGGCATGGCCGTGGAAGTCATCGACCCGGTGTCCGATTACGCTGAACTGATGGAGTCCCTGTTCGATTTCCCGGCCATGCGCGCCTGGTTCGCCGCAGGGCACCGCATGCGGTTCGACGCGATGTGTGCCGCTTCCGGGCCTTACGCCCGGCGGATCCTGGAGGGCACGCTGGGGGCCCCGATCGGCACCGTCATCAATGGCGAGCCGCTGGAGGACTTCGGCGGGCACCACCCCGACCCGAACCCCGCTCATGCGGCCGAACTGATGGCCACCATGTCCGGTCCGGGGGCCCCGGACTTCGGGGCCGCGTCCGACGGCGACGCCGACCGCAACATGATCCTGGGGCGCGACTTCGTGGTCACTCCCTCCGACAGCCTGGCCGTGATGGCCGCGCACGCCCAGCGGGTGCCGGGTTATGCCGCCGGCCTGTCGGGCATCGCGCGATCGATGCCCACGTCGTGTGCGGCCGACGCGGTGGCGCGTGCGCTGGGCATTCCGGCCTACGAGACGCCGACGGGCTGGAAATTCTTCGGCAACCTGCTCGATGCCGGGCGGGTGACGTTGTGCGGCGAGGAGAGCTATGGCACTGGATCGGGCCATGTCCGTGAAAAAGATGGCCTGTGGGCGGTCTTGTTCTGGCTGAACCTGCTGGCTGCGACCGGACAATCCGTCCCCGAACTGGTGCGTGCCCACTGGGCCCGCTTCGGTCGCCACTACTACTCACGCCACGATTGGGAGGGCGTTCCCACCGACCGCGCCGACGCCCTCATGGCGGCGTTGCGCGAGGCACTGCCGAGCCTGCCGGGACAGGTTCTGGGAGATGGCCTGCAAGTGGAGACCGCCGATGATTTCGCCTACACCGATCCGGTGGACGGTTCGACCTCCTCGCGTCAGGGCGTGCGCCTGATCCTGGCGGGTGGATCACGCATCGTGTTCCGCCTGTCCGGTACCGGCACGGAAGGTGCGACGCTGCGGGTCTACCTGGAACGTTTCGAGGGGGACGCTTCCCGCCACGATCTCGATCCTCAGACGGCTTTGGCCGGTCTGATCGAGGCCGCGGACCGGGTGGCGCGCATCCGTGAATTCACGGGCCTGTCGGGCCCGGCCGTCATCACCTGAGCAAAGGCGAGGTTCACCTCCCCTTTGCTCCCGACATCGTCAGTCATCACAGGAGACACCAAAATGGATCTGGCTCAAACTGCCCAGAGTCGGGCACTGGCCCGTCGCACCCTTGCCTTGGTGCTGGCCGGCGGCCGCGGCTCTCGCCTGAAGGACCTCACCGATCGCCGTGCCAAGCCGGCGGTGCACTTCGGTGGCAAATTCCGCATCATCGACTTCGCGCTGTCGAACTGCCTGAACTCCGGCATGCGCCGCATCGGCGTGATCACGCAGTACAAGTCGCACTCGCTGATCCGTCACTTGCAGCGTGGCTGGTCTTTCCTGCGCAACGAGATGAACGAGTTCGTCGACCTGCTGCCGGCCCAGCAGCGCGTGGACGAGGAAAGCTGGTACCGCGGCACCGCCGACGCGATCTATCAGAACCTGGACATCATCCGCAACTCGCGTCCGCCCGAGTACATCGTGGTGCTGGCTGGTGATCACGTCTACAAGATGGACTACTCCATCATGCTGGAAGACCACGCCAACAGTGGTCGCGGCGTGACGGTGGGTTGCATCGAGGTGCCGCGCGAAGAGGCCAAGGCCTTTGGGGTCATGGCCATCGACGAGGACCGTCGCATCGTGGACTTCCTGGAGAAGCCCGAGAATCCGCCGTCCATGCCCGACAACCCCAAGCTGTCGCTGGCCAGTATGGGCATCTACATCTTCACGGCGGACTACCTGTACCGCTTGCTGGAGGAGGATGCGGTCGATCCGGATTCCGAGCATGACTTCGGCAAGAACCTCATTCCCAAGGCGGTGAAGGAGAACCAGGCGCTGGCCCATCCGTTCACGATGTCGGCCATCGCCAACCCGCCGTATTCGCGCCCGTACTGGCGCGACGTGGGGACGGTGGAGGCTTACTGGGCGGCCAACCTGGACCTGGCTTCGACCACGCCCGAACTGAACATGTACGACCGCGACTGGCCGATCTGGACCTACCAGGAGCAGTTGCCTCCCGCCAAGTTTGTGCACGACCTGGACGGGCGTCGCGGCATGGCGGTCAACAGCCTGGTGTCGGGCGGGTGCCTGGTGTCGGGGGCTGCAATCCGCAACTCCGTGCTGTTCTCGAATGTGCTGGTGCAGTCGTACTGCGACATCAACCAGGCCGTGGTGCTGCCGGATGTGCAGATCGGTCGCAGTTGCCGCCTGAACAAGGTGGTGATTGACCGGCGCTGCAAGTTGCCTGAAGGACTGGTCGTGGGTGAGGATCCCGTGCTCGACGCCAAGCGTTTCCACCGCACCGAAAACGGCGTGGTGCTCGTGACTCGGCGAATGCTGGCCGCCCTCTGAGGGAGATGCGAATGCGCGTGCTGCAGGTTTGTGCCGAAATCTTTCCGCTGCTCAAGACGGGAGGGTTGGCGGACGTCGCCGCGGCCCTGCCGCCCGCGCTGGTCGCCGAAGGGGCCGATGTGCGCGTCTTGTTGCCCGGGTTCCCGGTGTTCCTGAAGGCGCTTCAGGATGCGGGAACGGTGGCTGAACTGACGCTGCCGTTTCCCTCGCTGGGCGGGGGGCGGGTGCGCCTGGTGCACGGTTTCCTGCCGGAGTGTGGCGTGCACGCCTTTCTCGTGGACGCGCCCGGGCTGTACGACCGGCCGGGCGGTCCTTATGCCGACGAGCGCAAGGTTCCCTACGCCGACAACCACCTGCGTTTCGCGACGTTGGGCTGGATGGCGGGGCAGATGGCTGCGGGCGTGGACAGCTACTGGCGCCCCGACGTGGTGCATGCGCACGATTGGCACGCCGGTCTGGCGCCCGCCTATGTGCGAGCGGAAAGCGTGCGGGCGGGCCATCGGCTCGCTGCCAGCGTGTTCACAGTGCACAACCTGGCGTACCAGGGCCTGTTTGGTGCCGAGGTGTTCCACGATCTCGCCTTGCCTGCGGAGTACTGGGGCGTGCACGGCGTGGAGTTTCACGGGCATGTGAACTTCATGAAGTCGGGCCTGTATTTCGCTGACCGCATCACCACCGTCAGTCCGACGTACGCCCAGGAAATCCAGGGCTGGGAGCAGGGCTGCGGCCTGCAAGGTCTGCTGCACGATCGACGTCACCAGCTCGATGGCATTCTCAACGGTGTGGACGACGCGGTCTGGAACCCCTCGCTCGATCCGCTGATTCCCCATCCCTACAAGGTTCGGCAACTGGTGGGTAAAACCCGCTGCAAGTCCGGGCTCGTGGACGAACTCGGGTTGTCCGGGGACGCGTCCGGCCCTTTGTTCTGTGCGGTGAGCCGGCTCACGGAGCAGAAAGGCCTGCACCTGATGCTGGAGGCCCTGCCGTGGTTGCTGGAGCAGGGGGCGCAATTCGCGCTGCTCGGCAGTGGTGATGCCTGGATGGAGGAGGCGTTCCGTCAGGTCGCCGCGCAGCACCCCACCCAGGTGGCGGTGCACATCGGCTACGACGAGGACTTCGCCCACCGGCTCATCGCGGGCAGCGATGCCATCGTCGTGCCGTCGCGTTACGAGCCCTGCGGGCTCACCCAGCTGTACGGCCTGAAGTACGCCACCTTGCCGGTGGTGCGCCGGGTGGGGGGGCTGGCCGATTCGGTGCACGACACCCGGCTCGAAACCCTCGACACCGACGCCACCGGCTTTGTCTTCGACACCTTTGATGTGTCGGGCTTGCAGTCGGCGCTGATGCGGGCCCTGGCCCTCTATCGGCGTCGCGCCGACTGGACGCTGGTGCAGCGGCGGGCCATGCAGCAGCCCTTTGGCTGGTCCCAGGCGGCTCAACGCTATTTGCAGGCCTACCGCGCCGCCTGGGCCTGACCCGGTGCCGCGGGCGGCGCACATCCTGCTAATCGATTTCACATCACAACCACCTTCATCCGTCTGACTTCACCATGGATCTGACCCAGTTCGAACACCAGTACGACCACCTCGCCAACGACGTGGAGGGGTTCAAGCGCGCCATCTCCAACAAGCTGATGTACACCGTTGGCAAGGATCCCGTCTCGGCCCGTCCAGACGACTGGCTGCACGCCGTGTCCTACGCGGTGCGTGATCACCTCGTCGAGCGCTGGATGAAGACCACCCGGGCCCAGTACGCGCAGGACGTCAAGCGTGTGTACTACCTCTCGATGGAATTCCTGATCGGGCGCACCTTCACCAACGCCATCCTGGCGTTGGACCTGATGCCCACCATCCAGAAGGCGCTGGCCGAGCTGGACGTGGACGCTGGCGCGCTGTTTGATCTGGAACCTGACGCAGCGCTGGGCAACGGCGGCCTGGGCCGACTGGCGGCCTGTTTCCTGGACTCGATGGCCACCATCGGCGTGCCCGGTTTCGGTTATGGCATCCGCTACGACTACGGCATGTTCCGCCAGACCATCGTCGACGGCCGCCAAGTCGAGGTCCCCGACTATTGGCTCAAGGGCGGCAACCCGTGGGAGTTCCCGCGCCCTGAGGTCGAGTACCGCGTGCGCTTCGGTGGTCATCTGGAACAGCACGGCGTGGGCGACGAAACCCGCGTGCGGTGGGTTGGCACCGACGACGTGCTGGCCATGGCTTACGACACCATCATCCCGGGCTACGGCACGCAGGCCACGAACACCCTGCGCCTGTGGTCGGCCAAGGCCACCGAGGAGATGAACCTGCGGGCTTTCAACCAGGGCAACTACTTCGGTGCGGTCGAGACCAAGAACCACTCCGAGACCGTCTCTCGTGTGCTGTACCCGGACGACTCGACGCTGTCGGGCCGCGAACTGCGCCTGCGCCAAGAGTATTTCTTCGTCTCGGCCTCGCTGCAGGATCTGGTGCGCCGCTACATGCGCACCCACACCGGTTTCGACCAACTGCCCGACAAGGTCAGCATCCACCTCAACGACACGCACCCGGTGCTGGCGATTCCCGAGCTGATGCGCATCCTGCTCGACGAACATCAGGTGCCTTGGGCCCAGGCTTGGGCGCTGTGCCAGAAGGTGTTCTCGTACACCAACCACACGCTGATGCACGAGGCGCTGGAAACCTGGCCGGTCGACCTGTTCGGCCGTGTGCTGCCGCGTCACTTGCGCATCATCTTCGACATCAACGCCCACTTCCTGACCGACGTGGCCAAGACCCACGGGGCCGATCCGGGCCTGATGCGCCGCATCTCCCTGATCGACGAAAACGGCGAGCGCCGCGTGCGCATGGCCTATCTGGCGGTGGTGGCCAGCCACTCCATCAACGGGGTGTCGGCGCTGCATTCGGAGCTGATGAAGGACTCGATCTTTGCGGACTTCGCCCACCTGTGGCCCGAGCGCTTCAACAACAAGACCAACGGCGTGACGCCGCGGCGCTGGCTGTCTCAGGCCAACCCCGGTCTGGCCGCGCTGCTGGACCAGCGTCTGGGCAAGGGCTGGCGCCGCCACCTGGACCAACTCGAAGGCCTGAAGGCGTCGATCGAGCTGCCGGGTTTCCTGGGCGCCTTCCGCAAGGTCAAGCGCCAGAACAAGGAGCGTCTGGCGGCCTATGTGCTCAAGCACCTGGGCGTGCACCTGAACCCGGACGCCCTGTTTGATGTGCAGGTCAAGCGCATCCACGAGTACAAGCGCCAGCTGCTCAACGTGCTGCACGTGATCCATCGCTACCAGTGCATCCTGGCCAACCCGGACGCCCAATGGGTGCCGCGTGTGGTGGTGTTTGCTGGCAAGGCCGCGTCCGCGTATCACATGGCCAAGCTGGTCATCAAGCTGATCAACGACGTGGCCAAGGTGGTCAACCACGACCCGCGCATCGGCGACAAGCTCAAGGTCGTGTTCATCCCGAACTACAGCGTGAGCCTGGCTGAGATCATCATGCCGGCGGCCGACCTGTCGGAGCAGATCTCCACGGCGGGCACCGAAGCCTCGGGCACCGGCAACATGAAGTTCGCCCTCAACGGTGCGCTGACCATCGGCACGCTCGATGGCGCCAACGTCGAGATCAAGGAGCACGTGGGCGACGACAACATCTTCATCTTCGGGAAGACCACGCCGGAGGTGGCCGAGATCCGTCGCCAGGGCTACCAGCCGCGCGCCCTCTACGAAGGCAACGCCGAACTCAAGGCCGTGCTCGATGCGATCCGCGACGGTCTGTTCTGTCCCGAAGAGCCGAGCCGTTTCCAGCAGATCTACGACACCCTGGTGAACTGGGGCGATCACTACCTGCTGCTGGCCGACTACGACAGCTACGTCGAGACGCAAGGCCAGGTCGATGCCCTTTACCGCAACGCCGACGAATGGGCCCGCCGCGCGGTGCTCAACGTGGCGGGCATGGGCGCGTTCTCGTCCGATCGCACGATCGCCGAGTACGCCGACCAGATCTGGCACTCGCGTCCTGTGCAGCTCTGATGGATGGGGGCCGCTGCGGTGAGCGGTGGCGGTGGCCCTTCAAACAGCCAAGCGGCCCTCTCGGCCGCTTTGTTTTTTCTGCCTTGGGGTTGATTCAGACCGCCCGGCGCAGTCGAATGCTGGCGACCAGGCCGCCTCCCGGTGCGTTGGCCAGATCAAACTGGCCGCCCATGCGGGTCACCGTCTTGTCGACGATGGCCAGCCCCAGGCCCGCTCCTGTGCTGCTGGTGTGGGTGCGGGCCTTGTCGCCGCGGAAGAACGGCGTGGTCAGCCGTGCCAAGTTGGCGGGGTTCACCCCCGGGCCTTCGTCTCGGACGTTGATCATGACCCACTCTGGTGTGCGGGCACAGGTGACGGTGACACGGGCCACACCGTCCGGAGACTGCGCGTAGCGTCGGGCGTTCTCGAACAGATTGGCGAACACCCGGTCCAGATCGGTTTCGTCGGCCAGCACGCGCACCTCGGTGGTCACGCGGGCGATGATCTTGAGTTGGTCGTTGCAGATGCGTCGGATCACGGTGTCGAGCAGGACGGCCAGCACCACTGGCACGAGCTTGACCTCGGTGGGTCGGGCGTAATCCATGAACTTGTCGATGATGGCATCGAGTTGGTCGATGTCGTCGGCCATGTTGCGGCGGGCTTCCTCGTCGGCCACACTCATCTCCGTCTCCAGGCGGATGCGGGCCAGCGGTGTGCGCAGATCGTGCGAGATGCCGGCCAGCATCACCGCACGATCGTCGTCGATCTTGGCCAACTCGCGGGCCATGCGGTTGAAGCCGCGGTTGACCTCGCGGATTTCGCGGGTGGTGGTGCCTTCATCCAGCCGGAAATCCAGATCGCCTTCCCGAATGCGGGTGGAGGCGGCCGACAACTGCCGCAGCGGCCGGTTGATCAGGCCGGCGATGAGTGCCGATCCCGACAGGGTCAAGACCAGCGTCAGCCCGATGACCGCAAAGTAGGTCTTGCCGGTGACCGCGGGCTGGATGCGGTTCTGGTCGGTCTGCAGCCAGTAGTCGTCGGACTCGATCTTGAACCCCACCCACAAGCCGGGCGACTGGTTCACGCTGCTGGCCAGGATGGTGTGGGGGCCGAGTTGGCTGCGCAGTTCACCGCCGATGGCGCGGGTGAAACGATCCACTTCGAACGGGATGTAGCGGTCTCCCGGCTCGCGTGGCTGGATGCGCACCGAATTCTGCTCGCCCATCGACTTCACGAGGGCCACCCGGTTGAGCTGGTCTTGGTAGCGCAGCGCCGACCGGGAGAGGTTCACGAGGCTGGCGATCTGCTGCGCGGACTGCACCCCCCGCGGCTCCAGCTCCAGGTACCGCAGGGTGTAGATCCATCCCAGGATACCGGCGCCCAACATCAGCGACAGGAGCAAGAAGGTGCGCCAGAACAGACTCATCGACAAATAGCGCCGCCACGTCCCAGACAGGGATCGCGGCTTGTTCTGGCTTTGCAGACCCACCGGACCGGCGGAGATCGAGGGCGATGGCGAGCGGGAGGAAGAGGTCATGTCGCCCCGGAAACGGCGAAGGGGATCAGCAACGGGGCATCAAGCGGTACCGTCCGGAACGAACACGTAACCCACACCCCAAACCGTCTGAATGTAACGCGGTTGTGACGGATCGGGCTCGATCATCTTGCGCAGCCGTGAGACCTGGACGTCCAGCGAGCGATCGAAGGGCTCGAACTCCCGGCCCCGGGCCAGCTGTGCGAGCTTGTCACGGCTGAGCGGCTGACGCGGGTGGCGCACCAGGGCCTTGAGCATCGAGAACTCGCCAGTGGTCAGCGAGATGACTTCGCCGTCGCGGGTGAGGCGGCGCAGGCCCAGGTCGAACTCGAAGGGGCCAAAGGTGACGGACTGGGCATCGCGGGCCGGGGCTCCCGGGGCTTCCACCGAGGGACGGCGGCGCAGCACGGCGTGGATGCGGGCCAGCAGCTCACGCGGGTTGAAGGGCTTGGGCAGGTAGTCGTCGGCCCCCACCTCCAGGCCCACGATGCGGTCCACGTCCTCGACCTTGGCCGTCAGCATGATGATGGGTGTGAGGTCGTTGGCGGCCCGAAGTCGACGGCAGATGGACAGGCCGTCTTCGCCGGGCAGCATCAGATCGAGCACGATCATGTCGACCGTTTCACGGGTCAGGATGCGGTTGAGGGCCTTGGCGTCTTCCGCCAGCAGGACTTCAAAGCCTTCCTGGGTCAGGTAGCGGCGCAGGAGGTCGCGGATGCGGGTGTCGTCGTCGACGACGACGATGCGGTCGGTGCGCTGGGCATTGGCGGGGTTCATGGCAGCTCCGTCTCCTTATTTGTAACAGACCCGGATTGTGACCATTTGGCGCTCGAAAAATCCCGTGCCTTTTCCCCCTGTTACAACTACAACGCTCTGGATGCGAGTGTGTCTTTGGGGGCACACTGACCACCGACTCATGAAGGAGCTCCAGACATGAATTCCCTTTCTGACCCCCGATTTGGCCTTGCCGTGCGGGAGGTGTCCGGACGGAGGCCTGTGCCTTGGCGCAGACCGGTGGCGGCCTGGGTGTTGGGCGTGTCGATGGGGTGCACCGCCCTGGCCGCCTCACCTTCTCCGGCCGCGGGCGGGTCCGGCGTGACGGCGGACAACGCGTTGCACCTGTCGTCTGCCGCCAGCGTGGAAGTGGTGCAGGACACCCTGACCATCACCCTGCAGGCCACCCGCGACGGGGCTTCTGCCGCCTCGGTGCAGGCCGGGCTCAAGCAGGTCATGAACGACGCCCTGTCCCAGGCCCGGGCGGCCGCGCAGGCGCCTGCGCTTGAAGTGCGGACCGGCCAGTTCATGCTGAGTCCGCGCTATCAGGACAACGGGCGCATCGCGGGCTGGATCGGCCAGGCGCAGCTTGTCCTGACCGGGACCGATCCCGAGCGGGTGGCGCGTGTGGCCGGTGAACTGGGGAAGCTGCAGATGCTGGGCATGCACTACAGCGTCTCGCGCGGCGTGCAGGAGCAAAACGAGCGGGCCCTGACTGAGCAGGCCTTGGCGAACTTCCGCTCCCGGGCCGAAGTGGCCGCCAAGGCGTTGGGCGCCTCGGGCTTCCAGGTGCACGAGGTGCGTGTGGAGTCGATTTCGGATGGGGGAGGGGGCCCTCGGCCGATGGTCATGGCCATGCGGGCCAAAGTGGCCGACGAGGCCGCACCGATTCCCGCAGAAGCCGGCAAGTCCGTCCTGAGTGTGCAAGTGCAGGGCAGCGTCCGCCTGAAGCCGTGAGCATCGGGCGCCGCAGTGCGCCCGGGACTTCAGGCGCCTTTGCCGGTGTGGCAAAGGCTGGCCTCAAGCGGGTTCACTGCGCCGTCCAGCCCCCGTCAACATTCCAGGCCACGCCGCGCACGTTGTCGGCTGCCGGTGAGCACAGGAACACCGCCAGTTCACCCAGCTGATCCGGGGTGGTGAATTGCTGGGAGGGCTGCTTTTCCGACAGCAACTCCCGTGCGGCCCGAGCCGTGTCGATCTGCTCGGCCACAGCCCGGGCGTCGACCTGCTTCTGGACCAGGGGCGTGAGCACCCATCCGGGACAGATGGCGTTGCAGGTCACGCCGGTGGTGGCGTTTTCCAGGGCCGTGACTTTGGTCAGGCCCACCACGCCGTGCTTGGCGGCCACGTAGGCGGCCTTGTTCACCGAGGCCACCAGGCCGTGCACCGAGGCGATGTTGACGATGCGGCCCCAACCCCGCTCCTTCATGGACGGCAACACCAGGCGCGTGGTGTGAAACACCGCGCTGAGGTTGATGGCCAGGATGGCATCCCAGCGCTCGACGGGGAAGTCTTCCACCGCCGCGACGTGCTGGATGCCCGCGTTGTTGACGAGGATGTCGACGGATCCGAAGGACTCCTCCGCGTATCGCACGAGATCGGCGATCTCGTCGGGTCGGCTCATGTCTGCCGGATGGTGGGCCACGCCGTGGCGAAAGGCCTCGACCTGGCGCCGGGCGCCGTCGACGTCACCAAACCCGTTGAGCACGATGTTCGCTCCCTGTCGGGCCAGGCTCAGGGCCACGCCTAAACCGATTCCGCTGGTCGAACCCGTCACGAGCGCCGTCTTGCCATGAAGCATTGCGAACTCCGTTGAGAACCCGAGGACATTATGAGGGGGCCTTTGTTATCCTGATGGCATGCAGGATCCACGTTTGCACCATGTCCAATGCCTCCATGCGGAGGGGCTGCACCGGATGGCTTATTGGGAGTGGGGCGACGCCAGCAACCCCGATGTGCTGGTGTGTGTTCACGGATTGACGCGGCAGGGCCGCGACTTTGACGTCCTGGCACGGCGGTTGTCTTCCCGCTTTCGCGTGATCTGTCCGGACGTGGTCGGGCGAGGGCGTTCCGACTGGTTGCTCCATCCGATGGAATACCAGCTGCCGCTGTACGTGGCCGACATGGTGACCTTGGTGGCCCGGTTGGGGGTGTCGTCGGTGTCGTGGCTCGGAACCTCCCTGGGAGGGCTGATTGGCATGGGCCTGGCCAGCCTGCCGGGCTCTCCGGTCCGTCGGCTGGTTCTCAACGATGTCGGACCCTCGCTGGATCGCCCAGCGCTGGCCCGCATCGCCGAATACGTGGGGGCCCGGATGGACTACCCCGATGAGCAGACCGCAGCCGATGCGATCTGGCAGGTGTCGCAGGGGTTTGGGTTGCACACCCCGGAACAGTGGCTGGCACTGACCCGACCGCTGCTGGTGGGCCAGCCCGATGGGTCCGTCCGGCTGCGTTATGACCCCGCCATCGGCGAGCCTTTACGTGCCATGACACCCGAGGCCGCCCGGGCGGGCGAGGCCATGCTGTGGATCGCCTACGACCGCATCACGTGTCCGACTCTGTTGCTGCGGGGAGCCGATTCCGATTTGCTGAGCCCCGACACCGCCGCTGAAATGGGCCGACGGGGGCCAAGGGCCCGCCTCATCGAGCTGCCCGGCGTGGGCCACGCCCCAACTTTTGTGTCCGATGAACAGATCGACCCGGTGGAATGGTTCCTGACCGGGTCTGAAGACCTTTCGACGAGTCTCTGAGCGCATGCGCACTTCCAGTCCCGATGTCGACAATCGCCCGGCGGCCATCGTGGCCGTCGCCGAAGGCGCCAATGCCTTTGGCGACGAGGGCACGGTCGTGGCCGAGCTGGCCCGCCTGCAGCGCGCGCGGGCGTTCGCTGAGCCCTTGCTGCTGGGCCAGACGTTCAAGACCGGCGAGGACGCCATGGCCCACGCCGACGGCGTGGCCGCCATCGTCCGTGCGATCGGGGCGGCACCGTCGATGCAGGCGGCCGTCTACCTCGTCTACGCCGGCGAGTACCTGACCGACCCGCAGACGGTGGTCGCCCAGGCCTTCGGCCCCTCCTACGCCGGGTTGGTGATGCACACGCGCAAGCTGGTGCAGGTGCAGCGCTCGGCCCTCAATGCCTGGGGCGACGAGACGGACCCCGAACTGCAGGCCCAGCAGTTGGAGCGCGTGCGCAAGATGCTGCTGGCCTTCTCGAAGGACCTTCGGGTGGTGGTGCTGCGCCTGGCGTCACGTCTGCAGACCCTGCGGCACTTCGCCTTGACCAAGCTGCCGTGCCCCACGGCCCTCGCACGCGAGGCCCAGCAGGTCTTTGCGCCCCTGGCCAGCCGGCTGGGCATCTGGCAAGTGAAGTGGGAACTGGAGGACCTGGCGTTTCGCTTCCTCGTGCCCGATGAATACCGCCGCATCGCCCGCATGCTGGAGGAAAAGCGGGTCGAGCGCGAGCAGACCGTCGAGCGCGACCGCCTGCGAGTGCTCGAGGCCCTCAAGGCCGCTGGGCTGCAGGCGCAGGTCTACGGCCGGCCCAAGCACATCTACAGCATCTGGAAGAAGATGCGCGGCAAGCAGCTGGAGTTTTCCCAGGTCATGGACGTGCGGGCCCTGCGCGTCATCGTGCCGACGGTGACCGACTGCTACACCGCGCTCAGCCGCATCCACGCCCTGTGGACCTCGATTCCAGAGGAATTCGACGACTACATCGCCCGACCCAAACCCAACGGCTACCAGTCCCTGCACACCGTGGTGCTCGACGAGGCCGCCAAGCCGCTCGAAATCCAGATCCGCACCCAGGGCATGCACGATCACGCCGAAAGCGGCGTGGCGGCGCATTGGGCCTACAAGGAGGCGGGCACCCGGGGTTATGCCGGCGTGAGTGCGGCCGGCGACTTCGAGGAGCGTGTGGCGCTGGCTCGGCGTGAGGTGTTGCAGCAGCTGTTGGCCTGGGAGCGGGATCTGGCGGGTCGTGCGCCCAAGGCCGGCACGGAGAACCTGCCGCCGACCGGGCAAGGATGGTTCGAGGATCGCATCTACGTGCTGAGTCCCCAGGCCACGGTGATCGAGTTGCCGGCGGGGGCGACGCCCGTGGACTTTGCCTACAGCCTGCACACGGACCTCGGGCACCGCTGCCGCGGTGCTCGGGTGGACGGGGCCATGGTGCCGCTGCAGACCCGTCTCCAGAGTGGCCAGACCGTGGAGATCATCGCCACGAAAGAGGGGGGGCCGTCGCTGGATTGGCTCAATCCTCAGCTGGGCTATCTGAGCAGTGCGCGGGCCCGGGCCAAGGTCCGTTCGTGGTTCAACGCAAGGGCCTTGCAGGAGACCCTCGCCCGGGGTCGGGAGGCGGTGGAGAAGCTGCTCCAGCGGGAGGGCCGCACGGCGCTCAAGCTCGACGATCTGGCGTCCCAACTGGGATTCCGCAGCGCCGACGCGCTGTTCGAGGTCGTGGGCAAGGACGAGTATTCGCTGCGCAACATCGAGAGCCTGCTGCGGCCCGAGCCGGTGGTGGCCGAACCCGAGTTGCAGGTGAGGGCGCCCCGGTCCGGAGCCACGGGCAAGGGGGCGGTCCTGGTGGTGGGGGTGGATTCCCTGCTGACCCAGCTGGCGCATTGCTGCCGCCCGGCGCCGCCGGACGCGATCGGCGGATTTGTCACCCGCTCCAAGGGCGTGTCGGTTCACCGCGGCAATTGCACCAACTTCCGCGAAATGGTGGCGCGTCATCCGGAGCGGATGATCGAAGTGGCTTGGAACCAGGAGCGACCGGCGTCCGTGAAGGCGTCCGATCCGGTGTATCCGGTCGACATCTCGGTCACGGCGCACGACCGCCAGGGCTTGTTGCGGGACATCTCCGAGGTGTTGGCCCGCGAGCGCACCAATGTGATCGGTGTGCACACGCAGTCCGTAGACGGTACGGCGCGCATGACGTTCACGCTGGAAGTGCCGGACTCCAGAAGGCTGTCACATGTCTTGATGCAGGTCGGTCAGATCTCGGGCGTGGAGCACGCCAAACGAAAGTGACACACTTTTATCGCCACAAGGAAAAATGCATGCTATGATGCAAAGCTCTTCAGGCGCGTAGCTCAGTTGGTTAGAGCACCACCTTGACATGGTGGGGGTCGT
>CAYYCN010000066.1:0-17221 GCA_964470355.1 uncultured Sphaerotilus sp.
CTACACGCCCAAGCAGGTGCGCCTGCTGTGCGAGTGGTACCTGCGCGTGCGCAAGTCCAGCTGAGCCCCTGGGAGGGGGCGAGGTCCGGCCGCGGGTCCGGGCTTCGCGCCCCGAGGGCCGATGCGGGTGGATCCGGCTCGATCCGCAGCGCTTCGGCGGGAACCGAACGAGGAACGAGATGCTTCAGCAGATCATCGATCGCCGACTGGCCGGCAAGAACAAGTCGATCGGCAACCGTGAACGTTTTCTGCGCCGCTACAAGGAGCAGATCAAGGGCGCGGTGCGCCGGGCCATCGACGGCCGTGGCATCCGCGACCTGGCGCGTGGCGAGGACATCAAGATTCCCAAGAAGGACATCAGCCAGCCCGTGTTCCACCATGGGCAGGGCGGCCAGCGCGAGATGGTGCACCCGGGCAACCAGGAGTACGTCACGGGAGACCGCATCAAGCGCCCGCAAGGGGGGGGAGGTGGCGGCGGCTCCGGCCAGGGCCAGGCCAGCGATTCCGGCGAAGGTGAGGACGACTTCGTCTTCAGCCTGAGCAAGGAAGAGTTCATGCAGGTTTTCTTCGAAGATCTGGCGCTGCCGCACCTGATCCGCACCCAGCTGGCTGAGACGCCGGAGTGGAAGAGCCATCGCGCCGGATATTCCAGCGACGGCACGCCCAACAACCTGCACGTCGTGCGTTCGATGCGCGGCGCGCTGGGACGGCGCATTGCGCTGGGTACCGACAAGCGGCGCGAACTGGCGGCGCTGCACGAGCAGCTCGACGCGCTGCTGGCGCGCCCGGCCGATGTCGAACGGGATCGGGCGGTGGCAGAACTTCGCGAGCGCATCGAGCATCTGCGGGCCCGCATCGCGGCCATTCCCTTCCTGGACCCGATCGACCTGCGCTTCCGCAACCGGGTGCGCGTGCCGGTGCCCACCAGCAAGGCGGTGATGTTCTGCCTGATGGACGTGTCGGGCTCGATGGATCAGGCGCGCAAGGACCTGTCCAAGCGCTTCTTCATCCTGCTGTACCTGTTCCTGACGCGGCACTACGAGAAGATCGAGATCGTCTTCATCCGTCACCACACCCAGGCGCAGGAGGTGGACGAGGAGGGCTTCTTCCACTCGACCGAGACCGGCGGCACCGTGGTGTCCTCGGCGCTGGTGCTGATGGAGGAGATCATCCGTGCCCGCTACCCCAGCGACCAGTGGAACATCTACGGCGCCCAGGCCAGCGATGGCGACAACTGGCACCACGATTCGGGCCGCTGCCGCGAGATCCTGGAGCAGAAGATCCTGCCGCTGTGCCGCTACTACGCCTACGTGCAGGTGGCCGATCCCGAGCAGAACCTGTGGGAAGAGTACGCCCGCCTGGCCGAGATCAGCGGGCCGCACTTCGCGATGCGCAAGGTGACCGATGCCTCGCAGATCTACCCGGTCTTCCGTGACCTGTTCAAGAAGGAGGGGGCGCGGGAGGCGGCCTGAGTCCGCTGCGGACCTTGCCTCGCCACCGCCTCCCATCCAGCCACCGGACCTGGACCCGATCAGGGGAAACGCATGAACGCCGATGACCTCCACCTTCCGGACCCGACGCCCCGGTCCGAGCCCGAACTGCCGCCGATCCTGGCGGCCACGCCCAAGGCGGCACTGGTGACGGCGCCCGCCGCGCACGTGGGGGTGCCGCGCGAGCCGCTGCCGCTGCGCGAGCGGCCCTCGCAGCCCCTGCCTGCACCCAGCGACTGGAGCTTCGAGCTCATCGAGCGCTACCACGAGGTGATTCGCGATACGGCCCGCCGCTTTGGCCTGGATACCTACCCCAACCAGCTCGAGATCATCACTGCCGAGCAGATGATGGACGCCTACGCGTCGGTCGGCATGCCGGTGAACTACCGCCACTGGAGCTACGGCAAGGAGTTCATCTCCACGGAGAAGAACTACAAGCGCGGCGCCATGGGCCTGGCCTACGAGATCGTCATCAACTCCAACCCCTGCATCAGCTACCTGATGGAGGAGAACACGATGGCGATGCAGGCGCTCGTCATCGCCCACGCGGCCTATGGCCACAACAGCTTCTTCAAGGGCAACTACCTGTTCCGGATGTGGACGGATGCGGCCTCAATCATCGACTACCTAGTCTACGCCAAGGACTACGTCGCCAAGTGCGAGGAAAAGCACGGTCTGGATGCGGTCGAGACCTTCCTCGACTCCTGCCATGCGCTGATGAACCAGGGGGTGGACCGCTACCGCCGCCCCGGCAAGAAGACGTTTGCGCAGGAACTGGCCGAGCGCCAGGAGCGGGAGGTCTACGCCCAGCAGCAGGTCAACGACCTGTGGCGCACGCTGCCGCGCAAGGCCGACAAGGCCGACGAGGCGCCCGAAGCCCGGCGCTTCCCGGCTGAGCCGCAGGAGAACCTGCTGTACTTCATCGAGAAGAACGCACCGCTGCTGGAGCCCTGGCAGCGCGAGGTCGTGCGCATCGTGCGCAAGATCTCGCAGTACTTCTACCCGCAGCGCCAGACCCAGGTGATGAACGAGGGCTGGGCCACCTTCTGGCACCACAAGCTGCTCAACACCCTGTACGACGACGGCTACCTCACCGACGGCGTGATGATCGAGTGGCTGAAGTCGCACACCAATGTGGTCTACCAGCCGCGCGTCACGGACCGGAACTACAGCGGCATCAACCCGTACGCGCTGGGCTTTTCGATGTACACCGACATCAAGCGCATCTGCGAGGCGCCGACCGACGAGGACCGGGAGTGGTTCCCCGACATTGCCGGCACGCCCTGGCTGCCGGCGCTCGACCAGGCCATGCGCAACTTCAAGGATGAGAGCTTCGTCGGCCAGTACCTGAGCCCCAAGCTGATGCGCGACCTGCGGCTGTTCACCATCCTCGACGATGACAAGAAGCCGGAGATGGAGATCAGCGCCATCCACGACGACGCCGGCTACCGCCATGTGCGCGAGGCCTTGTCGCGGCAGTACGACCTGGGGCAACGCGAGCCCAACATCCAGGTCTGGAACGTCAACCTGCGCGGCGACCGGGCGCTGATCCTGCGGCATTTCCAGCACAACGACCGGCCGCTGGCCGATGGCGCGCAGGAGGTGATCAAGCACGTGGCACGGTTGTGGGGCTTCGACGTGCACCTGGAGAGCGTCAACGGCAAGGGCGACGTGACGCGCACCTTCCTGGCCGAGGGGCCGTCGAAGGGGTGAGGAGACGTGTGCGTTCCCCGGCGTCGTGCGGGGTTCGTACACTTCCGACATGGACGCACCTGCCCTTGCCGACCGCCTGATGGCGTTGTACCCCGTGCTGGCCGAGGATCCACCGCCCGCCTGGCGGGCCGATCTGGACCGCGCGGGTCCTGCCGTCCGGGTCTCGGCACAGGCGCTGTTGTTTGATGAAGGGGCTCCTTGTCGCGGTTTCCCGATGGTGCTCGCGGGGGGCGTGAAGGTGGCCCGGGGGGCTCCCCATGGACGTGCGCTGGAGCTCTATCGTGTCCTGCCCGGAGAGGTGTGTGTCGTGTCCGCGTCGTGCCTGTTCGGGGCGAGTGCACTGGCGGCCCACGGTGTGACGTTGTCGGCCACCGAGATGTTCGTGCTGCCACCCGACCTGTTCATGCGGTGGAGCGAGCATGCGCCTTTTCGCCGTTTCGTGTTCGGCCAATTCGCCACACGCCTGGCCGATCTCATGGCCCTGACCGAGGCGGTGGCTTTCCAGCGACTGGATCAGCGGTTGGCCGGTGCCTTGCTGGGGCACGGGCAGGTGCTGCACCGGACCCATCAGCAGCTGGCGGACGAACTGGGCACGGTGCGCGAGATGGTCACGCGGTTGCTCAAACGGTTCGAACAAAGCGGCTGGGTGCGGCTCAGCCGCGAGCGCATCGAGGTCGCGGATCCGGCCGCTTTGCGCCGTCTTTCGGCCACGGGCTGACCCGGCCGGATCGCAGATCACGGCGCTGTCGCCCCCCGCGGCGGGGCTGTCTTGTGTGACTCCAGTCACAGATGGGACGGGCCGGGATGCCGACACTGGCTTCACTTTCCCTCGAAGACAGGAGCCTTTCCATGAAGACCAACGTTGGCGGCATCGACCGCATCCTCCGCATCGTCGTCGGTGCCGCACTGCTTGTGATGGCCGCCACCGGCGCCATCGGTGCCTGGGGCTGGATCGGCGTTGTGCCGCTGCTCACCGGATTGCTGAGCACCTGCCCGCTGTATTCCATCCTGGGCATGAACACCTGCCCAATGAAGAAGGACTGAAACGGGCGCGGGCGAAAATCCGCCTGTCTGGCAACCACAAGACAGGAGGACTTCGCATGAATCCGTTTCTGAATGACCTGACGCGCACGCTGCAGGACGTCCTCTCGCGTTCGGCGGCGGTGGCGGTGGAGCGGGCCCGCTCAGTGGGGGCTTTGCCGGTGCGAAGCACACGCTCGTACCGGTGCGCCTGCGGGCGGCCGGTGTTTTTTGGCAACCAGCGCTGCTTTTCCTGTGGGCGAGCCCTGGGGTTTTCGTCGGCGCATCTGACGGTGCTGGCCTTGGAGCCCAAGGGTGAACTGTGGGCCGGCCTTGGGCCGAACGGCCACGGCCGGCTTTTTGCCCGGTGTGCCAATGCCGACACGGCCGCTCAATGCAACTGGCTGGTTCCCGCCGAGGAGCGCAATGGAGCCGGCCAGCGCCCTCTGTGGTGTACCGCCTGCCGGCTCAACCGCATGATTCCCGACCTGTCGGTGCCGGCCAACGCCACGGCCTGGGCGCGCATGGAGACCGCCAAGCGCCGTCTGGTCTCCAATCTGCTGGCGCTGGGGTTGCCGGTGCAGTCCCGGCAGGTGGGGGCGGGGGGCGAGGATCCGGACCACGGTCTGGCATTCGATTTTCTGCGCGCCCTTCCGGGCGCACCGCCGGTGCTCACCGGGCACGCCCAAGGCATCGTCACGCTCAACATCGATGAAGCCGACGACGTGCTGCGCGAGCAGGCGCGTTCCCAGCTCCAGGAGTCGTACCGCACGGTGCTGGGCCACATGCGGCATGAGGTGGGGCACTACTACTGGGAGCGCCTGGTGTCCCGTTCGCATTGGATCGAGCCGTTCCGGCGGCTTTTTGGGGATGAGCGCCAGTCCTACACCGACGCCCTGCAGCGCCACTATGCCCAGGGACCGGCCGCCGACTGGCCGCAGCGTTGTGTGAGTGCCTATGCGAGCAGCCACCCCTGGGAGGACTGGGCCGAGACCTGGGCGCACTACCTGCACATCGTCGACGGATTGAACACTGCCTTGAGTTTTGGCCTCGATGCCGGAGACGTTGAACTCGACATCCACCCGTTCCCGACCGATGCGCTGGTGCAAGAGGATCCGCAGTTCCTGACGTTGATCAATGGCTGGGTCGAACTGGCTGGAGTGCTCAACGAACTGTCGAGGGCGCTGGGCGAGCCGGATTTCTATCCGTTCGTGCTGTCGGTGCCGGCGGTGCGCAAGCTGCATCTGGTGCACCGGGTGGTGCACGATGCCCAGCGGCCTCGCTGACCCGGTGGCCGCGGGTCAGCCGCGCAGCAGTTTCCACAGTCCCTGTGCCGACAGGAGGTGACCCGGGTTGCTGGTTTCGTCGAGCACCCCGCTCATGCTGCGCAGCAGCCGCGGGCTGTGCCGGGCCCGCCAGATGACCAGATCGGCCAGCCAGGGGTGACGGTTGATGCCGTTGGCCCGGGCGTAGAGGTCAAAACGCGGCTTGAGCTGGTTCAAGCCATGTTGGTAACGATCCAGAACCGTCTGGGTGGCGGCGCCGTCCAGGGCGTCCGGTGGCACGGATTGCAGGGCCTCGGCGGCCAGCAGCCCGGTTTCCAGCGCCTTGCCGATGCCTTCGCCGGTGAAGTCATAGGTCGATCCCAGGGCCTCGCCGGTGGTCAGCAGTCCCGGTCGGCCATGCAAGGCCCCTTCCAGGGTGCAGCGCAGGGGGGCGCCGCGCAGATCGCCCAGGGGTTCTCCGCCGTCCATCAGCCGTGCAGCGGCCGGATGGATGCGGGTGAACGTTTCGAACACCTCTCGCAGGTTGGCGTCGGCGGCCTGATCGCGTGCCTCGTGCCGACGGAAGAACGCGCCCACGCCGATGTTGAAGACGTCCTGTCCGCAGGGGAAGATCCAGCCGTATCCTGGGCGCAGTTGCCGGTGCCACACCACGTCCATGGTGTCGTGCTGAAAGCCGGGATGCCGCACGTAGGTTCGCAGTGCGATGCCGCTGGGCGTGCGTCGCGTGCACATGCCGGCCTGGGCCAGTGGCTGAATGCGCGCGCCGGTGGCCAGCACCACCCAGCGGGCCTGGAGGGTCCGGGTTTCGGCGCCGGCTTGCAGCACGGCCCCCGTGACGCGTGCGTCGGCATCCTCGGTCAGGCCCATGAACCGCCACGGTGTTTTCACGTCGACCCCCGCGCGCCGGGCGTGCGCCACGAGCACGTCGTCGAGTTCCCGGCGGGGCAGCACGGCCAGGTGGCCTGGTACGTCGACTTGGCCCCCTCCCGGTCCGACGCACCGCACGTGTCGAACGGGATGCGCACGTGCCATCACTTCGTCGAGCACCCCCAGCCGTTTCAGGGCGTGGTGGGCGTCCGGAATCAGACCGTCGCCGCACACCTTCTCGCGCGGGAAATCGTGTTGGTCGACGAGCAGCACCTGACGCCCGCCACGCGCCAGTGCCGTGGCGCAGGCGCTGCCTGCAGGGCCTGCACCCACGATCAGCACGTCGATGTCGGTGGGCCAGGGGGCGCTCGAGAAGGTGGGGGTGGTCGCTGCAGGGTCAGCGGAAACAACAGACGCGGACATGGCCGGAATTCTCCATGACCCGCGCACGGGATGGCGCGCGGCGATCCCCCGATTCAGGTTGACTCCAGTCAAGACCCTGTCAAGGCCTCGGTGCCACGATGGATGTACACCCGAAC
This sequence comes from uncultured Sphaerotilus sp., assembly GCA_964470355.1. GTDB lineage: Bacteria > Pseudomonadota > Gammaproteobacteria > Burkholderiales > Burkholderiaceae_C > Sphaerotilus. Next base: position 6,916 of record CAYYCN010000066.1, read on the forward strand.
AATGAGACGACCCCAGGAGATCGCCATGACCGCTGCGCTCGACCCCAAACAGCTTCAAGTCCTGCGTGAGGCGCTGCTGTCCGAGCGGGAAGCCCTGCTGCGCCGCATGGCCGGCCACCAGGGCGAGGCCACGCGCATCCAGCACGCGGCCGAGATGCTGACACAGGCGAACGAGGAGGGTCGAGGGGCCGGCTCGGACCGCGAGGTGGATCTGGCGCTCACCGATCGGGAGCGGCTGGATCTGGCCCAGGTCACCGAAGCGCTCAAGCGCCTGGAGGCGGATGACGACTTCGGCGTGTGCGTGGACTGCGGCGCCGACATCGCCTACGAGCGCTTGCGTGTGCGTCCCCAGGCCTTGCGCTGCGTCGGGTGCGAGGGCCGCCACGAGGGGCATCGGGTTGAAACCCGTGGATTTGGGGGCTCCCGGCCCTCCACACTCTGAACCGGGGGCTCGCCGACCGGAGGCCGGGGCCCGACGCGTGGGGTCAGGGCGCGGGCAGGGGAGGGGCTTCGTCAGACCCGTCGAGGTCTTCGGCCTCCGGCTGATTCAGGATCTCGTCGGGGAACGCCAAGGGACGGCAGTTCTGCGTCCAGGTTCGCAGGATGTCGGCCACCTCACCCACGCCCTGCTTCTTGAGGGCCGAAAACAGCGCGATCTGGATGTCGGACTCGTCCGTGGCCATTTCCGCGAGCTGATCCTGGGTCTGGCGCAGGATCTGGTCGGACTCCTTGCGATTGAGCTTGTCGGCTTTGGTCAGGATCACCAGCAGTTTCACTGCGCCGTTGGCCACGCGAGGGGCGACAAAACTCAGCAATTGCTTGTCGAGATCGGTGAGGCCGTGGCGTGAATCCACCATTTGCACCACCACCGCGAGGTTGCGGCGCACGGCCAGATAGTCCGCCATCACCTGTTGCCAGCGCAATTTGGCCGAGCGAGTCACTGCGGCATAGCCATAGCCCGGCAGGTCGGCCCAGATGGCATCGGGCGCGTCCTTCGGGCCCACCGAGAACAGGTTGATGTGCTGGGTGCGGCCAGGGGTCTTGGACGCGAAAGCGAGTTGCCTGCGTTGCGCCAAGGTGTTGATGGCGGTGGACTTTCCGGCGTTGGAGCGCCCGACAAAAGCGATCTCCGCCAGGTCGTGCGCCGGCAGTTGGTTGAGCTGTGCCGCGGTGGTGTAGAAGCGGGCCGTGTGGGACCACGCGAGCGCCTGCTTCGTCGCGTCTGCGCCACCGCTTGCGGTAGATCGGTTTTCGTTCATTGGGGACATTGTAAAATCCTCCGGTTTAGCGACTTGTCCCACCCACAGAATTTTGCGCCGCTCATCATGAACCTGAACATCAAGTCGATGCTTGCTCTGCTGGCGGCTGCCGCCGTGGCTACCCCTCTGATGGCTTCGGAAGCCACCGCATCCAAGGTGGATCTGGCCAAGGGCCAGGCCACGGCCACCCAGATATGCGCGGCCTGCCACACCTCCGACGGCACCCGTGGCGTGTCCGCCAACCCGATTTTGCAGGGTCAGCACGCCGACTACCTGTACAAGCAATTGACGGAATTCAAGGCCGCCAAGCGTGAGAACGCCATCATGCAGGGCATGGCCGCTCCCCTGAGCGATGCGGACATGCGCAACGTCGCCGCCTTCTTCGCCAGCAAGAAGCCGGTGGCCGGCAACGCCAAGAGCAAGGATCTGGTGGTCCTGGGCGAGTCCATCTTCCGTGGCGGCATCGCCGACCGCAAGGTTCCGGCCTGTGCCGGTTGCCACAGCCCGACGGGTGCTGGCATTCCCTCGCAGTATCCGCGTCTGGCCGGCCAACACGCCGAATACACCGAGAGCCAGCTCAAGGCTTTCCGCGACGGTGTCCGCAAGAACAATGCCGTCATGACCGGTGTGACCGCCAAGATGAACGACCGCGAAATCAAGGCGGTGGCCGACTACATGGCTGGCTTGCACTGAGCGCGTTTGATTTTTCTTAAAAAGGCCGGTCCCTGACCGGCCTTTTTGCTGGGCGTTTCCCGCCTATGCTTGCAAGCTCATAATTTCGCCCCACCATGTCTGCTTCCACTGCCGGGCTTGAAGTCCGCACCGGTTCACGCCGGCTCCGAGAGTTTGTCGAGTTGCTGTCGTCGATGCGCTTTGCCATTGCGCTGTTGACACTCATCTGCATCGCCTCGGTCATCGGGACCGTGGTGCAGCAGCACCAACCGGCCGTCAATTACGTCAACCAGTTCGGTCCGTTCTGGGCCGAGGTGTTCCGTCGCATGGGGCTGTTCGCGGTCTACAGCACGGGCTGGTTCCTGGTGATCCTGGCGTTCCTCGTGACCTCGACGTCGTTGTGCATCGCACGGCACGTGCCCAAGATCCTGGCCGAAGTGCGCACTTACAAGGAGGGTGTGCGGGAGTCCTCCCTGAAGGCGTTCCACCACAAGGCCGAGGGTGCGCTTGCGCTGACGCGCGAGGCGGCGATTGCGCACGTGTCGCAGGCCCTGGCGGCCGGCGGGTGGCGGGCCAAGGCGCAAGTGCGCGAGAACGGGGTGATGGTGGCGGCTCGCCAGGGCATGGCCAATCGGCTCGGCTACCTGGCCGCGCATGGTGCCATCGTGCTGGTGTGCCTGGGGGGCCTGCTGGATGGAGACTTGATCGTCAAGCTGCAGATGGCGCTGGCGGGCAAGACACCCTTCACCGGCAGCGGATCGATCGCCGCAGTGCCGGCCCAGCACCGCCTGTCGCCGAACAATCCGACGTTCCGCGGCAACCTCTTCGTGCCGGAAGGGGCCACCGCCGGCACCGCCGTGATCAACATGCCCGATGGGGTCGTGCTGCAGGATCTGCCGTTCGGGGTGGAACTCAAGAAGTTCGTGGTCGAATACTACGACACGGGCATGCCCAAGCTGTTTGCCAGCGACATCGTGATCCACGACACCGATGGCACCCGCACCGAAGCCAAGATCAAGGTCAACGAGCCCTTTGTCTACAACGGGGTCACGCTGTACCAGTCGAGCTTCGATGACGGAGGGTCCAAGCTCACGGTGCTGGCCCGGCCGTTCGGCCGCTCCGGGCAGCCGTTGGAGATCCGCAGTGAGGTGGGGGCGTCCACGGTCCTCAAGCCCGCGCCGGTGGCGGGGGCCGCATCCGGCGTGGGGGCGCCACTGAGCCTGGAGTTCACGGAGTTGCGGGTGATCAACGTCGAGAACCTGGGGGGCGATGAGTCGGAAACCGATGTGCGCGCGGTAAATCTCGCCACGACGCTCGACAAGCACCTGGGATCCGGGGCCCAGAAGCCGGGCGAAAAGAAGCTGCACAACGTGGGGCCGTCGTTCAAGTACCGGCTGCGTGACCCGGCGGGCCAGGCCCGCGAGTTCCACAACTACATGCTGCCGGTGGATCTGGACGGACAGAAGGTGTTCCTGGCGGGGGTGCGTGAGACCCTGGATCAGGGCTTCCGCTACCTGCGCATTCCGGCCGACGACCAAGGGGAGGTGGAGGGCTGGCTGGCCCTGCGCGCGGCGCTGGCCGATGCCGACCTGCGGCAGAAGGCGGCCCGGCGCTATGTGGCCCGCGTGACCCCTCCCGATGCCAAGGCCGGTTTTGCGGAACAGCTCGAAGCCTCTGCGCTGCGCGGGCTCAATCTGTTTGCAGGAGCCGAGCCACCGAGCAAGGGCGCCGCATCCACGGCGGGCCTGCCGGCCATTCAGGACTTCCTGGTGGCCAACGTGCCGGAGGCCGAGCGCGGGCGGACATCGGAAGTGCTGGTGCGCATCCTGGACGGCTCCCTGTTCGAACTGTTGAACCTCACCCGCGAGCAGGTCGGGCGGCCGGCCCTGAAGGCCAGCGAGGACACCGGGCGCTTCATGTCGCATGCCGTGCTGTCGCTGTCGGACTCCTTCGCGTATCCAGCGCCGCTGTTTTTCACCTTGAAGGACTTCCAGCAGGTGCAGGCCAGTGTGTTCCAGGTGACCCGTGCGCCGGGCAAGACCCTGGTCTACCTGGGCTGCGGTCTGTTGGCGCTGGGGGTGTTCATGATGCTGTACGTGCGTGAGCGCCGCCTGTGGATCTGGCTGGACGGACCTGCCGACGCCGATCGCCTGGGCGTGACGATGGCCCTGTCCTTCAACCGCAAGATGCTCGATAACGACCGCGAATTTGCCGCCATGCGTCAAGCCGTGCTGGGAACCCCGCCGGCCGCTGCCGTGTCCAAGACCGACGCCTGATCCCCTCTGAACATGACCACGACCACCACCACTCTCGACCTGGGGCGACCCTCGCCTCTGTCCCAGCGCCATTGGGGCGATTGGCTGTTTGCCGTGCTCATCGTGGCGGGGGCGGCGTTTGCCTGGACCCGCTACGGTCACGGCATGAACGACTATGAGCGCGGCATCCTGATCTGTGCCGTGCCGTCGCTCATCGCACTGGGTTGGTTCTGGCGGCCCCTGGCCTGGCTGAGTGCCGGGGTCGGGGCGACGACCTTGCTGGCCATCGGGCTGTACCTGCGCCAGACCGATGCGTTTGGCGCCGATCTGGCCGCGGCCGATCAGGTCTTCTGGCTGAAGTACCTGCTCTCCAGCCAGAGTGCGATCCTGTGGATGAGCGTGCTGGTCTACATGAGCACGCTGGCCTACTGGATCGGCCTGTTTACCGGAAAGGCGGGGGCCACGGCGCACCGCATCGGTTCCGGTCTGGCTTGGGCGTCGGTGTTCATGGCGCTGCTGGGCACCTTCGTGCGCTGGTTTGAGAGCCACCAGATCGGCCCGGACATTGGCCACATCCCGGTGAGCAACCTCTACGAGGTGTTCGTGATGTTCGCGTGGATGACCACGCTGTTTTACCTGTACTACGAACGCCAGTACGGTACGCGCGCCTTGGGCGCCTTCGTGATGCTGATTGTCAGCGCCTCCGTCGGCTTCCTGCTCTGGTACACGGTGGCGCGCGGTGCGCAGGAGATCCAGCCGCTGGTGCCGGCTCTGCAGAGCTGGTGGATGAAGATCCATGTGCCGGCCAACTTTGTCGGCTACGGCACGTTCGCTCTGGCGGCCATGGTGGCGCTGGCCTACTTGCTCAAGACAGCCGAGGCGCGCTCGCTGTGGACCGGCCTGGTCGCGGTGCCGGGCGCGCTGCTGCTGGTGCTGGTGGCGTTTTCGGTGTTGGGTGGACTCTCGGCCGACGTGGCCGGAGCGGTGAACAAATCGATGCGCATGGTGGGGGGCTGCATGGCGTTTTTTGCCTTCGCCATCGCCACGCGGGGCGTGATCAACCGCAGCACCCCGGCCCCTGAAGTGCTTGACGACGTCATGTACAAGGCGATCGCCGTGGGTTTTGCCTTCTTCACCATCGCCACCATCCTGGGCGCCTTCTGGGCCGCCGAGGCCTGGGGCGGTTACTGGAGTTGGGATCCGAAGGAAACCTGGGCCCTGATCGTCTGGCTGAACTACGCCTCGTGGCTGCACATGCGCCTGGTCAAGGGCTTGCGCGGCGCGGTGGCCTCCTGGTGGGCGCTGGTCGGACTGCTGGTCACCACCTTCGCCTTCCTCGGGGTGAACATGTTCCTCACCGGCCTGCACTCCTACGGGCAGCTCTGATCCCGGCGCCGGGGAGCCCGGGTTTTGTCCCGGGTTCAGTCTGGGGGGGCATCGGCCGATAACGGGGGATCGAAAGGTGAAGCCATGCCCTACATCCAGCGCAATGCCCGAGGCGAGATCCACGCTGTCCACCGTGACGCGGTGAGCGGGTCCGAGTACGTCGCCATCGACGACCCTCAACTGCAGGCCTGGCTGCGCGGCGATGAGGCCGCCGCCAAGTCTCCGACCTTTGCCGAACTCGATGCGGGTCTGGTTCGGGTGCTGGAAGACCTGGTCGACGTCCTGATCGCCCGCAACGTCATCAACGTGACCGATCTGCCCCAGGAAGCCCAGCAAAAGCTGTTCGCGCGCAAGACCTTCCGCGAGCGATTCAAGCACCAGTCGCTGGACCTGTTTTCCCAGAGCATGAAGGTGGCCCGGGTGCCGACCCGCGCCCGCACCCAGTCGCGCGAGACCTTGTAAGAAAGCGGGGAACTTCCCCGACTCATGGGCACACCCATTTTCTTCAAGCGGAGTGCCCCATGCTGATTCCACGGTTCGGACAACCTGAGGACGGACACGTCCACCCCCATCCCAGCGAGATCACGCCGGCGGCCGTGTATGCCGACCGACGGCGCTGGATGCGCCAGGCCGCTGCGTGGGGTGTGGCGTCGGCTGCTTCGTCGTGGGCTTCAGGGGTGGAGGCGGCCGATCCCGTGCCGGGCATCGCTGGTGTCCGCCCTGGCGCGCGCGCGCCCTTGAGCGCCGTGCGCTCCCAGGTGCCGGGAGCCTGGACGATGGAGCCCCCGAACACACACGCCGATATCACCGGCTACAACAACTTCTACGAGTTCGGCACCGACAAGGGCGATCCGGCCCGCCATGCCCGCGAGTTTCGCACCCGCCCCTGGACGGTGACTCTGGACGGGCTGGTGCGCAAGCCGGTCACGTTGGACCTGGACTCGCTGCTCAAATTGGCACCGCTGGAGGAGCGCATCTACCGCCTGCGGTGTGTCGAGGGGTGGTCGATGGTCATCCCGTGGGTGGGGTATTCGCTGGCCGAACTCCTCAAGCGGGCGGAGCCGCTGGGCAGCGCGAAGTACGTGCAGTTCATCTCTCTGGCCGATCCGAAGCAGATGCCCGGGCTCAACCCGCGTGTCCTGGCGTGGCCCTACGCCGAAGGCTTGCGCCTCGACGAAGCCATGCACCCGCTTGCGTTGGTCGCACTGGGTTTGTACGGCGAGGTGCTGCCGCCTCAGAACGGCGCACCCGTGCGCCTGGTCGTGCCATGGAAGTACGGGTTCAAGAGCGCCAAGTCGATCGTGCGCATCCGCCTGGTCGAGCAGATGCCCGCCACCGCCTGGGTCCAGGCCGCGCCGTCGGAGTACGGATTCTTCGCCAACGTCAATCCGGCCGTGGACCATCCGCGCTGGAGTCAGGCCACGGAACGCCGCATCGGCGACGGCGTGTTTGCTCCCAAGCGGCCCACGCAGCCATTCAACGGGTATGGCGCACAGGTGGCGTCGCTCTACGCGGGACTGGACCTGCGGCGCTGGTACTGAGCCGTGGGACGGGGGTTCAAGGTTTGGCGGCACCGCCTGCTGGGCTTGGCGCTGCTGGCGCCGCTGGTGGGGTGGTTCTGGGCCGGCGTGCACGGCGGGCTGGGTGTGAATCCGGCGGAGACGCTGCTCAAGGAGTCTGGCCTCTGGACCCTGCGCTTTTTGTGCCTGGGGTTGGCCATCACCCCGCTGAGGACCTGGACCGGGTGGCAGGCCCTGGCGCCCTGGCGCCGCACCGTGGGCCTGTACACCTTCTTTTATGCCTGCCTGCATTTGCTGGGCTGGGCGTGGCTGGATCAGGGGCTGGACCTGGGGGCGCTGGGGCGTGACATCGCCCGGCGGCCCTTTGTGGTGGTCGGATTCACGGCGTGGCTGTTGCTGGTGCCGCTGGCCATCACCTCGATCCGCCGGGTGGCCAAGGCCATCGGCGCGGCGCGTTGGAAACGCCTGCACCGGCTGGTCTATGTCGTGGCGGTGCTCGGTGTGCTGCATCTGGTGTGGCTGCGGGCGGCCAAGCACCGATTCGAGGCCCCGCTGGTGTATGGCGCGATTGTCGCAATCCTGCTTGTGGTGCGTTGGATCCCCACCTTCCGACCGGGCCGCAGCCGATCCTGATCCGGAAAAACGCATCGTCTCTGGACGTTTGTGCGTGCCGTGGGGCCACCGGCTTGCGCTCCTGCGCGGCGGTTGGCGGGAGGACGCGCTTTTTCTCACGAATGGGTGGTTCTGCGCAGACCCTGGCACTGCAGATGCATAGGAACACGCAAATCAAGCGAATCCCCAGGAAGGAGCAAGAAATGGAGACCTCTCATTCCAACGCCACGGTGCAGGGCCTGGTGCCTTCGGTCGGTTTGTCCGGCTGGGGTGTGGCGACCCCGCCGGAGGGGCGCGGCCCCGATCTGGCGTGGATGCGGCGGTTCGAACAGGTTCGGCTGGGGGGCGATGCGCTTGAAATGTCCGAACTGTCCTTGGCCGCGGCCCGACAGAGTCTCGACGACCTCGACATCGAGGCTTGCCTGTCTCATCTGCATCGTGTGGATCGCCTGCTCGCGGCCGCCCTGGCCACGCCGCGCATGCTCGGGGTGCTGGGCGACATGGCCGAGCTGACGCTGCATGCGGCCTCTCTGGCGAGAGGGCTGTCGGACGAGGAGGACCCGCTGCGCATGCGCCGCCTGGGTGAACTCACGCGGGACCGCTGCTACGCGGTGACCGCCCGCCTGGACCGCGTCGAGGACACCGGAGTGCGCTCGGCGGTGCTGCTGCGCATGGCCTCCCTGCTGGAGGCCGGTGGCGATCTGGCCGATGCGCAGGTGATGCGGGCCAGCGCCAAGGGATTGCATGGGTGAGGATGGGCGGCAGGCACAATCGAGCATGTCCTTCTTTGGGTCGCCGACCCGTCTGCCGTGTCCTCTCCGGAAACTGATGTCCAGCGCCACAGCCTGTTCGAGGATGCCCAGGCGCTGTTGATCGGCACCTTGTTGCTGGCCTTGGCCGTCGTGATGTACCGCCACGCGGGTTTGCTGTCCGGCGGCACGTCCGGTCTGGCCTTCCTGATCCACTACGCCAGCGGCCTGCCGTTCGGGGCGGTCTTTTTTGTGGTGAACGTGCCGTTCTACTGGCTGGCCTGGAAACGGTTGGGCGCGGTGTTCACCGTCAAGACGTTTGCGGCGGTGGCGTTGTTGTCGATCGAAACCGAGGTGCTGGGCCCCTGGGTCCGGTTCGAGACCCTGCAGCCGGCGTTTGCCGCCATCATGGGCGGGTTCCTGATGGGCAACGGCCTGCTCATCCTGTTCCGGCACCGGGCCAGCCTGGGCGGTGTGGGCATCGTCGCGCTGGTGCTGCAGGAGCGTCGGGGTTGGCGTGCCGGCCACGTGCAGATGGCGGTGGACGTGGCCATCGTGGCTGCGGCCTTGTGGATGTTCGCCCCCGATCGGGTGATCCTGTCGATCCTGGGCGCGGTGGCGTTGAACATGGTGCTGGCCACCAACCACCGACCGGGCCGCTACGTCGCCCGCTGACGGAAAAGGCCGCGGGCGGGTGGGGCGCCGCTCCTCCGGCGACACTGTCGAGCCCCTCTCCGAATCTCCGATGTCCATGCAGATCCACGCCCTGGGCCGTGTGCCCTACGAACCCACCGCCGCGCGCATGCAGGCCTGGACGGCCGCCCGCACGCCCGACACGCCCGACGAACTCTGGGTGTGCGAGCACGACCCTGTCTTCACACAGGGCGTGGCCGGTAAAACCGAGCACGTGCTGGTGCCGGGCGACATTCCCGTGGTCCGGACCAACCGAGGCGGGCAGGTGACGTACCACGGGCCGGGACAGGTGGTGGCCTATCCCTTGGTGGACCTGAGGCGCCTGGGCATCTACGTGAAAGAGTACGTCTACCGCGTCGAGGAGGCGGTTCTGCGCACGCTGGGGGAGCAGGGGGTGGTCGGGCACCGCGTTCCAGGCGCGCCCGGCATCTACGTGCGATTGGACGATCCGTTTGCACATGGGGCCTTGAGGGGGCCGACCGATCCCCGGGATCCTTTCCGTGGCCTGGGCAAGATCGGGGCCTTGGGCATCAAGGTGGCCAACCACTGCACCTATCATGGGGTGGCGCTCAACGTGGCCATGGACCTGGAGCCTTACCTGCGCATCAACCCCTGCGGATATGCCGGGTTGCGCACGGTGGATCTGCGCACCCTGGGGGTCGAGGCGCCTTGGGAGGGGGTGGCGCGGCAACTGGCGACGCACCTGTCGCGGCTGCTCAGTCCTTGAGGTTGCACGAAGACTTCTTGAGCTTCCCCACGGTGCGGGCTTGTCGGCTCGGCGACAATCCCGCCTTTCGTCCGCGCCGGGCACAACCCTTTTCCTGCGGACCGGAGTACACAACCCATGTCGACCGAAGCTTCCACCCCGTCCGGCGTTGCACCCGCCTACGATCCCACCGCCAAGCAGAAGGCCGAGGCCAAGACCTCGCGCATTCCGATCAAGATCGTGCCGGCCGAGACGTTGAAGAAGCCCGACTGGATCCGCGTGAAGGCGGGCAGTCCGACCACGCGTTTCTACGAAATCAAGAACATCCTGCGCGAGCACAAGCTGCACACGGTGTGTGAAGAGGCCTCTTGCCCCAACATCGGCGAGTGCTTCGGCCACGGCACGGCCACGTTCATGATCATGGGCGACAAGTGCACGCGCCGCTGCCCGTTCT
>CAYYCN010000067.1:0-16965 GCA_964470355.1 uncultured Sphaerotilus sp.
ACCCCCAACTGGATCGTGCAGTACCTGGTGCAGAACAGCGTCGGCCGCCTGTGGTTGATGGCCAACCCCACCAGCACGCTGGCCAGCCAGTGGCCCTACTACATCCAGCCGGCCGAGCAGACGCCCGAGGTGCAGGCCCAGCTCGACGCCCTGATCCAGACCCGCATCGCTGAGGACGGCGAGGCGCTGAACCCCGAGACCCTCACCGTGCTCGACCCGGCCTGCGGCAGCGGTCACATCCTGGTGGTGGCGTATGACGTGCTCAAGGCCATCTACCTGGAACGCGGCTACCAGCCCCGCGCCATTCCGCGCCTGATCCTGGAGAAAAACCTCTACGGCCTGGACATCGACGACCGCGCCGCCCAGCTCGCCGCCTTCGCCCTGCTGATGAAGGCCCGCGCCGACGACCGCCGCCTCTTCAACGACCCGCCCAAGCTCAACGTGCTGAGCCTGCAGGAAAGCAAGGGCCTGAACACCGACGAACTCGCCACCCACCTGGCGCCCTTCGGCCTGCAGCGCGCGGCGCTCAAGACGCTGCTCGACACCTTCGAACACGCCAAGACCTTCGGTTCGCTGATCCAGATTCCGGCGGGGCTGAATGGGCAACTGGCGGCAATGACGGAGGGGTTGCAGCAGGCGTTGCGGGACGGCGATCTGTATGCGCGGCAGGCGGCCAAGGATGTGCTGCCGTTGGTGTGGCAGGCATTGGTGCTTGGGATGCAGTTTGATGCTGTTGTAGCGAACCCTCCCTACATGGGTAGCAAGGGGATGAATGGATTGGTGAAGGGCTTCGCAGAAAAGAATTTTCAGGACTCGAAGAGTGACTTATTCGCAATCTCCGTTGAACGCTTTTTAAGGCTTTCCAAGGCATCTGGTCTCTCTGGCTTTATGACGCCATTTTCGTGGATGTTCTTGAAGTCGTATGAGCCACTACGCAGAATTGTGGTTGACAATAATGCACTGCAATCACTAATTCTACCTGAATACCATGCATTTTTTGATTCCGCATTTGTTTCCGTTTCCGCCTATGTGATCCTAAACTCCAGCACACCCGACTTCTCTGCGATTTTTATTAAGCTAAGTGACTTCTATGGATCCGAACTTCAACCAATAAAGGCGTTGGAAGCCATCAGGAATCCAACGTGCGACTGGCGCTACAGCTTCAAATCAGGTTCCTTTAAGAAAATCCCGGGAGCACCTATTGCCTTCTGGGCTACAGATCGGGTGGTAGAGGTCTTTGAGGCCTATCAACCTTTGTCAAACCAGTGCTCAACAAGAAAAGGCATGTCTACCGGCATGAATGCTGAGTTTGTGCGCGCGTGGCATGAAGTAAAAATCGGGTCAATAGGCTTCAACAAGACTCGCTCCGAATCCAAAGAGTCAGGGCAGAAGTGGTTTCCATATGCAAACGGAGGCAACTACAGAAAATGGTATGGAAATTACGACGACATCGTAAATTGGGAGACGGATGGACATCGCCTTCAAACGGATCAGCATGAAACCGGTCGATTGCGCGCAGTAAACCTAAATCTAGACTACATCTTCAGGACAGGTTTGTCTTGGTCATCAATAACAAGCGACCTATTCTCCATAAGACTTCTGCCTCCCGGCTTTTTGTTTAGCTCCGCATCAAACGCTATATTTCATGACACCAACGGTGACATGCAAGGCCATCTCGCTTTGCTCAATTCCAAGGTCCACGCCCTGCTGGCAAAATTCTTAAACCCAACGGTAAATGCAAATCCTGGTGATATTGGCAAAATACCGACTCCGACTCTAACTCCGACACTTTCAAAAGTCACAGACAGGCTTGTACAAATATCTAGGCACGACTGGGATCTATACGAGCGATCATGGGACTTTAAATCGCATGCACTACTAATTGATAGGGACATGCAAACATCAACACTTGAGTCAAGTTATTCCAACTGGACACTGGAGTGTCAAGCACTTGTATCTGAAACGGCGACACTGGAAGCGAAGAGCAATAGACTTCTAATAGATGCTTATGGCTTGACTGATGAGCTAACCCCTGATATCCCTGACGAGCAAGTTACACTCACAGTAAATCCAGTCTACCGATACGGTAAAAAGCTCACAGCTGATGAACGTGCGGAGCGCTTTCGACAGGAAACCCTACTAGAGCTTGTTTCCTACGCTGTGGGTTGCATGATGGGCCGCTACAGCCTGGACGAACCGGGGCTGATCTACGCGCACGCCGGTAACATCGGTTTTGACCCGAGCCGCTACGAAAAGAAGTTCCCGGCCGACGCCGACGGCATCGTGCCGATCACCGACGAACGCTGGTTCGAGGACGACGCCGCCAGCCGCGTGCGCGAGTTCCTGCGCGCCGTGTGGGGCGCCGACACGCTGGAGGAGAACATGGCCTGGCTGGCCGAGAGCCTGGGGACCAAGGGCAACGAAACCCCGGACGAGACCATCCGCCGCTACCTGGCCGACAAGTTCTTCAAGGATCACCTGCAGACCTACAAGAAGCGCCCCATCTACTGGCTCTTCAGCAGCGGCAAACAAGGCGCCTTCCAGGCCCTGGTCTACCTGCACCGCTATCACGAAGGCACCCTGGCCCGCCTGCGCGCCGAATACGTCCTGCCCCTCACCGGCAAGATGCAGGCGCGCATGGAAAGTCTGGAGGCCGACATCCGCGCCGCCAGCTCCACCGCAGCCCGCACCAAGCTCACCAAGCAACTGGAAAAGGCCAAGAAGCAGCACCTGGAACTGCTGACCTACGACGAGAAGTTGCGACACTACGCCGACCAGCGCATCGCCCTCGACCTGGATGACGGGGTGAAGGTGAACTACGGGAAGTTCGGGGATTTGCTGGCGGAGGTGAAGGCCGTCACGGGCGGCGGGAAGGATGAGGAATGAAGATCGACCTGTTGCACATTTCCGGCTTCAAGAGCGTGGCCGGCATGAGGCTGGAGGAGCTGTCGCCGTTCAGCGTCTTCGCCGGGCCCAACGGCGCGGGCAAAAGCAATGTCATGGACGCGCTCGCCTTCGTCAGTGCGCTGGTGGAATCGGGCGCCAACAAGGCGTTGCGCCAGTTCCGAGGCTTTGCCCAAGTGCACTGCTACAAGCTGAGGAAAGAGAACACACGCACCTTCAGCTTCAGCCTGCACGTCAGCCTGGGTGAAAACAGGCTGGAATACTCGCTGAAAGTGCACGACATGGACACCGACCCGCAGCTGGTCGAGCTGATGCTCGTGGACGGCAAAAAGCGGATCGAACGAAAGAAGAATGGGGAGCACCTGCTGTACGACCTGGACGGTGAACATTCGCATCCGATTGGGAAATTTCCGGCCGACATGTCCGCGCTGCTGTTCACCCAGGACGAATTTCCTCTGTACCGCCTGCTGACCAACGTGGAGGTGTTCCGTTTCGATCCGCTGGGCGCCAAAGAGCCCGACGGCTCCAGTGCGGATACCACGGCGCTTCACCCCAACGGGCACAACGTCGCCACCATGCTGGCTACGCTGGAGAAGGATGCCGATTTCCGCACCGAGGTTATGGAGTGGATGACGCTGCTGGTGCCCGGCATGGAGCAGGTGCGTGCCGAGCCGGACCGACTCAGCGGCGGCACGGTCATCAAGTTCAAGGAGGAAGGCACGCGGGTGCACTTTCCCGCTCACCTGATCTCCGACGGGACGATTTACGCCCTGTGCATCATGACGGCGGTCCTGAGCCGTTCAAAGCGGATCGGCATCACACTGATCGAAGAACCGGAACGAGGACTCCATCCCAAAGCCATCGAGGCCTTGGTGGACCTGATGCGACAAAGCGCCAGCATCGAACACCCCGTTTTCGTGACCACGCACAGCGAGTCCCTCGTTCGCGCCTGTGAAGTCGACGAGCTCTGGTTGGTCAACAAGGTGGACGGCAAGACGGTGGCCAAGAACGCTGCCAAGGCCAGTAGTAACCTGGGACAGATCAATCTGGACACCGCCTGGCTGATGAACCTGTTCGACGGAGGTCTGCCGTGGTGAAGCTGGGGTTCATCGTCGAAGGGGATTCAGAAAAGATCATGGTTGAATCTCCAGCGTTCCAGACTTGGGCCGAGGCACAAGGACTGGAGATCTGCAGCCCAGTCATCAATGCCAAGGGTGGTGGCAACTTGCTTCCACACCACATGGAACCCATGGTGGCGCAACTGGCACGCAGCGAGCCTGACCACATCGTGGTGCTGACCGACTTGGAGGACGCCCCCGACATAGCCGCCGTCAGAGCGCGAGTCACGGAAACACATACCCGACTCATCTTCGTGGCCGTCAAGGCACTGGAGGCGTGGTTTCTCGCAGATACCGAAGCCATGCGCAGTTGGCTGGGACTGCCTGCGTTTCACGAACCAGCCCCTGAAGCAACGCCGGGCATGCCATGGGACCACCTCAAGGCGGTGGCGAAGGCTCACGGCGCCCGCGGACCGGGCAACAAAGTCATTTTTGCGAAGAAGTTCTGTGGTCAGCATCAGTACCAAGTGGCGCGGTCCGCTGCGCATGGCGCTTGCCCGAGTGCCAAGGTGTTTCATGATGAGCTGATCGGGCTGGCGGCGACGGAGGCTGTCACGAGCGGCGGAAAGGACGAGGAATGAAGATTCAGTCTCTGTATTTCGATGCTGTCGGGCCGCTGCAGAACCGGGACATCCAATTCACCGATGACTGGAGCGGCCAACCCCACGGAAGGGTGCTGCTGTCAGGGCCGAACGGCTGCGGCAAATCGACGGTGTTGCGTGCGGTGGCCTATCTGTGGCTGGCCACCGCGCATTGGCTGGACCGTGGTGAATCCCTGCCACGCGCCAGCCCCGTTCGGGAATGGCTGCAGCGCTGGGGTGGCGTGGCCGTGGTGTTTACCGACGCAGCGTTCCTGGACACGCCCTCGGCCCGGTTCGGCCTGTGCTTTGGTGACCAGGCCTGGATTGACGAACTGCGCCAACGCCTAAACGGCGCCGACCAGGTGCAATGGCTGGGTGAGGTGGTGGAGCGCACAGGCAAGCGCGGCAACCCGACGCGCACGTTGATTCGACCGGCTGCGCCATGGGTCGACCAACTCGTCGCGGCACGCCGCAAGATGGTGGTGGACTTCCAGGACACCCCGTTGCCCAACATCGTGTACCTGGACGCGGAGGAGCGGCGTTGGGTCAGCCCGCGCAAGCGCTTGGGCGAGTTCTTGCCGGAGCAGGCCAGCAACCGCTGGCTGCCGCGATACGGGGCCTCGGAAGACTGGGATGGACAGTTGGAGGCGTCCCTCATCAACCTCAAGCTCACCAACGAAGACAAGTTCAAGTCGGTGCTGGCCGTTCTGAACCGCTTCCTGCATGGCAAGCAGATCGACCCGGTGATCGTGGAGGGCAGCAATCGCCTGCAAGTGCGCATGGCCAAGGGCACCTCGCGCAAGCCCTTCATCGGCATCGACGATCTCAGCGCCGGCGAGCACCAGGTGCTGATCACGCTGTTCCTGGTGGCGCGCTGGGCAGAAAAAGGTACCGTCGTCATGATTGACGAGCCGGATCTCTACCTGCACCCCTCACTGGTCGGCGTTCTGCTGGCCACCGTGGAACAGCTGGTGGACGCCCTGGGTGGGCAATTGCTGCTGACCTCACACCTGCCCAGCGTGTGGCAACGCTACGAGACGACGGGGTTGCGTCATGAGCTGGCCATGGAGGACGCCCGTGACCAAGGCTGAAACGCAGCGCAAGCGAATCCTGGATCTGCTGCTGGGCCGCACCGATCGCCAGGTGCTGGTGGTGGAAGGGACGGACGACGTGGCCGTGCTGCGCATCCTGCTGAACCGCCAGCTGCCGGGCTGGGAAACCCGCTGGGCACTGGATGAAGCACAGGGCAAGGCCAATGTGCTGGCCATGACCGAACTGGAGCCGCAGTGGCTGTTCCTGGTTGACAGCGACGAAGACGACCCGGCGCATCTGGCCGCTTTGCAGGCCAGCATGCCCAACTTGATGGTGCTGCCGCGCTTCTGCATCGAAAGCTATGCCTGCGTGCCGGCAGAGATCTGGCCTGCGGTGGAGGGCTCCGCGGCGCTGAAGAAGACCGACGGTTTTGCCGTGTTCGAAGCCGAACTGCTGGCGGGGCTGGACAACTGGCGCCGCCATGCCGCGCTGTGGCACGCCGTGAACCCGTTGTGGAAGCAGCTCACCGCCCTGGGGTTTAACAACGCGCTGCTCAACCCGGCTGACGTGCCGGATGACGCGGCTGTGCAAGTGCGGCTGGACCAGTGGTCCAGTGTGTTGGCGCCCGCCACCGTCAAGTCAAAGTTCGATGACGAGCATGTCGCCATCAAGGCCATGGCCCAAGACGATTTTCTGCGCCAGAAGTTGTATGCCAAGCGCTACTTCCCGCAGGTGGTGCTCCCGGTGCTGAACCGTTGGCTGGGACAGGCCGACAAAGCGAAACGGATGGCCGAACTGATGCAGCGCATCCCGGTTCCTGTAGATCTGGGCCCGTTGTGGGCGCGGATGACGTGATCGACAGACAGCCCATGAGCACAGACCAACGCATTGCCCAGGCACTGGATGCCGCCTTCGCTCAGCACCGCAGCGTGTTCTGGCACGACGTGGATGCCGAGTTCGCCACATCGGTGGCCACGCTGGACATCGGCGAATCCGTGCAACTCGTCAGGGTTGACGAAGTCCCAGCCCTGCAGGTCAAACTCGACATCGAGGCCGCTCTGCAGACTTCGGGTCATCAGCGCTGGCTGCTCTACAGCAACCGGCCAGAACCAGAACCGGCCGCCGACTGGCTGTTGGATGTGCGCATGCGCTCAAAGAGCTTCCGCGCCGACGGCACGTCGATGCTGCTGGAGGATCTGGGGCTGACCACGCTCACCTTGGCACCGCATCTGAAGCTGCGAAGCAAGTTCCTGCGGGCCAAGGACCGCGTCGATCGATTGAAGCGCCTCGTGCTGCCAGGCGACGACGCCGAATCCCTCGATCGAAAGATGATGGCCGTGGTGCTGCGCTGCGACGACACCGATGCCTTGGCTCTGGCCATGCGGCTGCTGCACGGCTTGTGGATCCCCGGAGAGGCACAGATTGCCGATGTCCCCAAGGGTTGGGGCGATCTCATCAGCATGGAGCTGGCCGATGCCTTCTGGGAGCAGATGAATCGCCACCTGGGTTACTCGGATCCGAACCCTTCCCTCGGGGATCTGTTGCTGCGTGTTCTGGTCACCGATTTGGCGCGCCATCTGCACAGTGGCTGTCCACCAGCGCTCCAGCAGTTCATGTTGCCGAACAGGGTGCTCGCTGCAAATGCTTCGGTGCTGGCGGCCCGTTGGCGCAGCGATCTGCAGCTGCACAAGTCCTATGCCGAGCTCTCAGCTGCCGCCGGCGACGCCCTGAAACTGGACCAGGCCCTTTCGTCGCTCCAGGTAGAGGAACTGGAAGACTGCATCACATTTGCATCGGTCGAGCGCAGGATCATTGGCTCGCTGAAAGCCCGCCTGACCCGTGAGGGGCCGGCCGTACTTGACAGCCTTCGCCCGTTGGTCGCGCGACGACGGAACGGGCCTTGGGTCAATCCCATGCTGGCCGTGGCAAGCCCCGAGACCCAGGCGCTGGCAGGCTGCTACGACGCACTGGAGGCCGCTGCCGAATTTCTCGCACTCAAGGACCGACATGCCTGCGGACTGAGCTTTGCCACAGCGGACGACGGCGTCACTCAGTACCGCGACACGCTGTTCGCGTTTGACCAGCTCTACCGGCGCTTTCACCATGCATCGGACCAGGTCGAGCCCATGGGGTGGAAGGTGCTGCACGACCTGGGTGAGGTGGTCGAACAGGCGTACTCGGGCTGGTTCATGCCGCAGCTCTCGTCGGCCTGGGCCAAGGTGCTCGAAGGCCCGGACGGACTGCTGAACCGGTGGCAACTGGTCACACTGCCCCCGCAGCAGCGGTTCTTCGACGACCGTGTGGCGGGCAGCAACAAGCGAATCTTCGTCGTGATCTCCGACGCCATGCGCTACGAAGTGGCGGAAGAGCTGACACGCGAGATCAACGGCACGAACCGGCTCTCAGCCAAGCTGGATGCCATGCTGGGCGTGCTGCCCAGCTACACCACGCTGGGCATGGCGGCACTGCTGCCGCACCACACCCTGGAATACCGTGACAACGGAAGCGTCTATGCCGACGGGCTTTCGACCGCCACGGTGGAGGCGCGGGACACCCTGCTCAGCCGATACAGCGGCATGGCGATCAAGGCCGACGAGCTGATCGCCCTGGGCAAGGAAAAGGGACGGGAACGGGTGCGCGAACAGCGTGTCGTTTACGTCTACCACGACCGCATCGACATGCTGGGCGACAAGCAGGTTTCGGAAAGCCAGACGTTCGAAGCCGTGGCCGACACACTGACCGAATTGCAGGCCCTGGTGAGTTTCATCGTGAACAACCTGAACGGCTCCGCAGTGCTGGTGACCGCCGATCACGGCTTCATCTATCAGGAATCGGCGCTGGACGAAGCCGACAAGGCCTCGCTGGGCGACAAGCCACAAGGCACCCTGGTGGCGAAGAAGCGCTACCTGCTGGGCAAAGGCTTGCCGCACAAGCCCTCGGCGTGGACAGGAAACACGTCCATCACCGCAGGCACCACAGAAGGCGACGCGAGCCTGGACTTCTGGGTACCCAAAGGCACTGCACGCTTCCACTTCGTGGGTGGCGCTCGGTTTGTGCATGGCAGCGCCATGCCTCAGGAAGTGATCGTTCCGGTGGTGACGGTGCGTGGCAGCGAAGCCGCATCGGCCAAGACCCGCCAGGTGGAGCTCAGCCTGCTGGGTGCATCGAACAAGGTGGTGACCAACAAGCAGCGCTTCGAGTTTCTGCAAAGCGAAGCCGTCACCGAACGTGTGTTGCCCAGAACGGTGCAGATCTCCTTGCGTGATGGGCCGGACCTGATCAGCGACGAAGCCGTCCTGACACTCAACAGCACGTCCACCAGCATGAACGACTGGAAACACTCCGCCATCCTGACCATCCGCTCAGGCAGCTACGACCGCCAACGGGACTACCACCTTGTGGCGCGCGACGTGCAGAGCAAGGTCGAGGTTCTGCGCATGCCTGTGCGCATCGATCTGGCGTTCTCCAATGACTTCTGAGGGCTTCGACATGACGGAGAACAGCAACTCCCCCGCGCCTGCCGAAGGTTCCTGCGTCGAAGAAGTCAGCGTCGACGTCCTGCTGAACCGCCACTTTGCCGGCAAGGTGGTCCGCAAAGACCTGACGAAGCTGATCAAGGAAGGCGCGAACGTCCCGGTCTACGTGCTGGAGTACCTCCTAGGCATGTACTGCGCCTCCGACGACGAAGCGACGATCCAGAGCGGCCTCACCACCGTCAAGCGCATCCTGGCCGACAACTACGTGCGCCCGGACGAAGCCGAAAAGGTCAAGTCGTTGATCCGCGAACGGGGCAGCTACAAGGTCATCGACAAGGTGACCGTGAAGCTCAACGAGAAGCGCGACGTGTACGAGGCTTTGCTGTCCAACCTGGGTGTGAAGAACGCCGAGATTCCGGACTCCATCGTGCGACAGTTCGAGAAGCTGTTGGTGGGGGGCATCTGGTGCATCGTCACGCTGCGCTACTCCTTCGAGGAAAACCAGAAGAGCTCGCCCTTCCTGGTTGAAGACCTCAAACCCATCCAGATGCCGAACATGGACATGCAGGCCCTGTTCGACGGGCGCCGGCAGTTCAGTGACGAGCAGTGGATCGACGCCCTGCTTCGCTCCACCGGCATGGAACCCGCGCAGTTCAAAGCCCGCGTGAAGTGGCACCTGCTGGCGCGCATGGTGCCGCTGGTCGAGAACAACTACAACTTCTGCGAGCTGGGGCCACGCGGCACTGGCAAAAGCCACATCTACAAGGAGATCAGCCCAAACAGCATCCTGGTCTCGGGTGGACAGACCACGGTGGCCAACCTTTTCTACAACATGGCCGCGCGCAAGGTGGGGTTGGTCGGGCTGTGGGACTGCGTGGCCTTCGACGAAGTGGCCGGCATCAACTTCAAGGACCACGACGGCGTCCAGATCATGAAAGACTACATGGCCTCGGGCTCCTTCAGCCGTGGCCGAGAGTCGATCAACGCCAACGCCTCGATGGTCTTCGTCGGCAACATCAATCAGAGCGTCGAATCGCTGGTGAAAACCTCACACCTGCTGGCGCCCTTCCCCGACGCGATGATCGACTCGGCGTTCTTCGATCGCTTCCATGCCTACGTGCCTGGTTGGGAAATTCCGAAGATGCGACCGGAGTTCTTCACCAACCAGTTCGGCCTGATCGTCGACTACCTGGCAGAAGCCTTGCGCGAACTGCGCAAGACCAGCTTCGCCGATGCCATCGACAAGCACTTCAAGCTCGGCAACAACCTGAACCAGCGCGACACGATCGCTGTAAGACGGACGGTGTCCGGACTGCTGAAGCTGCTGTGCCCCCACGGGCACTATGACAAAGAGCAGGTTCGCCTTTGCTTGGAGTACGCCCTGGAAGCCCGCCGCCGGGTCAAGGAGCAGCTCAAGAAGATCGGAGGCATGGAGTTCTACGACGTCCACTTCTCGTACATCGATCTGGAAGACCTGAGCGAGCGATTTGTCTCGGTACCGGAACAAGGCGGTGGCGCGCTGATCCCGGAAGGTCGGCTCAACCCTGGCGTATTGCACACCATCGCGATGGGTGACAGCGGGATGCCGGGCGTCTACCGAATGGAAATTCAGGCCATGGCGGGCGGCGGCAAGCTGTCAGTGTCCGGCTCCTTGTCTAGGGAACCGGTGCGCTTGGCTTTCGACTACTTCAAGGCCAATGCCGCGCGCATCAGTGCCTCCATTCACGCCACGGAGCGGGACTTCCACTTGCACTTGGTCGAACTGCAGAGTGCGGGAACGCCGGATGCACTCACCCTTTCGAGCCTGATCGCCCTCGCCTCAGCAGCACTGGGCAAGCCGGTGCAAAGCCAGATGGTGGTGATGGGCGACATGACGCTGGGCGGCACGGTGGCCCAGGCTCGCAACCTGGCGGAAAGCCTTCAAGTTGCTTTCGATGCCGGCGCAAAGCGGATCCTGCTGCCTATGTCGAGCGTCACCGACATTCCGTCAGTGCCCGGTGAACTGTTCGCCAAGTTCCAGACCAGCTTCTACTCGGACCCTGTGGATGGGATCTTCAAGGCACTGGGTGTGGAGTAGGTGATTGCCACGCGGCCAGGTCGCACTCAGGATAAGCTCATGCTGGAGAGCTCTACGCAGTAAAACCATAATTATATCATGGTTTAAACATACAGAATGAAACACATACCGCCCTCAGTTCGAACAGCGAGTGTAATTTGATAAATTCAAAATATACTCAGCCATATCAATCACTTAGAGTCGATACAAGTGCACTCCAAAGTATTTGGACTCTGAGTATTTGAAAATTCCGAAAACCAGTACACCGGCACCAACGCGAACCGCGCGAGCATTAATTCACATCGCAAATTGATAAAATCAAGCAAAACATGTATTGCTTGAATTGAAAGATCGCGCTTGATACAGTATGCACGTCGCCCGGCCCACTAATAAAACCGGACAGCAAACGCGAAGCACCACTTGCCCACATCTCACCTTGGGAGCGTGATGCTTCTGGAGCAGGGCTCCGAGTATTTTGCGAAGAGACTGTGTGGATGACCTTATCGGCAAGATGTTCGATGCGCAATATCGCGCGTGAAAAAATACCGATGGTTCACCACGGAAGCCCTGCAGTACAAAACCGACTTACCTTGACAGAGGGATACGGTGACTGCGCTACTGAAAAATTCGGACGCCCCAGACTCGCTTCTAACTTTACTAGAAGCGGCAACTGAAATCAAAGCTTCGCGCTCGTTCTTATACCTGCTGCACAAGCGGGGACATCTTCCCTTCATCAAAATCGGGCGAACAACCAGAGTTCGTCGTTCAGACATCACCCGACTGATTGCCGTAGGCACTCCGAAAGAATAAGGGGAGCCCATGACATACGCTATCGCCTTCGCGGCGAGGGACATCTGCGCCTGCACGCCATTCAAAAATGACGGATTCCTCCAGATTGAATCGATCAGGAAAGAGAGAGCTGCCCCGTGACGGACATCTTCATTCACGACACAACCCTCGAGCGCATCCAACTTTTGATCGCGATCCGAGATGTGTATCCGGGCATTTCTATTGACCGACAACGCAGGCGCATGTTGGAAGTGATGCAAAAAACCGGGCACGTCTCCACCTTTGAAGCCATGCGCGTACTCGACGTTTTTGATCCCCGGCCCAGAAAGCATGAACTGATTCAGCTTGGACACGATGTCATTCTGAAGTGGGGCCGGATCACTACAGAGTCTGGGGCCCTACACCGTGTTGGATTCTACCTGCTGCAGGCGGGGGAACAGTCTTGAACCGAGATCTTCACTACGCCTACAGCATATCAAGTCAGTTTCGTGACGCCATATCAGCAGCAGGCTTACATCCCCCTGAACATATCATTCCTGATGGCCAGCTGCACCGTTTCAGCTCGTCCGGCAAACCTGGCGACGATGCCGGATGGTATGTCTTGCATGACGACGGCGTTGCGGCGGGTACGTTCGGGTGCTGGCGGTCAGATATCCAGCAATCGTGGTGCGTCAAATCCACCAGCGAGATGACCCTGGCAGAACGAGATGCTCATCGTCAACACGGCAGCGCCATGCTACAGCAGCGCGATATCGACACACGTGTGCGCCAGCAACAAGCTCAAGCTTCGGCAATCGCACTTTTCGAACACGCAGAACGAGCGACAACGCATCAATACCTGATTAAAAAAGGCGTGATGGCTTACGGCCTACGCATTGCTGGTGATCAGCTATTAATCCCTATTAGAGACTCGGACGGCACGCTGCACAGTCTGCAAACTATCGATGCCGATGGCATCAAGCGATTCCATCCGGGAGGACGAGTCAAAGGCTGCTATTTTCTGATCGGTGAGACCGTCGACAACACTTTGATAGTGTGCGAAGGTTATGCGACGGGCGCCAGCATCCATGAAGCCACCGGCCACGGCGTAGCAATTGCTTTCCACGCCGGAAACTTGGAACCAGTTGCGTCCGTCCTCAGGCGCAATATGCAGACAATCAAAATCATCGTTGCCGCTGACGATGATTGGACGACTGACGGCAACCCCGGACTGACCAAAGCCACCGCCGCCGCTCAAGCTGTACGCGGACTGCTCGCTGTCCCACTGTTTCCAAATGTCAGAGGCCAGAAAGACACCGACTTTAACGACCTGCACCAGAGTTCAGGAATAGGAGCAGTTCATAGCGCAATCAACGCCGCCGTGAGTGTGTGGAATATCCCAGAACCCTCACCGTTGACGACCGTCAGTGACTCCTGGCCGGAACCTACACCTCTACCCGGTGAACTGCCGCCGGTGATTAACTTCGACCTAGAGCTGATGCCAATGGCTCTCCGAGCATGGGTGGGAGACATTGCTCACAGGATGCAGTGTCCGCTGGATTTTCCGGCCGTCGGTGCCTTGGTGGCGATATCAAGCCTGATCAGCGCAAGGGCAGTCGTTCAGCCAAAAGAGAAGGACGACTGGCAGGTAGTACCCAATCTCTGGGGTTTGATCATTGGGCGTCCAGGTGTCATGAAAAGTCCGGCGCTCGGCGAGGTGATCAAGCCTCTCAATCGCCTGCAGTCGGAAGAGCTCGAAAGGTGGAAGGCAGCACATGACGCTTGGGCACTCGACACCAAGGTGGTGGAACTCGTTAGTGCAGACCGCGAGAAGCGGGCGCGGGGTCTGGCCTGCAAAGACCCAGCTGCAGCGCGTGCTCTACTCTCAGAGCCAACCTGCCCCGAGACAGAACCTGTTCCTCGGCGCTTTATCGTCAATGACGCAACGGTTGAAAAATTGGGCGAGCTGATGAACGCCAATCCGTGGGGGACTTTGGTCTACAGAGACGAAATCCATGGTTTCCTATATGGCATGGATAAACAGGGGCAAGAAGGTGCCCGGTCCTTCTATCTTCAAAGCTATGACGGCAATCAAGGCTACACCTTTGACCGCATTGGGCGCGGTACTGTGCATATTCCCCGAGTCTGCCTCGCGATGATTGGCGGGATCCAACCCGGACGGGTCCAGGAATACGTACGCGGGGCCGTTGCAGGTGGCAGTGCCGACGATGGCCTATTGCAGCGCTTTGGCTTGGCTGTGTGGCCCGACACATACGGAAAGTTCATTCACGTGGACGAGTGGCCTGACACGCCTGCCAAAAAAGCCGCATGGGCAGTATTTGAACGCCTGACCGATCTTCAGCCATTCAGCGAAACTGAGCCAGTCGTGTGGAAATTTTCGCCCAAGGCACAACAGCTGTTTGTGGAGTGGCGGATCGTTCATGAGCAAGAGATCAAGTCCGGTGAACTTCATCCTGCCATGGAATCGCACCTAGCCAAATATAGAAAGTTGATTCCTGCACTGGCACTCATATTTGCACTAATCGACACCTCCGACAGCGATTGCGTGATTCACGAAGCCGAACTCATCCGGGCTCTGGCATGGGGCAAGTACCTTCGCAGCCATGCCAACCGACTGTATTCAGCAGCCATTACCCCCGAAACAAGCAGTGCCCAAGCGTTGCTCACCAAGATCAAGACGGGAAAGTTGACCGGTCGAGATGGGTTGGTACTGGACATTTTCACCCCCCGAGAAATCGCTGTAAAGGGATGGACTGCGCTCAACTCGCCCGATGCGGTGCGCAAGGCTGCAGAACTGCTGGTCGATTTTGATTGGCTCCGGCGCGAGGTCGTTCCACCAGGTATCACAGGAGGGCGACCCAGTGAACGCTACGCCATCAACCCGATGGCCCTTCCACACCGGTAGCAAGACACACCCTCACCGTATCGATGGAATGAACTCAACGCGCCTGGACCATGCCCTACGAAACCTACAGAACCTAGATTTGTAGGTTTCGTAGGGTAGCTCAGGGTACGAGTTCTAGTTCAAAGCTGCCCAATTCGCCGAAGCTGCATTGGGCGGTAAAAACCTCGACCAACTCGCTTCGTTTTCGATTGACGATGTTCTTCGTTTTGCGAAAACGAAGTACTTCGACAATCCCACCGGATCGGAAGTTCGTAGCTTGCGAAGAATTCCGATCCGGGGGCAAGCGCAGCGAAGCCTCCGGCCCGCGTTCAGCGGGACGGCCCATGGAGACACACAGATGCATCAGCCGATGAGTCCACCACCCGCCCCGCCACGCCGAGCGAGCTCCCTTGAACCTGTGAAAGTCGAACAGACGATGCGCAAGGTCTCAACACCGAACGCCAAGCGCCACGACCTCAGCAAGCTCCCGGCAGACTGGCGAGCCAAGGTCTTCGCGGCGACCGAGAGACGGCGGGTGACCAAACAGCCCCCCTCGAAACTGCGGTTTGCCACGGCGGTCCTGTGGTCCACAGGTTGCAGGCCCGCCGAGATCGAAAAGGGTGTAGAAGTCGAACTGGTCGAGCATGGCCGAATCCTGGCGATCACAATCACAGGCGCCAAGGTTGGAGAGTTGCCAAAGCCCGGTGGCGGAACGGCACAGCGTGGCATCCAGACCCGCCGACTATTCATCCTGGCTGATCTGCACGAAGGCTCCCGCTTTCTCGCCGAGCGTGCAACAGCCGGGCCGATCATCGTCCAAGCCGACAAAGACGGACTACGAACCAACCTTCACAAGGCTGGAGCCAAAGCCTTGGTCAGGTCCTCGGTTGGGGTAAGCCCCTATCTGTTTCGCCATGCCATGGGAAGTGATCTAAAAAGCTGCGACGACCCAGCCCTCAGCGATGTGACACGCTCTTCCATCATGGGCCACCTCAGCACGGCCTCACTGTCCAAGTACGGCCGACGTAGGCGTGGGGGTACGGCTGGACCTTCACCTGTGCTGGCTGTCCAGGCCAGCGCCAAGCCACACGGTGGAGACCGCAGTCGGTGGGTGGACGGGGAAGCAGCGCCAATCATGCCGGCCGTGAGCAAGCCCAAACCACGAGGCTGATGTGCCGGTAAACGCCCCACGCGCCACACCAGCGCAGCACCATGTGCTGCTCAATTTGTGCACTCCCCGCTCATTTTGAGCAATCGTCAGGCAGCACGAATATTCGCGCGGCATGTCAACGGGAATCGGTGCTCATTCTGAGCAATCCACGCTCAGTCAGATGACCCGCCTTGGCCGGTCCTTCGCGCTCAACATGTGCTGGTTCCTGCTGAAGAACCACCTCGCGTCCAAGTGAGGCAGTGTGCTTGAAGCACCGGCAGCGCGATCGACACTCCGCCGAAGCTGGCCTTCTTGCTAGCTGGCCTGCCAGACCTGCAGGCTTTGCTCATACGCCTGCTCGGCTTCGCGATCCGTGTCGCGCCAGGTGTCATTGGCCCCGCCAGTGCCACCAGACTCAACGAACACCAACCCGCGCGCTCCGCCTTGCGGTACGCCAGCCATCCGCGTAGTTCAGCGTGTCCCCGTTGAACATGCGGTCACCATCCAGGTCGTATTCCCCGGCCATGTTGACCATCCTCTAAAGGCGGATGCCGCCCGACTTGGGCGTAGCGAACTGGTCGGGCTCCTTGCCGAGCGGAAAGGCGACAACGTACAGGACGGCGGCCGGCATGGACTTTGCGTCTGTCTCTACACCCCACTTGACCTGCATCTTTCGCTCTGCATAGCGCAGCGAGACGCCGAGCGTTTTTAGCGCATCGATCCGCGACTGCAGTTCGTCGTACACCTCGAACTTCGTCGACTCCGAGTACGCGTCGGCGCAATCGCGGTAGTCGCGAAAGTAGTCCACCAGCTCGGCAAAGGTTTCGTCGGCCTCGCGGCTGAGTTCGAACCCGGGCTCCGACAGATCCATCATGTGGACCTCGGCCAGTTTCGCCAACTGCTTTCCGGTCGTGAGCGGCAGCGCGGTCAGCGTGACATGCTCGCGATCGAATTTCTCCTTCTGGGCCTTGAGTT
>CAYYCN010000068.1:0-16705 GCA_964470355.1 uncultured Sphaerotilus sp.
TCGGCCGATCAGCTTCAAATGCGCATCAGATGAAATTCGCAGGGCCGACTACTTGGCCTCATGCTCGGCCACGCCGTCGACCAGCTCGTCGTCCTCGTCGACCGTCAGCACCCGGTGCGGCGACAGGCTCTCCACCGTGAACGGACCGGCCACGCGGACCTTTTTCTTGTCCTCGTAGGGCTTGTCGTAGAGGAACTCGAACTCGGCCTTGGCGGCGATGGAGGCATCGATCTCCTGCTGGCGGGCGATGCGCTGCTTCCACCAGCCGGCGTGCAGCTTCTTCACCTTGTCCGCCCACTTGGCATCCACCTCACGCGGGACTTCCCATTCCTGCCAAGCCTTGCCCAGCGCCTGATTGAGCTGCTCGCGCAGCGGCTCCAGCAGTGCCTGATGCTTGTCGTAGATGACGTCGATCTCGGCGTTGTTGGCGATGGACTTCAGCGTGATGTGCGGCACCCGCTCGTAGACAAAGCCCTGGCGCACATTGCCGCGCGTGGGCGCGCTGGACGGCACGCTGCGAGTGACCTCGGCCTCCTTGAGCTGCCCGTCGCGGCTGTCGGCCAGCAGGTAGTAGGGGTAGCGGGCGCCCATGATGCGGGCGCGGGCCAAGGCCAGGGCCACACGTGAAGTGTCGATGGTGATCCAGCGGCGGCCCCACTTTTCTGCGGCGTAAGCCGTCGTGCCAGAACCGCAAGTTGGGTCGAGAACCAAGTCGCCAGGATCCGTGGACATCTGAATGCATCGCTCTATCACACGCTCGGAGGTCTGCACGACGTAGCTCTTGTCCTCGGATCTACTGGAGAACTTGGTATCTCCCCAATAGTTGCTCCTTCTGGCGACTGGGTAATCATCAAAATATCGAACATAACTCAGCATCTTGCCCCTGAGTTCAATTCTTCCAGCGCGAACAAGGCGATCCATTCCCTCTTGCCCAGATTTCCAGTAGCCAGTTATCGGTCTAAATTCACCTCCTTCGAAGCGAACCGGAAAACTTCCAGGCGGCCGCTGCGAAACGATGTTGTCCTGACGATATAGCCGCACCTGCTGACTCATTTTCAGCCAGTTTTGTGAATCATCTGTCGCTATGCTTTGCAGATTCCCGCGCTCATCTCTATATCGGCGGTATTCGCGCTGAATACTCTCATCCGATCCCTTGCTCCTCAGCAGCTCTCGATACTTCAGGGCCTGTTTGTTTTTTGCAAACAACAACACGAAGTCGCAAGTGCTCGAAACATATTCCGTCGTCTGCGCGCTGGTCTTGTCAACGATGATCTCGGAAACAAAGTTTTCATCGCCGAAAATCTCGTCCATTACTGTTCGCACCCGATGGACGTTTTCATCCCCGATCTGCACAAAGATCGACCCCGACTCCGTCAGCAGATCCCTCGCCACCGTCAACCGATCCCTCAGGTAGGTCAGGTAGGAGTGGATGCCATCCTTCCAGGTGTCGCGGAAGGCTTTGACCTGCTCAGGCTCGCGGGTGATGTGGTCGGCGTTGCCGTCCTTCACGTCGCGGCTGGTGGTGCTCCACTGGAAGTTGCTGTTGAATTTGATGCCGTAGGGCGGATCAAAGTAGATGCACTGCACCTTGCCGCGCAGGCCTTCGCGCTCGGCCAGTGAGGCCATCACGCCCAGGCTGTCGCCCAGGATCATGCGGTTGGCCCAGTGCGACTCGTGCTGGTAGAACTCGGTCTTGGCGTCTTCGCTGGGCAGGCCGTTGAAGTCGGCGAACAGGTCGGGGGTGTCGCTCTGCAGGGCACCGGCTTTTTCGGCCGCTGCGCGCTCGCTCTGGCGCTTCAGGTCGTCGATCAGGACCTTGGGGTGAACCTTCTCCTGGATGTAGAGCGGCGGGGCGTGCACCACCAAGTCGGACCAATCCTGCGAGTCCTTGCCGCGCCAGACGAGCTGGGGGTCGAGGTCGCGGTTGCGGGCAGCCTTTTCTGCGCCCAGCCCACCTGAGCGACGCGGGTACTTCACCGGCACCGGGCCTTGCTCTTCGGGCTTCATGACCGACTGGTATTCGGCCGTGGGGATGTTCTTGCGGGTGTCGTCGGCGTGGTTGAGCGTTTCGACGGTCAGGCCGGCTGGGGTGGCTTTGGCGGCGGGGCTGGTCTTCTTGGTGGCCATGGGGTCAAACGCCTCCTTGCATCGGCTCGCCGGTGAGGATGGCGTTCAGAGCGATGTTGATGTAGTAGTTGGAACGGCCGATCTTCTGCTTGTGCAGCACGCCGGACTGGGTCAGCGCGTCGAGGTACTTGGTGGCCGTGATGCGCGAAACGCGCAGGTCGCGCTCGATGAACTCGATCTTGGTGTACGGGTGACTGAACAGGTTGTTGATCAGGTCCTGGCTGTAGAAGCGGTGCTCGGCGCGGATGCGATGCTTCAGGTCCAGCAGGGTGGCCTTGATCTGGTTCACGGTGGTCACCCCGTCGCGGGCACAGTTCTCCACCGCCGTGAGCATGTAGACCACCCAGTCCTCCCAGGCGTCAGCATCGCGAACGGCCTGCAGCAGTCGGTAGTAGTCGGCCTTGGTGCGCACGATGTGGCGGCTCAGGTAGAGCACCGGAATGTCGAGCAGGCCCTGCTGTACGAGGTAAAGCACGTTCAGGATGCGCCCGGTGCGGCCGTTGCCGTCATAGAAGGGATGGATGCTCTCGAACTGGTGGTGCACCAGCGCCATCTTGATGAGCGGGTCCAACGGCGAGAGGCTTTCGTCATTGAGGTAGCGCTCCAGCCCGCTCATGAGACTGACGATTTCACCGGGGTCTTGAGGCGGGGTGTAAACCGTCTGCCCACCACCGTCCTTCAACGCGGTGCCGGGCAACTTTCGGAAGCCCGCGCTGTTGCGCTCCAACTCGGCTTGAACGGCCAGGATGTGGTTGACGGTGATCAGGCCCGTTTCGCGGACCGCATCAAAGCCCACCCTCAGCGCTTGGCGATAGCGCAGCACTTCCTTGGCGGCCGGATTGACGGCATCTTCCGGGAAGGCGTCGTCCTTGAACAACTCGTCGTGGGTGGTGACGATGTTCTCGATGGCCGAGCTGTCCTTGGCCTCTTGCATGCCCAGGGTGTTGATCAGGATGCCCTGATGGGGGATGGACGCAGCAACACCCTTCAGCTCGGCCAGATGGCGACTTGCCGATGCCAGCTTCTTCAACACAGCCGGGTGGTCAAAGCGGGAGGGGTCCAAAGTCTCCAGAGGACGGATCAAACTTGTCATGGGCACCTCGGATCAAGATGAATGCTGATGTGCATAGAAAACGTTGATTCTCTATACACATGCGAACGAACATGCACAGGAAATCGCGTCTTCCTATGCATGTGCGTTTTTCAGCATCTCGTTGAACTGCGCCTCCACCTTCTTGGCAAAGTCGTCCTGGATCTGCCAGACGTCAGCAAACTCGGCAAACGCCCAACGCCCATAGGTCTTGAGATGGTTCACGCCGGGCACCCAGTAGGTGTCCATGGTGGACTTCTTGTCCTTGGCGTCTTCGCCCCGGTAGCCCTTGATCTCGACGATGAGGTGGAGCAAGTCGTCTTCGCCATGGCCGTCGTCCACCAGAACGATGAAGTCCGGCCGGTATTGGCGGGTCTCCGAGCCGTAGCGGTACGGGACTTCCAAGCCCAGGTTGTGGTTTTTCACGTAGGCCCGCACCCGGGGATGCTTTTCGGCCACGCGGCAGAACTCGGATTCCCAGTCGCTGTCCCGGATGACCCAGTTCAAGTGGCAACGGTCAGCAGCCGTTTCCCAACGCTCGGTCTTGGAGGTGTTGAAATTGACGTGGGCGGTGGAGCCGATGGCGTTGTACGGGTCCAGCACCGCCTTGATGGGGCGCTTCCCGTGCTCGGCCCGAGTGATGGCAGCCGTGATGCGCTCGCAGGCCATGTCGGCCAGTTCCTGGTACATCAGCAGGGCGGGATAGGTTTCACCCTTGCAGACCAGACACTGGTCCAGCCACTCCTTGGTGATGCGCTTGAGCTGGCCGAACAGGTGCAGCTTGGCCTCTTCGCCCGGATCACGCCACTTGCTGTAGAGCAGTCGCTTGGTCAGATGCATCAGCAGCGTGGAGTGACGCATCTTGTCGAGATGCTCCAGGCTCAGATCCACCGTCTCGCCGATGATGCCGGCGTTCTGCGTGATGGAGGGGCCAATCAGATCGGGGGTGAGCACCAGCTCGGAGTCAGCGGTGAACTCGGCTGTGAGTCGCTCCTCTGGCAGTTCGACCCGATAGCCCTGCACGCGAGGGAATTGGATCTCCAACGCCTCCCGCTCCCGCAGAGCCTTGACCTGCACGGTTTCGCGCGGCGGCACAGGCTTGACCACGACCGGCTTGGCCGTGAAGTCAAACGGGATGCCCAACACGTCGGCATATTCGACGTTGAAGCGGCCTTCATTGAGGTCATAGGACTGGCGACGCAGCGCGCGGCCGATGACCTGTTCACACAGCAACTGGGTGCCGAATGCGCGCACGCCGAGCACATGGGTCACCGTGTTGGCGTCCCAGCCCTCGGTCAACATGGACACCGACACCACGCAACGGATGGAGTCGCCCAGCTTGCCGTGCTTGCCGACGGTGTTCATCACTTCGCGCAGCAAGCGGGCATCGTCGAATCCCTTGCCGGAGCGGATTTCGTCGGCCAGTACGCCGCCACGCTCCAGCGCTTCCTGCTTGAACTGCTCGATTTCGGCACCCGCTGCGGCGCGAAAGCTGTCGTCCAGGGCTTCGCCGGATTCCAGTTGTTCGCTGTCGATCAGCAGCGTGCGAGGCCGGCCAAGAGGTGTGCCGTGCTCGTCGAAGTTCCGGAACAGCTCCAAGCGACCAGGAACCGGGGTCGCGCTGCCGTCGTCGTTCGTGCGCAGAAATCCGGAGATGTAGTCGTAGACCAGCTTGGACGTGGCCGTGTTATTGCACACCACGATGAAGCAGGGTGGCACGCGGATGCCTTCTGACTTCCAGAGGTCGAAGGTCTTGACGTAGTGACCGTACAGCGCTTCAAGAGCGGTTTGCAACTCCACCGGCAGGCTGAGTGGGTCCAGTGCCTTGCCTGCACCACGCCCCTTTTTCGGCATGCGGGCGCGGATGTGCTCCCACAGGTTGCGAAACTTCGGCATCTCGCCGCCGGGAATGTTGTCGGCCACTGGCACACGCGGCAGCTTGACGATGCCGCATTCAATGGCATCCATCAACGAGAAGTCGCTCATCGTCCAGGGGAACAGCGTGCCTTCGGCGTAGCCCGAACCTGCCAGGAAGAACGGTGTGGCCGAGAGGTCGATCACCCGTGCCAAGCCCAGTTTGCGGTTCACCGCTTCCAGGCCCGAGATCCACAGCCGGGCCGCCTCGTTGTTTTCCTCGGCTTCCTTCTTTTCGTCCCCCTTCAGAGCCTCGGCCGCGCCATCGGCTTCCGCGTCCGGCTTTTCACGATAGCAGTGGTGCGCTTCGTCATTGATGACCAGGATGTTCGACAAGCCCATCAAGTCCGGCATGACGCGCTGCAGCATCTGCCCTTCGGTTTCCAGCGTGTCGAGGGCCATGCCTTCGCGGCCCTGCAGAAGTCGGCGTCCACCCTTGGACAGCTCAATGCGTTCGCGCAGCTTGAACGCGTGATAGTTGGTGATGACGATCTTGGCGCGGTTCAGATCCTCCAGCATGTCGCTGGGCACCAGTTCGCGATCCTTGTAATAGCTGTCCGGATCGTTGGGATGCAGAACGCGCAGGCGATCTTTGATGGTCAGGCCCGGGGCCACGAGCAAAAAGCCTCGGGTGAACTTCTTGCTGGTGGGCCGTCGCACGGCATTGACGGTCTGCCATGCAATCAGCATGGCCATGACGGTGGTCTTGCCCGCGCCGGTGGCAAGCTTCAACGCCAGACGCATCAGCTCCGGATTGGCGTCGTGATTGGCACTGGCGAGGTGGTCCAGAAAGGTCTGCCCCAGCTTACCGATCTGCGGCGCAACCTCCGTGAGCCAGATCGCTGTCTCGGCCGCCTCTACCTGACAGAAGAATGGACGAATGCTGCTGAAAGCGTGGTGCCTCCAGTGCTGAAGCAGTCGCGCCGTTTCGGGCGTCACTTTCCAGTCGGCAGGGTTGGGAAGCGCTCGCCACTTGTCCACCTCATGCCGCACCGAGTTGATGACGGCCGTGTGGTCGTAGGCCTGCTTCTGCGTTGACAGACCTTCGTCGAACAACAGATTCGACTGCTTGCCCCCGCCCCTTTGCTTCTTCGCCTTCGGAATGGGCGTGATGAATTCGGCGCTTCGCCGTCGATCGATGATTTGTTGTGTGGGCTGCCCAGACGGGTCAAGCTCCCAGTGCCGTCCAGGGTACTCGTACGGCGAGTTCAGGATCGGCTTCTCGAAGAAGGGATTGGACATGGCTCAATCGGAGTTCTGCGCTCCGTGGATTGACTTCGATCGCCCCCGTTCCTCCCAGGGCACTACCGAGGCAACTAGTAAATGGAATAAGGAGGCACTTTACGTTCGATTCTTTCAGACAGCCTCCCTCAATCCGATGAATACGCGGCGAAATGTGACAACCCGTCACTGAGCCGTCGCAACGAGGGCGACAAGGTCGGGGCTGGCACGCTCGCTCTGGCGAATGAGGGAAAGGCGCGGCTGTTTACGGTGACTGAGATCGAAACACCCGCACCTGTGGCGACTACCAGCACTTCGCCACATGGGACCACGAAGACGGCGGCGACCGGAAGCGCGGCTCAGTCGACACCGACGAAGTCGGCCGTTTCCCCGGCTGGACGGTCCGCACAGACAAGCAAGGCACCCGCCGCCGGGCGCCGGGCCTTCACCGCCGAAGAGCTGGCCGCCAACTACAACCGCGAGTACAAGCGGAACCCGACACCGACGGTGGCGACTTCGACCGATTCGGCCACTGCTTCGGTGTCCGTGCCTTCGGTTGCGTCCGTGATGACATTCGCATCCACGCGTCTGGCACAGTCCGTCTCCATCGGGATTCCAACCATCCATGCCTCGCCATCCGTGGCCAGCCTCTCAGTGTCCGCCTCGCCGGCAGCAGAGATGCCACCGGTGCAGATCAACTCGCCGCGACAGAGCCGATTGAAGTGGTTCAGCGCGAGCCCGTGACTCAAGGGATCGGGGACCGCACAATTGCACACGTCGTTTCCGGAGCATCAGAGGCTGGGGCGGCTGACCACCCTCCCCCGGATTCACGGGGGCAGCATCTCAACCAGCAGGGAGCATGCGGACGACCGGCGGATCGCACAGCAGGGATACGCAACCAAGTTCCCGGCTTCGGCAAATGGCCCTGGCCGCGCGCCCCGGGGAATGGGGCGAGCGCACATAGGCATCGGCCCCATGTTCGCCCAACTCCGGTCTCGACGATCAAGCGCCTGCCGTGCTTATGGGCTCCCGAGGGGCCGACGCGCCGATTCTGGATGAGGCCACCGCTCTGGTCAACGCGCCGTGATCTATGCATTCCGCTGGACTTCCGTCGGAAGTCGGAAGGAAGTCGGTCGCGCATGCTGGCCGCAGGTGCTGCGCATGCTCGGGACACGTCCATTGGTCACGTTGCGTGCTTTGCCAGTCATTGGGGAGTATTGGCCATCGCAACACCAATATTGAAGACGCCATGAACGCCACCGCCGAAGCTACCGTGATCGCCGCTGCCCTGACCGACATGGACCTGCATCTTGACGAAGCCATCCGCCTCTCGGGGGAGCTGGCCGCGCTGCTGGACGCCGTCCAAGAGGTCGTGCCGTCGAAGTTGGTCAAGCTTGCTGCGGAGCTGGCCGCCCGCCTGGACGCGGAAGTAGAGGCCGCCGTTCTAGCCAAGATGGTGCCGCAGCACTGAGCGAGCACGCCGGCCAATGGGCGCCTTGGTTCGATTTGAAATCCGAATGGGCTCGCCGACGGTAAGCAAGGCCCGGATGCTTGGGGCGTCGCCGGGTAGGAATCCAGCCCGGAAGGCGGCAAAGGCCTGGGCGTTGAACCGCAGGGAGAGAGAACGCTGCCCTGCTGGCGCTGAAGGCCAGGATGCCCGAGCGAGGCGCAAACCCAGCCCGAAGGACTGCCGGAGCAGGTGCCGCCCGAGTTCCCGAGCCACGCCCTCAGGGATGGGTCTGAGCCGGTTCTGAGGCCGCATCCGGAGCGAGCCAAAGCAGGTGTCGAACGGTCGAAAAGCTGTGTACATGGAATCAGCGCCAGCAGGCTCAACTCCGCGCCCGTTGGGCCATGACGGTTTGGGTCATGACGGTTTTCAAGACGGCATGTGGAAACACGCCAAATAGGCCTGCCCCGTGCAATTGCAGTGCTCTTGCTGTGCGTATTGGCATGCCATTTCCATTAAAAAAACCGAGGGCACCGACACGCGAAGAGTCGGGAGGCGAATTGAATGAGCTGGGTGGACCACCGCAAAACACCGCCTCTTGGAAGCGTGGTGGGCGACATGAAGTGGTCGAGTGGACCGTTGCAAAAGGTTGCCTCGGGAAAAGTTCTTGTGCGTCCCTTCGAGGGGTTGCCGACCGTCACGCGGTCGGCCACACGAGAACCACCTCCGTGTGCGAAAGCTGCCGGGCGTCTAGTGTCCCCGGCAGGCCTAACAGGAAGGGGTCCGGCCATCGCGCTGTGCCCCCTCCGCCCTCGGGTGTTGCACCCCTGGTGGGCGTAGATCAGAACGATCCGTTGACGCGCCCCATGGACGGTTCCATGGGGAGATGGCCACCACGTTCACCTTGGGCATCTCCGAGGGTAGACACCGGGGGGCCACCCGCATCGACAGGACGGCTCACTTCGGCGGGTCTTTGTCATTTCTGGCCGACTGAACTTCGACGGTTCAAACGCGGAGGTCGAGAAATGGAGCAGCCGACAGGCGCACGTGAAAAAGCCCCGGGGCCTTTCGACGCCGGGGCAAAGGCCCATGGTGGGCCTCAGGGAGGTTCGGGTGTTCGGCGATTGCCCGGAGTGGCTAGACGCCCAGGCACTTGCGGGTGAATCGGGAGTTCTTCCACCACCGCCGAACTGCCCGTCAGCGGCCCCAGGACGATGAACATTGGGGCGCCGAGCCTGGAGATTCCCTCAAGGTCCGGCGGACCGGTGCAAGATATCCGATCAAGGGCCGTCGCCGTGAAGCCCCATACATCGCTGGATGACGGGAGTCAGTAGACCCGGAAGACCCGCTTTCCATCGAGTGTCACGAATTCCATGGCCTCAGGGCCGGGCTTGCTGCCACCTTCAATGGCTCGCTTCGGCGGGTCTTGTCGATTCTGGAAGGGGCTCAAGCGACCCCGTCCAAAACCCATGTTTCCGTACTTTTTCCGTACCAGCAAGAAAAAAGGACCTAGCGTTTCCGCTAAGTCCTTGATTTCGTTGGTGGGCGGTGCAGGGTTCGAACCTGCGACCCCTGCCGTGTGAAGGCAGTGCTCTACCGCTGAGCTAACCGCCCGAATTTGGTTTCCCTTGTTCGGGTCGCTGCGCCGTGTCGTTTGCGCTGCGAAGAACACTATTATGGCATCAAATCAAACGGACGCAAGCACTTTCTTCCAAATTGTTTTTCCACCGCTGGCCTTGTCCAGATCGGCCAGGACCGCCTCGTGGGCCGAGCGCTCTTCGTCGGTGCAAACCACGATGGGCAGATCAAAGTCGGCGAGATTGAGACTCAGGTCCACCGACGGGTTGTCGCCACCCTCCGACACCTCGTCTTCCGCATCGATCACCAGGGCATCCTGCCCCCGCGTCATGCGGATGTAGACCTCGGCCAACAGCCCCGCGTCCAGCAAGGCACCGTGCAAGGTCCGGTTGGTGTTGTCGACCTCCAGGCGGCGGCACAGCGCATCCAGCGAGTTCGCCTTGCCCGGGTACATCTCGCGCGCCATGACCAGCGTGTCGAGCACCCCATCGACGTGGTCGGCAAACCGGCCCAGGTTCAGGCGGCGGAACTCGGCATCCAGGAAAC
Organism: uncultured Sphaerotilus sp.; assembly: GCA_964470355.1. GTDB lineage: Bacteria > Pseudomonadota > Gammaproteobacteria > Burkholderiales > Burkholderiaceae_C > Sphaerotilus. The sequence goes on from CAYYCN010000068.1 coordinate 9,924, forward strand.
CCACGTCGAACGCGGCGTTGTGGATGACGATCTGCGCACCCTTCAGGTACTCGATGATCTCCTGCGACTTCTCGGCAAACTTGGGCTTGTCGGCCAGGAAGGCATCGGTCAGGCCGTGCACCCGGACCGCATCCTCGTGGCTGGAGCGCTCAGGGTTGAAGTAGAAGTGCAGGTTGTTCCCGGTCGGCCGCCGGTTGAAGAACTCGACACAGCCGAGTTCGATGACCCGATCGCCCTGGTCGGCGCTCAGGCCGGTGGTTTCGGTGTCGAGAAAAAGTTGGCGCATGGTGGACTCAGGCTCGGGAACAGAGGCGCGGGGGCACAGAGGCCCTGTGTCCGCTCAGTGTTCGCGGGCGTGGTTGATCGTGTACTTCGGAATCTCGATGGTCAGGTCCTGGCGGGCCACGATGGCCTGGCAGCTCAGGCGCGACTGCGGTTGCAGGCCCCAGGCGCGGTCCAACAGATCGTCCTCGGTTTCTTCCGACGGGTTCAGCGAGTTGAAGCCCTCGCGCACGATGACGTGGCAGGTGGTGCAGGCGCAGCTCATCTCGCAGGCGTGCTCGATGGCGATGCCGTTTTCCAGCAGGGCCTCGCAGATCGAGGTGCCAGGGGTGACATCCAGCGAGCGCCCTTCGGGGCAGTACTGGGCGTTCGGGAGGATCTTGATCGTGGGCATGGTGCGGTTTATCAGACGTCGTCGAGCTTGCGGCCGGTCAGGGCCTGGCGGATGCCCCGGTTCATTCGGGCTGCGGCAAAGGCTTCGGTGCCGTCGGTGAGGTGTTTCGTGGCGTCTTCGATGGCGCGCACGTCCTCGCGCCCGGCGGCGGCCGACAGGCGCGCCAGCAGGGTTTCGATGGTGCCGCGCTCGTCACCGTCGAGCAGGTCACCGTCGGCCTGCAGGGCGGCTTCGGTGGCCAGCGTGAGGCGCTCGGCCTCCACCCGCGCTTCCGTCAAGGCCCGGCGATGCATGTCGGCCTCGGCATTGACGAAGCCAGAACGCAGCATATGGGCGATCTCGTCCTCGGCCAGGCCGTAGCTGGGCTTGACGGCGATGGACGCCTGCACGCCCGACGTCAGCTCCTGCGCCGACACCGACAGCAGGCCATCGGCATCCACCTGGAACGCCACGCGGATGCGCGCCGCCCCCGCCACCATCGGCGGAATGCCGCGCAGCTCGAAGCGCGCCAGAGAGCGGCAGTCGCTCACCAGCTCACGCTCGCCCTGCACGACGTGGATGGCCATGGCCGTCTGGCCGTCCTTGAAGGTGGTGAAATCCTGGGCCTTGGCGGTGGGAATGGTCGAGTTGCGCTCGATCACGCGCTCCACCAGTCCACCCATGGTTTCCAGACCCAGCGACAGCGGGATCACGTCCAGCAGCAACAGCTCGCCGTCGGCGGAGTTGCCCGCCAAGGCATTGGCCTGGATGGCGGCCCCCAGCGCCACGACCTCGTCGGGGTTCAGGTTGACCAGCGGGGCCTGGCCGGTCAGGGCTTCGACGGCGGCACGCACAGCGGGCATGCGGGTCGATCCGCCGACCATGACCGTGCCCTTCAGTTCGTCCGAACCGATCTTCGCGTCGCGCAGCACGCGCTTCATCAGCGAAACGGTGCGCGCGGTCAGCGCTTCGGTGGCCGCCTCGAAATCGGTGCGCAGAACCGGCAACTGCACGGCGGTGCCGTCATCCAGCGTGAAGGACACAGACACGCAGCCTGCATCGGTCAGAGCTTCCTTGACCGCCCTCGCCTGCACCTGCAGTCGGCGACGTTCACCGGGCGAGCAAGTGTCCAGATCGCGGTCGGTGGCGCGCTTCAGCACCCAGCGCGCCAAGGCCAGGTCGTAATCGTCGCCACCGAGGGCAGAGTCGCCGCCCACGGCCACCACCTCGAACACGCCCCGCGCCAGACGCAGCACCGAGATGTCGAAGGTGCCGCCGCCCAGATCGAACACGGCGTAGAGCCCTTCGGAGGCGTTGTCCAGCCCATAGGCGATGGCCGCCGCCGTCGGCTCGCTGATCAGGCGCAGCACGTTCAGGCCGGCCAGCTCGGCCGCATCCTTGGTCGCCTGACGCTGGGCGTCGTCGAAATAGGCCGGCACGGTGATGACCGCACCGTACAGGTCGGCATCAAAACTGTCCTCGGCACGCTGGCGCAGCGTGGCCAGAATTTCAGCCGAGACCTCGACGGGCGATTTCTCCCCGCCCACGGTCTCGATGCGCACCATGCCTGGCGCGTCGACGAACCGGTAAGGCCACTGACCTTGCCCCTGCACATCCTTCAGCCCGCGCCCCATCAGGCGCTTGATCGACACCAGCGTGTTGGCCGGATCGTCCGACTGAGCAGCCAGCGCTTCGGCACCAATGCGCCGCTTGCCGCCCGGCAGGTACTGCACGGCCGAGGGCAGGATCACCCGCCTGTCATCGTCCGGCAGGCATTCGGCCACCCCGTGGCGCACGGCGGCCACCAGCGAGTGGGTCGTGCCCAGGTCGATGCCCACCGCGATGCGGCGCTGGTGCGGGTCGGGCGATTGCCCCGGTTCGGAGATCTGAAGGAGTGCCATGGGAAAACTTCAAGGGTCCAGCGCGTCCAGGCGCCGGTCGACGTCGGCCGAGAACCGGTCGACGAACATCAGGGCCCGCACCTGCCCGGCGGCGGCGGGCCAGTCCTGCTTTTCATCCATCACGACGGCCAAGCCATCGATCATCTGCTTCTGGCGCGCAGCGACCTGATCGGCCAGGCGCTCCACGGCGGCCAGGGTCCTGGCGCCGTCCAGCTCTTCGCGCCATTCCATCTGCTGCATCAGGAAGGCGGCGGGCATGGCCGTGTTGTTCTCGGCGTTGACCGCAGCGCCCTTCAGCTCGCACAGGTAGGCGGCGCGCTTGAGCGGGTCCTTGAGGCGCTGGTAGGCCTCGTTGACCCGGATGGCCCATTGCATGGCCACGCGCTGGGCGGCGGCGCCCTCGGCGGCAAAACGGTCGGGATGGACCTCGGTCTGCAGCGCTTTCCAGCGCGCATCGATGGCGGCGCGGTCCTGCACAAAACGCACAGGCAGGCCGAACAGGTCGAAATCGGAGTCGGTGAGGTTCATGGGGCTAGAGGGGATCGGGTTCCAGACGCCAACTTCGGTTGCAATTCCAATGCCGCCGATGTCGCGTCGTCACCCGTTCATGTCCGGCGCCAGACAGGATGCGCCGGAGCGGCCCCATTGTCGCCGCCCGAAGGCGCCGTCAGGCCCCCACGACAAAAGCCGTCAGATCCGGAAGGACTCGCCACATCCGCAGCGATCCTTCTCGCGCGGGTTGTGGAATTTGAAGCCTTCGTTCAGGCCTTCGCGCACGAAGTCCAGCTCGGTGCCGTCCAGGTAGGGCAGGCTCTTGGGATCGATCAGCACCTTGACGCCGTGGCTCTCGAAGACATGGTCCTCGGGGGCGATCTCGTCGGCGTATTCCAGCTTGTAGGCCAGGCCGGAACAGCCGGTGGTCTTCACGCCCAGGCGCACACCCACGCCCTTGCCGCGACGGCCGAGGTAGCGCGTCACATGGCGCGCAGCGGCCTCGGTCATCGTCACGGACATGCCCGACAGCCGCTCCAGCGCCTCGATGGGCGCCGCCAGTTCGCCGCGCTCGACGTTGCAGGCGCTGTCCGCCTCGGCGGCGGCGCCGCTGGAGGCGTCAGTCAGCATGACGGGCCTTGTAGTCGTCGACGGCAGCCTTGATCGCGTCCTCGGCCAGGATCGAGCAGTGGATCTTGACCGGCGGCAGCGCGAGCTCTTCGGCGATCTGGGTGTTCTTGATCGTCAGGGCCTCGTCGAGCGTCTTGCCCTTGACCCACTCGGTGACCAGCGAGCTCGACGCAATCGCCGAGCCGCAGCCGTAGGTCTTGAAGCGCGCGTCCTCGATGCGGCCCGTGGCCGGATCGACCTTGATCTGCAGCTTCATCACGTCGCCGCAGGCCGGTGCGCCGACCATGCCCGTGCCCACGTCCTCGTCTTCCTTGTCGAAGGCGCCGACGTTGCGGGGGTTTTCGTAGTGGTCAATGACCTTTTCGCTGTATGCCATGGTGATTCTCCTGGGCGGCTCAGTGAGCGCTCCACTGGATGGTGCTCAGATCGATGCCGTCCTTGTACATGTCCCACAGCGGGGACAGTTCGCGCAGCTTGGCCACGCGCTCCTGGAGCACGGTGACCGCGTAATCGATTTCCTCTTCCGTCGTGAAACGGCCGATCGTCATGCGCAGGCTGGAATGCGCCAACTCGTCGCTGCGGCCCAGGGCGCGCAGCACGTAGCTCGGCTCCAGACTGGCCGACGTGCAGGCCGAGCCCGACGACACCGCCAAGCCCTTCACGCCCATGATCAGCGATTCACCTTCCACGAAGTTGAACGAGATGTTCAGGTTGTGGGGCACACGCCGCGTCAGGTCGCCGTTGATGAAAGTCTGCTCGATGGACGACAGGCCCTTCACGAGGCGGTCGTGCAGCGCCTGGATGCGCACATGCTCGGTCGCCATTTCTTCCTTGGCGATGCGGAAGGCTTCGCCCATGCCGACGATCTGGTGCGTGGGCAGCGTGCCCGAGCGCATGCCGCGCTCGTGGCCGCCGCCGTGCATCTGGGCTTCCAGGCGGATGCGCGGCTTGCGGCGCACGTACAGCGCACCGATGCCCTTGGGGCCATAGCTCTTGTGCGAGGCCAGGCTCATCAGGTCGATGGGCAGTTCGGCCAGGTTGATCTCGACCTTGCCCGTGGCCTGGGCTGCATCGACGTGGAAGATCACGCCGTGCTCGCGGCACAGGTTGCCCAGCGCGACCACATCCTGGATCACGCCGATCTCGTTGTTCACGAACATGACCGAGGCCAGGATGGTGTCCGGACGGATCGCGGCCTTGAAGGCCTCGAAATCCAGCAGGCCGTCGGGCATCACATCCAGGTAGGTCACCTCGAAGCCCTGGCGCTCCAGCTCTCGCATGGTGTCAAGCACAGCCTTGTGCTCGGTCTTGACCGTGATGAGGTGCTTGCCCTTGCCTTGATAGAAATGGGCCGCGCCCTTGAGGGCCAGGTTGTTGGATTCGGTCGCGCCAGAGGTCCAGACGATCTCGCGTGGGTCGGCACCGATCAGGTCAGCCACCTGGACACGCGCCTTTTCGACGGCTTCTTCAGCTTCCCAGCCCCAGGCGTGACTGCGCGAGGCCGGATTGCCGAAGTGCTCGCGCAGCCAGGGGATCATGGCGTCCACGACGCGCGGGTCGACCGGCGTCGTTGCACCATAGTCCAGGTAAATCGGGAAATGAGGCGTGATATCCATGAGCTAACTCTCAAGGCGAACCGTCCGAGGCCGCCAGTGGGGCGACCGTCACCGACCGCCAGAACAACTTACTTGGTCAGCGTCGACCCCAGCGCAAACACCGAATTCGGTGCCGTCACCTTGATCGGCTTCACCACGGGCTGACTGGAAATGGCGCGCTTGATGGGCGCCTCCTCCACCGACACCCCACGGGAGATCTGGTCGTCGACCAGACTCTTGAGCGAGATCGAATTGAGGTATTCGAGCATCTTGGCATTGAGGCTGGACCACAGGTCGTGCGTCATGCAACGACCGGATTCTTCCCCCATGCAACTGCCGGTGCCGCCGCAGCCGGTGGCGTCAATGGCCTCGTCCACCGCAACGATGATGTCGGCCACGGTGATGTCTTCGGCCTTGCGTCCGAGCGAATATCCGCCGCCCGGGCCCCGTGTGCTTTCCACCAGCTCCTGCCGACGCAGCTTGCCGAACAACTGCTCCAGATAGGACAACGAGATCTGCTGCCGGCTGCTGATCGCAGCCAGGGCGACAGGACCACTGTGCTCCCGCAACGCCAAATCGATCATGGCGGTGACGGCGAACCGTCCTTTGGTCGTCAAACGCATGTGTTTACTCCTTCAACTGGCTCCCGAGGCGTCCCGTTCCGAACACCGCGTCAGCACACCCGCGAGACCTTCCGACCTTATCCGAGTGTTTTACTCGATTATAGAGGAATTCCCTTTTGGGCGTGCGCCGCGCTGTCGGCGTCTGACAGACGCACCTGCAAGTCTCTGACCAGCCCATCGCACGCCAGTTCAACCAGATCGAGCACATGTTCAAAACCGGCCGCGCCACCGTAGTACGGATCGGGCACGATGCTGGCCGGGGCGCCGGGCGCAAACTCCATCAGGCGCCGGATCTTGTGCTGGTGCAGCGGCGGGCAAACCTGCGACAAATAGGACACGTGCTCGTTGTCCATCGCCAGAATCAGGTCAAACGCGACAAAGTCTTCGTCCACGATCCGTCGCGCGCGCAGCATGGTGAGGTCGTATCCCCGGTGTCCAGCATGAGCGATGCTGCGCGGATCCGGCGGGTTGGCCGTGTGCCAGGCCTTGGTGCCCGCCGAATCGATGTGCACCCGCTGGGAAAGCCCAGCGGCCTGCACCCGATGGCGCAACACCCCTTCCGCCGTGGGAGACCTGCAGATGTTGCCTGTGCAGACCATCAACAGGCGCAAAGGCTGGGGGGCGTTCGACGGTTGAGCCATGAAATCTCCTGTTTGGGGCGGCACCGCCATCACGGCGCCCTCCACTCATTTTCCCCGGACGGACACCTGGGCATCGGCGCCGGCGCTGGCCCCGAACGCCTGCTCCCGCAGATGCGCCAGTTGGTCGCGGATGCGCGCCGCCTGCTCGAACTCCAGATTGCGGGCATGCTCCAGCATCTGCTTTTCCAGTTGCTTGATGCGCTTGCTGAGGTCCTTCTCGGACATCGCCTCGACCTCGGCCACCT
>CAYYCN010000069.1:0-16688 GCA_964470355.1 uncultured Sphaerotilus sp.
TGAAGTACTCGCCGGCGCTGGGCAGCATCGCGCCGCTCATGCGCTCGTTCTGCAGGCGCAGCATGATCACGACGTCGCAGTCGCGGATGCCTTCCTTCATGTCGTGGTAGACGTGTACGCCCATGTCGCGCAGGTCGCCCGGCACCAGGGTCTTGGGACCCACCGCGCGGATCTCGGGCACGCCCAGCGTGGTCAGGGCGTGGATGTCCGAGCGCGCCACCCGCGAGTGCACGATGTCGCCGACGATGGCCACGCGCAGCTGGGTGAAGTCCTTCTTGTAGTGCCGGATCGTGTACATGTCCAGCAGGCCTTGCGTCGGGTGGGCGTGGCGGCCGTCACCGGCGTTGACCACGTGCACGTGCGGCGCGCAGTGCTGGGCGATCAGGTAGGGCGCGCCCGACTCGCTGTGGCGCACCACGAACATGTCGGCGTGCATGGCCGACAGGTTGGCGATGGTGTCGAGCAGGCTTTCGCCCTTGGCGGCGGAGCTGCGCGCGATGTCGAGGTTGATGACGTCTGCACTCAGGCGCTTGGCGGCGATCTCGAAGGTGGTGCGGGTGCGCGTGCTGTTCTCGAAGAACAAGTTGAACACGCTCTTGCCGCGCAGCAGCGGCACCTTCTTGACCTCGCGGTCACTGACCGAGAGGAAGGTGCCGGCGGTGTCGAGGATCTGCGTGAGCACCGCGCGGGGCAGGCCTTCGGTGGACAGCAGGTGGATCAGCTCGCCGTTCTTGTTGAGCTGGGGGTTGCGTTTGGACAGCATTCAGTTCTTCTCCTGGACGGTGAAGCCGAACTGACCGGCCTCGTCGCGCGAGAGGGACAGCAGTTGGTGTGCGGGCAGGGCCACCTTGGACGCCGTGTAGGCCGCTTCGATCGGCAGCTGGCGTCCACCGCGGTCCACGAGCACCGCCAGCGTGACCGAGGCCGGTCGGCCGAAGTCGAACAGTTCGTTGATCACGGCGCGGATCGTGCGGCCGGTGTAGAGCACGTCGTCGATCAGCAGCACGGGCTGGCCGTCGATCGAGAAGGGCAGGTGCGTGGCGTCCTTGCCCGAACCCAGTCCGCGCGAGCCGAAGTCGTCGCGGTGCATGGTGCTGGAGATCACACCGAAGGGGTTGCTCAGACCGAGGTCTTTTTGCAGGCGCTCGGCGAGCCAGGCGCCGCCTGACCAGACGCCCACGAGCAGCGTATCGGGGGTGAGCAGGCGTTTCACGCCGGCCAGCAGCTCGGTGTAGAGCGCTTCGGCGTCCAGTTCCAGACTCATGGAGTCTCCTTGCGATCTTGTTCGTGGAAATACTGTTCCAGCAGCAGGGCGGCGGCGGCCGCGTCGGCATCGCGTGCGCCCATCGACTGGACTTCGGTGGTGGAGTAGCGCTCGTCCACTTCGAAGACGGGCAGGCGGAAGCGTCCGTGGAGCTGGCGGCCGAACTTGCGGGCCAGCCGGGTGTTCTCGTGCTCGGCCCCGTCCGGGTGGAAAGGCACGCCGATGACCAGTGCATCCGGCTGCCACTCCTTGATCAGCTTGCCGATGGGCTCGAAGCGGGCGTCGCCTTCCGCCTTGACGGTGGTCAGCGGGGTGGCCATGCGCAGGGCCGCGTTGCCGGAGGCCACCCCGGTGCGTTTGCGACCGAAGTCGAAAGCGAGAAAAGTCTGGGGTGGGCGCGGCGCGGGCGCAGAGGGAGCGGGCGGAGTCGGTGCCGGCGAGGTCATGCGTGACCGGCCTCTTGCGAGAGCATGCCCGGGTGGATGCCCAGCAGCGACAGGGCCCGCTGGTAACGCAACTCCACGGGGGTGTCGAAGATGATGCCGGGGTCGGCATCCACGGTGAGCCAGCCGTTGCGTGACAGTTCGTCTTCCAGCTGCCCAGCGCCCCAGCCGGAGTAGCCGAGCGTGATGAGCACGCGCCGGGGGCCGTCGCCGTTGGACAGGGCTTCGAGGACGTCCCGGCTGGTGGTCATGACGAGGCCCCCCGGCACCGTGAGGGTGGAGGTGAAGCGTCGGCCGTCATCGGTCAGCGGGTCGTGAAGCACGAAGCCGCGCTCGGTCTGGACCGGGCCCCCGTAGTAGACGGGCAGGGTGGCCAGATCTTCGCGGTCCAGCGGCAGTTCCACCCGCTCGAACAGGTTGCGCACCGTGATGTCGATCGGTTTGTTGATGACCAGGCCCAGCGCACCGCGCTCGGTGTGCTCGCACAGGTACACCACAGAGCCGGCAAACGAGTCGTCGGCCATGCCGGGCATGGCGATGAGGAACTGGTTGGTCAGGTTGATGGTGCCGGGCTCGGACATGGACCAAATTGTAGCCATCGCCGACACTTGCGCCCATGCATCACAAGGCCCACAGGATCGAACCGGTGGACGCGGCCCTCGTCTGGCTGCGTCGTGACTTGAGGCTTCACGACTCGGCTGCGCTGTACCGCGCGTTGTGCTTGGCGCGCCGGGTGTGGTGTGCCTTCGTGTTCGACACGACGATTCTGGACGGCCTGCCTGCGGCCGACCGGCGGGTGGAGTTCATCCAGGCCAGCGTCGTGGAGCTGGACCGGCGCCTGCGTGAGCGGGGCGGCGGTCTGATCGTGCGCCACGGTGATCCGCGCCACGAGATCCCGGCCCTGGCCGAGGCCCTGCACGTGCAGGCCGTTCATGCGGCCCGGGACTACGAGCCGGAAGCGATCGAGCGGGACGCGCAGGTTCGAGGGCATCTCGCGTCGCTGGGGGTGGGCTTTCACCAGCACAAGGACCAGGTCATCTTCGAGATGAACGAGGTGCTCACCGGTGCCGAGGCCCCCTACGGGGTCTTCACGCCCTACCGCAAGGCCTGGCTGGCGAAGATCACCCCGTTTTTCCTGAGCAGCTATCCGGTGGAGCGCCATCTGCACGGCCTGGCGCCGGTGCCGCCCGATCTGGACCGGGAGGTGCACACGCTGACCGATCTGGGATTTGTGCCCACGGACATGGGTCCGCGCCTGCACCCGGGCGAGAGTGGCGGCGAGCACCTGTTGCTGGATTTTCTTGAACGCATCGACGACTACGACCAGACCCGCGACTACCCCGCGGTGAAGGGGCCCAGTTACCTGAGCGTGCACCTCCGGTTTGGCACCGTGAGCATCCGCCGCTTGGCCCGGCTGGCCCACGACCGCATGGTGGCGGGCTCTCCGGGGGCCGCGGTGTGGTTGTCTGAGCTGGTCTGGCGGGACTTCTATTTCCAGATCCTCCACCACCATCCGCGGGTGGTGGGCCACGCCTATCGGCGGGAGTACGAGGCTGTGCGCTGGGCCCACGGCAAACACGCCGACGCTTGGTTCGACGCCTGGTGCGAGGGGCGCACCGGTTATCCGCTGGTGGACGCCGCCATGCGGCAGTTGCGCCAGACCGGCTACATGCACAACCGCCTGCGCATGGTGGCGGCCAGTTTTCTCACCAAAGACTTGGGCCTCGACTGGCGGCGTGGTGAGGCGTGGTTCGCACTGCAGCTCAACGACTTCGATCTGGCGGCGAACAACGGGGGGTGGCAGTGGGCCGCATCCACCGGGTGTGACGCGCAGCCCTGGTTCCGGATCTTCAATCCCGTCACGCAGAGCCGCAAGTTCGATCCGCACGGGCGTTTCATCCGGCGTTACCTGCCGGAGTTGGCTGCCTTGAGCGACGAGAGCATTCACGCCCCGTGGGAAGCCCCCGAACTGGAGCTGGCGGCGGCGGGCCTGGTGCTGGGCCGGGACTATCCCCGCCCGGTCGTGGACCATGCGCAGGCCCGAGAGCAGACCCTGCAGCGCTACGGTGTGCTCAAGTCCGCCGATCCGGAGCACGGGGCCCGGGGACACTGATCCCTCCGGTGCCCGGGGGACGGGTCAGAACAGTTCGACGTCGCCGACGTTGTCGGCCTCGGCCATGCGCCCCTGCGCAATCAGTTCGGAGTAAGACTGCACCTGGTTTCGGCCATGTTCCTTGCCGTAGTACACGGCGCGGTCCGCGCGCTCGAAGGCCGCCTGAGGGGTATCACCCGGACGCACGTCGGTGAAGCCGATGCTCGCGGTGACCTGGCCCACCTGGGGAAAGGGGTACTGAGCCAGTTGCCGGCGCAGGCGCTCGAAGGTGGACTGGGCCGCCGTTTCGTCCGGCGCGGCCAGCAGGACCAGGAATTCCTCGCCTCCGAAACGGTACAGCCGGTCGTCGTAGCGGAACAGGTTGCGCATGATGCGCGCCACGAGCACCAGCACTTCGTCTCCGATGAGGTGGCCGTAGGTGTCGTTTACCCGCTTGAAGTGATCGATGTCGATGACCGCCATCCAGTGGCGACGCTGGACGACCTGACGCCGATCCGCGTCCTGCGCGGGGGGCTCTTCCGGTGAATACAGGCGCTCGGCTTCCCGCACGGTGGCGCGCATGAACGTCTCGTCGAAGCTCTTGCGATTGAGCAGGCCGGTGAGTGTGTCGCGTTCGCTGTAGTCGAGCAGGCTGAGGAAGTTGCGATGGATGCGCAGGACGGTCTGCGCCATGCGCAGCTGTTCGGTGCCCAGCGGGGCCAGCAGCCGCAGCTCGATCACGCCTTCGACTTCGGTTTCGCCGGCCATGGGCAGCAACACGCAGCAGCCTTCGAAGGTCGGGACCTGCTTGACGCGCACGTGCTCGAAGCACTCCATGTGGTCCGGCAAGGACTGCATCGCGACCGGGGCGTAGGCGGTGGTCGGGCCCGCCACCTGCGCCACCAGATCTCCGCGCGACTGTGAACCGCAGCGCAACCACTGCCGGGCGGTGCCCGGCTCGCCGAGCACCCGCCAGAGCAGCACGGCCTCCACGGGCAGCAGGTCGACCAGCGCCGACAACAGCGTTGCGTCGACCAGGTCGCGGTCGCGCGTGCGGGTCATGTCGGCGACGTGTTCGAGCGGTTTCACCGGGGTCGGCTCAGCGTCTGGGGGGGTGGCGGAATGCAGCGTCATGCAACTTCTGGACGGTTCAGGGAGCCACTTCGATTTCAGGCGAAAACGCCGGCGCTGCATAGCTCCGGATCAGGGCGAGCAATTCTTGTTCGTCGTAGGGCTTGCCCAGGTAGTGGTTGACCCCGAGCTCCGTGGCGATCTCCCGGTGCTTCCGTGCGATTCTCGACGTGATCATGATCACGGGCAATTGAGACAGGTGTGCGTCCGCGCGGATGTTGCGCAGCAGGTCGAAACCATCCATGCGCGGCATCTCGATGTCCGAGAGCACCACCACCGGGCGCTCGCCGGTCAGGGCTTCCAGCGCTTCCAGGCCATCCTTGGCGACGCTGACCCGGTAACCCTCCCGCTCCAGCAATCGCTTGGTGACCCGGCGCACCGTCAGCGAATCGTCGACCACCAGCACCAGCGGAGCCGGCGGCATCACCTCCACGGACAGCGATTCTCCGGTGCCTTGTGCCGCCGAGGCCGCCTGTTGCATCCACTGCGCCGCCGAGGCGCCGTACACGGCGGCCAGGGCCAGTGGGTTGTAGATCAGGGCGACGGCGCCGGACGCGAGCAGGGTCATGCCCGCCAGACAGGGCACCCGGGACAGCTGCGGCCCCAGGTTCTTCACCACCACTTCGTGGCTGCCGAGCACTTCGTCGACGTGCAGCGCCACCCGCTGCTGCGCGGATCGCACCACCACCACCGCCTGGGTGCGGCCCACCTCGGCCCCCCGGCCGCTGGTGTGCAGCAGGGCGCCCAGCCAGTAGAAGGGCAGTTTCAGCCCGCCATACAGATAGGTGCCGGTCTCGTAGCAGCGCTCGATGGTCGAGGTCGGTGAGCGTTGAACCAGCTCCACCAGATTGGACGGCACGGCGATCGTGCGGTGTCCCGTGCGCAGCAGGACCACTTGGGTCACGACCGTCGTCAGCGGCATGACCAGCTTGAAGCGTGTGCCCCGGCCGGCCTGGGTGCGGGTCTCCACCCGGCCCCCCAGCGCCTGCACGTCGGAGCGCACCACGTCCATGCCCACGCCCCGTCCGGCCAGCTCGGTCACTTCCGTGACGGTGGACAGGCCCGGGGCGAAGACAAACTGCGCCAACTCCTTGTCCCCGACTTCGGCATCGGGCGCCAGCAGCCCCATTTCCACGGCGCGCGCGCGAATGCGCGCCAGATCCAGGCCGCGGCCGTCGTCACGGACCTCAACGGTGACCTCATTGCCTTCCTGTTCCAGCGACACCACGATGGACCCGGTCGGGTCCTTGCCGGCGGCCTGGCGGTCGGCGGGGGACTCGATGCCGTGGGTCACGCAGTTGCGCAGCAGGTGCTCGAAGGCCGGCGTCATGCGGTCCAGCACACCCCGATCGACTTCGATCGAGCCGCCCACGATGTCGAAGCGCACCTGCGTGCCGGTTTCCTTGGCGGCCTGGCGCACCACCCGGTAGAGGCGGTCGGACAGGCTTTCGAACTCGATCATGCGCGTGCGCAACAGATCGGTCTGCAACTCGCGCGTCAAGCGGGCCTGGACCGCCAGCTCGTCTTCGGTGGTCTGCAGGGTGCGCTGCAGGGCGCTGCGCACGGTGGCCACGTCGTTGACGGACTCCGCCATCATGCGGGTCAGCTCCTGCAGGCGGGTGTAGCGGTCGAGTTCCAGGGGGTCGAAGTCCTGGGCGGCGGCGCGCGCAGCTTCCTGGCGGGTGGCGAGCTGCGTGTCGGCCTGCAGGGTGATGTCGTGGAGCTGGCGGTTCAGGCGTTCCAGGTTGTCCGTCAGGTCGACGAGCGAGCCGCGGATCTGCCCCACCTCCACCTCCAGGCGGGAGCGGGTGATGCTGACCTCTCCCGCCAGGTTGACCAGGCGGTCGAGCAGCGAGGCGCGCACTCGCACGGGTTGCACCGCCATGGGCGTGCGCTCGGTGGCGGGCTCCAGCACCTTCGCGGTGAAACGGCTCCAGTCGATGGCGGAGTCCCGGCCGCTGTCGGTGACCGGCTCGGTCTGGGTGTCCACGCCAGCGGACGGCTGCGGAAGGGCGGCCAGGTGCCCGAACTCTGACGGCTCATAGGGGTCGGGTTCTGGAGCCGGCTCGGTGTCGAGCATCGGCACTGCCACCGCCACTGGCAGGATGGGTTCGGCCGTCCAGGCCCCCATGACGCTGTCCGGGTTCTGCAGCCCGCTGTATTGCGTGCCGGGGGCGTCGTTGTACTGGGTGCGCCGAAGGTCCTCGAACGCCGACCGCAGGGCGTCCGAGCGCTGTTGCAGGTCTTCCAGCGCGGCAGCGCGCCCCTCCGGCGTCGTCAGGGCGCGTGTGATCGCCGACTCCAGGCGGTGGGCCATTTCCCCCAGGCGCATGGCGCCCGCCAGGCGTGCCGACCCCTTGAAGGTGTGCAGCGTGCGCATGCAGGCCGTGGCCGGTTCCGCCGACATCGGGGTTTCGGTCCAGGCCTCCATCTGTTCGGCCAGCCGGGGCAGCAGTTCGTCGGCCTCCTCCTCGAAGACCGGGAACAGGTCGTCGTCGATCTGGTCCTGGTGCTCGATGTCGCCGTCGGCGTCCACCACCGGGGGCGGCGAGACGTTGTGCACCCGGTGCACGGGGGCTTCCACCTTGTCCACGGCCGGGGCCGTCTGCGCCGCGTTCAGGGCGCGGGTGCGCCAGTTCCGGAATTCGGCGACCAGATCGATCGTGCTTTCGCCCAGGATGCCTGCGGCGAACAGGTGCAGCAGCCGCTGGAGTTCCTGCAGTGCTTGCGGGAACAGGGGCAGCGACTGGGGGCCAGGGGTGCCGAAGGTCTGGGCATCGGCCAGCGCGTGTTCCAGGGCCCGGGCCAGGTCGGCCATGACCTGGAAGCCCACCGTCGATGAGTTGCCGGCCAGCGAATGGGCGGCGGCCACGGCGTGGTCCGACAGCGCGCGCGAGGCCGGGCCGCTCCAGTCGGACAATTCCGACTCCAGCACCCGCATCTGCTCGTCCGCTTCCTGCAAGTAGATGCTGAACAGCGACTCGGGCACTCGCAACGGGCCGATGACCCTGTCTTCGGACCACGGTGGGGCGGGGGGCGGGGCCGGCGTGTCCTCCAGCTCCAGATCAAGGCCTTCAGGTTGTTCCTCGTCCACGGCGGCCTGCAGGGGCAGGGTGGGCTGAGCGGACAGCGGCGCAGCGACCGGCATCGTCGCGGTCCAGTCCTGGATCAGGTCGGCCGGGCGCGTGGCTTCGAGCGGTTGAACGACTGGAGCGGCTGCCAGCTCCTGGAACACCTCCAGGTCGACCTCTTCGGCTTCGCCCGAAGGCAGGGCCGGCGGCGCCTCGATGACCTCGGTGTCGGCCAGCGCGTCGTGTGCCGTCGGCAGGTCCATGTCGAGGGTGTCCGAGGCTTCCTCGGTCTCCCTCGTGTCGGAGACAGGATCCGCATCCACATCCGTCTCGTGGGCCTGGGGGGCGTCGTCGAAGGGGTGGTTTTGGGTGGCGGCCGGCGGCATCGGCGCGGGGGCCTGTCCGGGCAGCGGCACGCGCATGACCTCGCCGGCCAGACGCAGGGCGTCGGCGCCTGCGATCAGTGGATCGGGCACAAACGGGTCGTGCAGTCCTTGACCGATGGCCTGCGCCCAGGCTTCCAGATAGTCGAAGGCGTCGGCGGTGAAGGTCAGCAGCGGGTGGCTGGCCGGGCGGCCTTCGGCCAGCCAATGGTTGTAGAGCTGCTCGCAGGAATGGGCGGCGTCGCCGAAGGCTGACAGGCCCACCATGCGGGCACTGCCCTTGAGGGTGTGGAACGCCCGGCGCACGCAGGTGAGGTGGGACACATCGGCCGGCGTGTTCAGCAATTCGGCGCAGGCGTTGCGGGCTTCGGCCAGCACCTCTTCCGACTCTTCCAGGAACACCCCGAGCATCTCCTCGTCGTGCTCGGGGGCGCCAGCGGCATCGGTTCCCTCGGGGCCTTGCAGGCTGAGCATGCCGGACAGCGGTGGCGGAGTGTCCGGCGGCGGGGCCGGCACCAGCGGATCCAGGGCCATCGGCGCGGTGGCTGAGGCGATGAATTCGTCCATGGCCTGGACGATGTGTTCCCGCGCGGCCCCCACCGTGGCTTGTCCGGCCCCTGCGGCCTCGGCCTGGACCAGGGCGGCACGGGCCGATTGCACCTGGGCGGCGAGGTCGGGCTGGGCGTGCACGTCGTGCCGATCGGCCAGGGCCTGGAGCTGGGCCGAGACGGCGTTGAGCGGCAACTCGTCGTGGCGCAGCCCTTCGGCGATGGCCTGTGCGCGGTCGATCACGTCCGGCGAGAGCTGGCTGCGGCCCATGACGGGCGTCAGCACTCCCTGGATCGGGTCGAAGCGGAACAGGGCGCGGGCCAGCACCGGCTGCACCGCGAGCATGTCGAACAGGAAACCGAGGGCCCCGAGGTTGGCGGCCAGGCGCTGGAACAGCGGCCAGGGGTCGGCGTCGGGCACGGTGCCCGGGTGGACCAGCGCGGTGACGTCATCGCGCATGCGCAGCATGGTCTGGGTGGCCGATGGCACGTCCAGCACCGACAGCACGCCGCGCATCTGCCCCAACAGGCCGGGCACGCCCGCCAGCGATGATTTGTCCTCCGGATGGCGGAAGACCGGGTCGATCAGCCGTTCGGTCTCGGCAAGGCTGGTCCGCAGTTCCTGCACGACGTTGCCCAGCGTGAGCCGGTCAGACACCCGGCGGTAGAGCTCCTCCATCCAGGGTTCCAGCGGCTGAGGCGCGGCACCGGAGGCCACGGACTCGATGCGCTGCGCCAGGTGCACGGTGCGGGCGGCCTGGGCCGGGGCGTCGAATTCACCGTCTTCGAAAGCGGCGTCGAGATACAGCAGGCTGGTGGCCACCTCCATGGCCAGTGCGGGCGGGGGCGCCGCGCGCCGGGACGCCACGGTGTCGGCCGCGGCCCGCAAGATGGTGGACAAGGTGTCGCCACCCGGCATGAGCTCGGCCACGGACTGTCCCAGCAAGGGAAAGGCCTCGCGCAGGTCGTCCAGCGCCTGGGTGTCGCCACTGGCGGCACCGCTCCAGGCGTTCTGGGCGGCGCCCGTGCGTTTGCGCGCCTGCGTCAGTCGGGCCGGGTCGTGGCGTCCGTAGACCGCTTCGTCGTAGGAGCGAGGGGTTTGCGGCGGCAGGGCATAGGCCCGATGGACGGCGGTCAGGGCCGGAGCGGCGACCCCTTCTGCAGGCCAGGCCCGGGCGCAATAGAACAGCAGGTCCTGCGCCAGGCGGTCGGAAATGTCGACCTCGCCCTTGACCCGGCTGCGCAGCTGGCCCATGACACGCGAGCCGGTGCGCTTGACGAACAGGTCCGATGGGCACAGCCCGAGGCCCCAGGCCTCGAAGAAGCCGGCGGCCAGCCGCCAGAAGGTGGTTTCCTCCTGGCGGCCGGCACGGGCGGCGCCGGCCGCGAGCATCCAGGTGTCGTGGACCAGCGCCTGCGCCGCTTCCGGCGCACTCGTGCGCACCAGCAGCAGCAGCCGCCGCTCGAATTCGGACTGCATGCGGGCGTCGGCCGCCCAGACGGGCTCGGCCGGCCCGGCCACGGTGCGCCATTGCCAGTCGTGGGGCCACAGGTCGGCCGGGTGGATGCGCTCGGCCTGCACCCGTTCCAGCAGGGGGCGCAGCGCCGGGAACAGCCCCAGGGCAGACACCGCCTTGCCCGCCACGTGGCGTCCCAGGTAATCGATCAGGGCGAACGAGGCCTGCTCGACGGCTTCCAGGCCGCCCGCATCCAGCTTGCTCGGCTTGTGGACCCAGCGCTGGACCAGTCCTTCACTGGCGCGCAGCAGCAGCGCCCCCTCAGGCACGTTCACGAGCTCCAGCGCCCCGACCCCCTGGTGCAGCAGCTGGCGGGCCTGGCGCAGGTGCGTAGGCTCGACGTCGTCGAGGTCGGAGGTGTCCACCGATTCGGCGTCGCGGAGGAAGCGGCGCAGGCTCTTGTGGGCGGACTCCAGCGTCCGACGCAACTCCTCGATCACGAAGACGAGGGTGCTGACGTTGTCCTGCAGTTGGGGGCGGGAGGAGTCCATGGTGTGCGCAAGCGAGGCGGGCGTCGTCATCGGGCCGGCCTCAGGTGATCTTGAAGCGGGCCACCGACTGGCGCAGCTCCTCGGCGGTGCGCGACAGTTGGCGCACCAGTTGGGCGGTCGAGCGGGTGCCGTCGCCGGTCTGTTCGGTCACGGCGAAGATGTGCTGGATGTTCTGCGACACCGTGGTGGCCGAGTCGGCCTCGCGCCGAGCCTGGGTCGAGATGGCCTCGATCAGTTCGGCGAGCTGGCGCGAGACGCGGTCGATCTCGGCCAGCGCGGTGCCGGCGTTGTCGGACAGCTTGGCGCCCTGTACCACGCCCTGGGTGGAGCGTTCCATGGCCATCACCGCGTCGGCGGTGTCGGTCTGGATGGTCTTGACCAGCACGGAGATCTGGCGCGTGGCGTCTGCCGAACGCTCGGCCAGGCGCTGCACCTCCTCGGCCACGACCGAGAAACCACGTCCCGCTTCGCCCGCCGAAGCCGCCTGGATGGCGGCGTTCAGGGCCAGCACGTTGGTCTGTTCGGTGATGTCGGAGATCAGCTCGGTGATCTCGCCGATCTCCTGCGAGGATTCGCCCAGGCGCTTGATGCGCTTGGATGTTTCCTGGATCTGTTCGCGGATGGTGTTCATGCCGCCGATGGTGTCGAGCACGGCGGTCAGGCCCGAGGTGGCGGCCGCCAGCGACTCGCGCGCCACTTCGGCCGATTGCTGGGACTGGCTGGACACGCGCTGGATGCGCCCGGCCATCTGCAGCACGGCCTCGCCGGTCTCGCGGATCTCGCGCAGCTGCTCGCCCGAGGCGGCCAGCAGCTCGGTGGACGTGGCATCGACCTGCTCGGTCGTGTCGGCCACCCGGGCGACGGTGCCCTGCACCTGGGCCACGAGCGAGCGCAACTCCTCGACCGTGTAGTTCACTGAGTCGGCGATGGCGCCGGTGATGTCCTCGGTCACGGTGGCCTGCTGGGTCAGGTCGCCCTCGGCCACCGACTGCAACTCGTTCATCAGGCGCAGGATGGCGGCCTGGTTGGCGTCGTTGACGCGCTTGGCCTCGCGTTCCTGGCGTTCGGCTTCGCGGCGTTGTTCCTCGGCGTGCAGGGCCCGCAGGCGTTGCTCGTGTGTGAAGACCCGCAGCAGACCCAGGGCCCCCAGGGCGCTGAGCAGCAGGGATCCGATGATCAGGCCCAGATTGGTCCAGCCGATGCCGCCGACGGCGGAGATGTCGCCTTGCAGCTCTTGCAGCTTCTGGCGCAGGGGCTCCGTGCTGTGGAGCAACGCCTGACTGGCCGTGTGGGCGGACTGCAGGGCGGGCAGGTGCTGTTGCAGGCGCTGCACTTCGGCGGACAGGGCGGTGTGTTGGCGCAGCAGGGCCTCGACTTGCTGACGCACCGCGGGCTCGGTTTCGGCGGGTTGGGGCGGTTGGGCCTGTCCGTCGAGCAGTGCGCGGGCGGCGGTCAGGATCTGGGCGTGGTCGGCCGACAGACTCTGGATCAAGGCCTCGTTGACACCTTGGGACCGCAGGGCCAGGGTGGTGTGCTGGCCGAGACGCTGGGCGGCCAGGGCCAACCGGGTCGTGTGGGCCATGGACGCGGCGGTGGCGCCGGTGCGCACCTGGGTGTCCAGCAGGGTCTGGGCGGCCTTGTCGAGGGCTGGGGCCTGCTTGTCGAGGCTGGCGAGGGCCTGGGCCGCCTGGGTGAGCGCTGCTTCCTGGGCCACCAGGGTGTCGGCCTGCTGCTTGGCTTGCTGGGCCAGCGGCCACAGGGGGCGGGCTTGGCCGCGCATGGGCAGCGGCACGGCGTCGGCGGATTCGCCCTTGCCCGCCAGTCCGCCGACGCTGCCGAGCAGGGCGTTCGAAGCTTCCCGGATTTCGGCAAAGGCCTGAGGCTGTCCCAGGCCGCTTTGCAGCGTGGCACGGGCCAGCCTCTCGGATTGCATCAGGGCCAGGCCGGCTTCGCCGACTCGGGCGGCACCGCCGCCCGCCGCCCGGATGGCCAGGCCCGCCGACAGCAGCAGTCCCAGGGCCCCCACCACAAACACCGTGCCGAGCACTTTTTGTTGCTGGCTGGCGCCCAGGTGCCCGATCAGGGGCAGTGCGGCCCCGCTGCCCAGTTCAGGCAGGGGCGGCGTCTCGATCGGTTGTGCGCGGGTCTGTGCAAAAAGCGAGGGGATGCCACTGGGGGCCGCCTCGCTGATGATGGAGGTGGACTCGTCCAGGGTGGCCACGGTCGTGGCGCTGCCGTCGTCGTCCTGCAAAGTGTCCCCGTCGAGGGAGACGTTCAGGGTGGACGAGGCGTCCTCGTGCGACAGCGTGTCGGCAGGGGTCCGCGATGGGCCGCGGCCCTTGTCCAAGTCAGGATTGCTCAGGTTCATCCCCGCCTCTTCTTTCGATCGCTTGCGGTCCGTCGAACGCGCAATGCGCCCGACCGGCATCAGCCCTGGGCCACGATGCGCAGGAAACGCTCGTCGCGGGCCAGGACGTCGAGCCGAAGCACCTGCCACGAGCGTTCGCCGTCGCGCCAAGTGCCGGCCACGAAGTCGGGGCGCGTGGGGTCGCGCTCCGTCTCCGGGACCAGTTGCTCGAGGTGACGCAGGCCGAGCAGTCGATCGACCAGCAGTGCACCGTTGATGCCCAGGACCGGATTGAACGCCACGACGCGGGCCTGTTCACGCACCAACGGTGGCACTCGGTCACGCAAACCGAGAAAACCGGCCAGATCGACCACCCCTGCGAGGGTGCCGCGAAGGTTGCAAATGCCCAGGAACCAGGCATGGGTGTGGGGCACGGGCAGGACCGTGCTCAGGGGAAAGATCTCACCGGCTTCCGACAGGGGCAGCAGCAGGCCGTGTCCGGCCACCTCCACCGCCAGCCAGCCGGAGGTGTGGTCGAGCTCCTGTGCGTCCTGAAGCCGCTCGGCCAAGCGGCCTTGGAGTTCTCTCAGGGCTTCCTTCTGGGACATGGGTGCTCGGGGTTCAGCCGAAGGCGCGGATCTTCTGGATCAGCTCCTGCGGGTCGACGGGTTTGACCACATAGTCGCGTGCTCCCTGGCGCATGCCCCAGACCTTGTCGGTTTCCTGGTTCTTGCTGGTGCACATGATGACGGGAACGTCGGCGTACTGCGGGTCGCGGGTGATGGTGCGGGTGAGCTGGAAGCCGTTCTGGCCGGGCATCACGACGTCCATCAGGATGAGGTCGGGCTTTTCTTCGGCCATGCGGCGCAGGGCCTCGTCGCCGTTGACGGCCGTGCGCACCCGGAACCCCTGCCGAGCCAGCAGCTCGGACAGGTAATGCAACTCGGTTTTCGAGTCATCCACCAGCAGGATGCTCTGGATCGGCATGTTCGGCTTCCTTGGGTCGGCGCTCACGTCGTGGCCTTGCAGTACTGTTGCACGGCGTGCAGCAACTGATCCTTCGTAAAAGGCTTGGTCAGATAGTCTTCTGAGCCGACCATGCGGCCACGCGCCTTGTCGAACAGCCCGTCCTTGGACGACAGCATGATCACGGGCACCGTGGCGAACTGGGGGTTGCGCTTGATGATGGCGCAGGTCTGGTAGCCGTCCAGGCGCGGCATCAGGATGTCGCAGAAGATCAGGTCGGGGCGATGGTCGTTGACCTTGGCCAGGGCGTCGAAGCCGTCCTCGGCCAGCAGGACTTCGCAGCCCCCCTGTTTCAGGAAAATCTCGGCGCTGCGGCGGATGGTGTTGCTGTCATCGATGACCAGCACGCGGGTGCCGGTGCGCTCGGCAACGGGGGCAGGGGTCTGGGCGTGTTCCACCGGGGGCCTTCTTTCCAGTGATGAGGGTGGATCCGGGCGCGTCGCGCTCAGATCTGGACCATCTCGAAATCTTCCTTGCGGGCACCGCATTCCGGACACACCCAGTTCATGGGCACGTCGGCCCACGCCGTGCCTGGGGCCAGGCCGTGCTCGGGATCGCCTGCGGCCTCGTCGTAAATCCAGCCGCAGATCAGACACATCCAGGTGCGAGGGGTGCTCACGTCGGGCCTTCAGCTTGTCTACAATGGTCTGGAATTGTAGCGATCACCCTTTCGCCAACCGCGTTCGGGACCGTGGGCACCTACAACAGAATTCGCGGAATTTCCCAGAGCTTTCGGCTTTTTCTGCCCACCCTGCACAGGCCCGGGCCCGGTCGGTCAGGCGGCACGCTTCGAGCGACATCCTCATGCAGCCCAGCATTCCTCCCGACAGCGACACGCCCGACTCCGAGGAGCCCGGCGGTCCCGTCTGCGTGATGACGTTCAACTCCAGCGACGCATCCGGTGCCGCTGGTGCCTCCGGCGACGTCGCGACCATTTCCGCCATGGGGGGACATGCCCTGCCCGTGATCACGTCCATCGTCATGCGCGACACCGCCGAGGTGTTCGAGCAGACCGTGCTCGACGACGAGGTGGTGGTCGAGCAGGCGCGGGTCGTGCTCGAAGACATCACGCTTGGGGCGTGGAAGGTCGGCTTTCTGGGTTCGGCCGACACCATCGGAGCGGTGGCCGAGGTGATTTCCGATTACCCGGACCTGCCGCTGGTGACGCACCTGCCGTCGCTGTCGTGGTTCGATGACGACGACGCCGCGGCGGCCTATCTGGACGCGCTGCGGGAGTTGATCCTCCCGCTCACGCAGGTGTTGGTGGGCAACCAGAAGGTGCTCACCGACTTTCTGCTGCCCGACTGGGACTCCGAGCGGCCTCCGTCTGCGCGTGAACTGGCCGTGGCCGCTGAAAAGAATGGGGCGGGTTACGTGCTGGTGACGGGCATCCAGTTGCCGGGCAATTTTGTCGACAACGTGCTGGCGTCGCCGCAGGGGGCCATCACGGGGGAGAAGTTCGAGCGCTTCGACACTGGTTTTGTCGGTGCGGGCGACACGCTCACCGCGGCGTTGGCCACGTTGCTGGCCACCGGGCAGGAACTGCATCTGGCGGTGTCCGAGGCGCTGACGTTCCTGGATCAGTCGCTGGACGCGGGTTTCCGCCCTGGCATGGGCAGTGTCGTGCCCGATCGCTTTTTCTGGGCCGTGCCGCCCGAGGACGAAGCGGGCGAGCCCGGTGCCGACGGGTCCATGGCGGTGGGCGACCTGCTGGAAGACGCGTCCACGCCTGGATCGCGCAAGATCCACTGACACCCGACCCATGTCCTGACTTCCCCACGGCGGCGCCGATTCCTGAAGGTGTCGCCGTTTGAATTTCCGAGAGTCCACAGCCATGTCCTCCAACGCCGAACTGTTCGAACGCGCCCAGCGCGTCATCCCCGGGGGCGTGAACTCGCCCGTGCGCGCCTTCCGTGCCGTGGGTGGCACCCCGCGCTTCATCGCCCGCGCCGACGGCGCCTACATGTGGGACGCCGAGGGCAAGCAATACATCGACTACATCGGCTCCTGGGGCCCGATGATCCTGGGCCATGGCCACCCCGCCGTGATGGAGGCCGTGCTCAAGGCCGCGCACGAGGGCTTCAGCTTTGGCGCGCCCACCGAGCGCGAGGTCGAACTGGCCGAGGAAATCCTCAAACACGTGCCCAGCGCCGAGCAGGTCCGTCTGGTCAGCTCGGGCACCGAGGCTGGCATGAGTGCCATCCGTCTGGCGCGTGGCGCCACGGGTCGCAACACCCTCATCAAGTTCGAAGGCTGCTACCACGGCCACGCCGACGCGCTGCTGGTCAAGGCCGGCTCCGGTCTGGCCACGTTCGGCCACCCCACCAGCGCCGGCGTGCCGGCCGAGGTGGTGCAGCACACGATGGTGCTGGAGT
>CAYYCN010000070.1:0-16680 GCA_964470355.1 uncultured Sphaerotilus sp.
TCGCGCAGGTTGTGGCTGGGCACCTCGGTGGCCAGGCCCACGGCGATGCCGCTGGCGCCGTTGAGCAGCACAAAGGGCAGGCGCGCCGGCAACTGGCGCGGCTCTTCGGTCGAGCCGTCGTAGTTGGGGACGAAGTCGACCGTGCCTTCGTCGATCTCGTCGAGCAGCAGGCGGGCGATGGGCGTCAGGCGCGCTTCGGTGTACCGCATGGCCGCCGCGCCGTCCCCGTCGCGCGAGCCGAAGTTGCCCTGGCCGTCGATGAGCGGGTAGCGCAGGCTGAAGTCCTGCGCCATGCGCACCAACGCGTCGTAGGCGGCCGTGTCGCCGTGCGGGTGGTAGCGACCCAGCACGTCGCCCACCACGCGGGCGCTCTTCACGGGCTTGGCCCCGCTGGAGCCGGCAAAGGCCAGCCCCATGCGCTGCATGGCATAGAGGATGCGGCGCTGCACCGGCTTCTGGCCGTCGCAGACGTCGGGCAGCGCACGGCCCTTGACGACGCTCAGTGCGTATTCGAGGTAGGCACGCTCGGCGTAATGGGCCAGCGTGAGGGCATCACCCGCATCAGGGGCGCGGGCGGCAAACAGGTCGGTGTCTTGGGAATCCATGGGTCCGGCAGTGGGCGGCTCCGGTGCCGCCGGCGGCGCGATTGTGCAGGACATTCACCCATCCCCCCTGCAAAGGGGGCCCGCAGGGCTCAGGCGGCCCGCTCCAGTTCAGCCGGCACCGTCTCTTGTGGCCGGGTCGACAAGTACTCCACAACCGTGTCCGTGAACAGGGGGGAGAGGGTATCGAACGGCAGGGTCACACCGTGCACCACGGTGCCGTCCAACTGGGTGGTGGCATAGGCCCCGTCCCGATCGTCCACCGGAAACAGCGGCTGCCGCGCCACAAAAGCGGGACGCAACGGAGCACCCGACACCCAAGCAGGCGGCCGACGCACCAGGTCCCGCCCCAGCAACGTGACCCAAACGGCCTTGAACCAGCACCGGGTGGTTTGCCACACCGACAGTGATTTGTTCTGCGCTTTCACTTCTCTCCGCTTCGAATTGAAATTGATTTTTCATTTCAGGCGGCGGATGTTGCAGTGGGACCCGGCAACCGGACCCCGACCAAAGTTGGGTGCCAGCGCAGCACCCGGGCAAAGCAGTGAAAACGGTCCGCGCAAGGACCGCGCTAGACGAGCCGGTGCTTGAGGGCCAGCAGCACGGCTTCCGTCCGGTTGGTCGCGCCGAGCTTGCCGAGGATGTTGGTGATGTGGAACTTCACGGTCGGCACCGCAATGCCCATGGCCGTGGCGATGTCCTGGTTGCTCTGTCCCTGGGCCATCAGCTGGAGCAGTTCCCGCTCGCGCTCGGTCAGGTCGGCACCGAGCGTGGACTGCCGGGCGTCGATCAGGGCCTCGGTGGCTTCCGCCGACATCACCCGCCGCCCGGCGTGGGCCGCATGGATGACGTTGATGAGTTCGTGCGACGAAGCGGTCTTGGTCAGGAACCCGTTGGCCCCCGCGTTCATGGCGCGCTTGACCTGCACCGGATCGGCCAGGCTGCTCAGGAAAACGAACCGAGCACCGGGCAACTGGGGCCGCAGGGCCTGCATCACCTCCACGCCATCGATGTCGGGCATCATGAGATCGATCAGGAGGACGTCGGGCCGCACCACCGCAGCCATGCGGATGGCGTCCGACCCATGCCCGGCCTCGCCCACCAGCTCAAAAGCCCTCTCGCTCTCGATCATGGCCGCCAGGCCCATGCGAATCATCGGGTGGTCATCCACCACAAACAGTCGGATCTTTTCTTTTTCTGAACCCATGGCCAGTTCGTCTTGGGGTGCGACGAAAGGCGTCACACCTCGGGCTAGGACACGCCCAGATCCACCCGGATCTCGGTCCCTTGTCCAGGGGCACTGGTCAAGGCCCATTTCGCACCGATGTCGGCGGCTCGCTGGACCATGTGACTGAGACCAAAATGCCCGGGTTTGGGCTGTTCCGGATCGAAACCACTTCCATCGTCCGCGATGCGTAGCGTACCCGTTTCCGGCCCGGTTTTTTCCCAAGACACCAGAACATGGGTCGCGCCGCTGTGCCGAACGATGTTGGACAGGGCTTCCTGCACAATTCGATACAGGTTCACCCTCTGGGCGGAGGTCAGATCGCGGTCGGATCCAATGTGTCGCTCAATGACAACATCGTGACGACACACCGCCGCTTCAGCGGCATGCCCGACGAGTTCGGCCAAGGGGGCTTCGTCCAGAGCGTCCGGACGCAGCTCGAACAGCAACATGCGCATCTCGGCCAAGGCCCCGCGGTTCAAGCGCTCGATCGTGCGGACCTTGTCGCGCAGGGCCTGCGAGCGTTTTGACACCTCCGCCTCGGCTTCGACGTCCAGCGCCCGGCCCACACTGCCCGCCAGCAGATTGGCGGCGAACAGGGTCTGGGACACCGCGTCGTGCAGGTCACGCGCGATGCGGTTGCGCTCGGCCAGCACCGCGATGTCCTTCTGCTGGGCCAGCAGCTCCGCGTGCCGCATGGCCAGGCCGGTCTGGCTGCCCACGGCCGTCAGCAAGCGCATGCGCTCGACGTCGAAAAAGTCGGGCTCACTGTGGTCGACGCGCAGCACGCCCATCACGCGGTCCCGGGACTTCATGGGCACCGCCATCCAGGCCCGGGTGCCGCGGTAGAGCTCGGAGGTCCGTGCGTCGTCGGACAGGAAGGACCACAGCCACGACAGCAGCCCCTGGCGCACCCGGTTTTCGACCACCGGTTGTCCCTGGCGCTCGATCTCGGCGAACCGCTGGAGGTTCTGCCGCGACAACCGCGCGCCGCGCAGATCCTCGGCCACCAGCGCTTCGTCGATGTGGCGATAGCCCATCAGCACCACGTCGGCCTCGGGATGCGTGTCGCTGCGCGACCAGACCGACGCGCTGGTATAGGACAGGGCCTGCTCCAGCGCCCCCAGCGCTTCGTCCACCAGCTCGTGCAACTCTTCCTTGTCGGCCAACCCGACCGACAGGTCCTCCAGCGTGGTCAGCTGGTGGGTGCGCAGCTCCAGCCGGACCCCCAGCTCTTCGACCCGGGCCTTCAACGCCCGCTGGCGCTCCCGCTGCTGCTCGACCAAACGACTCAGCGCGCGCGAGGCCCGCTGGAGTTCATCGCACGCGGAAAGCTTCTGCAAGGGCAGCTCCTCTTCGGACTCGCTGCGCCGCACCGCACGGGCCGACTCGGCCAGCGCCAGAAGGTCCCGCCCGGTGTGCCAGGCACCGATCACCGCCGCCGTCGTGGACGCCACCCACAGGCCCAGCAGGCCTGCGACACCCCAAGGCGACACGTCGGTGAGCACCAGGGTTGCCGCCACCACAGGCAAGCCGGCCCCGAACTGGATCCATGCATGCTGCACCGGCAAGCGCAAGGCCTGCCAGCGCGTGCGCCACGGCGACGTGCGGACCTCATCAGCACGAGGAGGCGCTCCCGGTGCCGGCGGACCAGCCGGGGATTCAGCGATCGGATCCATCTTCACGACGCTCTTCGGACGGCCCCGGCACCCGGCGGCGGTTCAGCCATTCCTGGCTGAGCTGCATCACCGCGTGCTGCCCGCCCAGGCCCAGGGCCAACGCCGCCCCCAGCGCCAACGCCCCCACGACCGCGCCAAAGGCGATGGCCACGATGTCCGCCGGCAGACCGGCCTGCCGCAGGGCCAGCGCCGCAGTGAACGTGAGCACGGCCCACCGGACCATCCGCGACAACACCAGGGCATGTCGCCCCCCGACCGTGGACACGCCTTTTGCCGCCAGGCTGGACAACCACAGGCCCACGGCCAACACCACCGCCGCCACCACCAGTTGTGCCAGCAGCACGCCCAGCTGAGCCACAGCCTGCGTGAGCGCCGACATGCCCAGCACCTCACAGGCCTGCAGCAGAGCCAGCAGAACGATCGACCACATCACCAGCATTCCACCCACCTCGGATGCCCGGCGCCCGCCAGCGAAACGGTCCCGAGGCAAGCCCAACGCCTGCGGCAACCGATCGGCCCCCATGCCCGCCAGCAGACCGGTGGTCACCCCGGCGGCGGCTCGCCCCAGCAAGGAGGCAATGACCAGAATGGCGCCGCCGGCCACCAGCTTCGGGATCAAGGCGATGACCGACTCCAGCAGACGGCTCACCGGCATCGTGACTGCATCGATCTGCAGGGGTGACAACGCAGCGGTGAGCACCGGCAGCATCACCAGCGCAAACACCACCGAACCGATCAGGCCCGCCAGCCCGTGCTCACCCAGCGACGCGTTCAGGCCCAAGCGTTCGGCCAGTCTTTCCGAGCCCGCCGCACGCAGCAGACCGGTCACCACCTGCCGCAGGATGCGCGCCGCCAGCACACCGATCCCGAGCACGATGGCGGCCCCCGCCACGTTGGGCAAGAAGCCCATCAGGCGCGACATCATGACGTTCACAGGCACCAGCAACCCTTGCAGGTCCATCGCCTGCAGCAAGCCTGGCAAAGCCAGCAACCACACAATGCCCGACGCCACGCCGCCCAGCATGGCCGAGAAGCCCGGGGTCTGGAGCCGATGGTCCAGGCCGGCGCGCCCCCCGATCCGGGTCACGGCCCCGCGAGCCACCCGCCCGCCGATCCAGGCCACGCACAACAACCCCACGACCGCCAACAGGCGCGGCCCCCAGGGCCCGAGGGCCGCGCCCCACTGCGTCAAGGCCAACTGCAACGAATCCATTTCCCGCCCTCCCCCGATGGACTCAGACGTCCACTTCGACCTCGTCGCCCCGCAACTCCATCAACTCCCGGCGCGACGCCGCCTCACCCTTGCCCATCAACTTGCCGAAGAAGTCGACCGTGTCGTCGAACGCCACGGCCCCGTACTCCACGCGCAGCAGGCGCCGGGTGTCCGGGTTGAGCGTGGTCTCCCACAGTTGCTCGGCGCTCATCTCGCCCAGGCCCTTGAAACGGCTGACGCTCCAGCTGTTCTCGCGGGCGCCTTCCTTCATCAGCTTGTCGGTGATGGCCTGCAACTCGCCGTCGTCCAGCGCGTAGAACTTGGCGGCGGGCTTCTTGCCGCGTGCGGGCGCGTCCACCCGGTACAGCGGCGGGCGGGCGATGAACAGATGGCCCGTCTCGATCAGCTTCGGGAAATGGCGGAAGAACAGCGTCAGCAGCAGCACCTGGATGTGCGAACCGTCCACGTCGGCATCCGACAGGATGCAAACCTTGCCGTAGCGCAGGTTGCTCAGGTCCGGGTGATCACCTGCGCCGTGCGGGTCCACGCCGATGGCCACCGAGATGTCGTGGATCTCGTTGTTGGCAAAGAGGCGGTCGCGTTCCACCTCCCAGGCGTTGAGCACCTTGCCGCGCAGCGGCAGCACGGCCTGGGTTTCCTTGTTGCGGCCCATCTTGGCGCTGCCGCCGGCCGAGTCCCCCTCGACCAGGAACACCTCGTTGAACAGGATGTCGCGGCTCTCGCAGTCGGTGAGCTTGCCGGGCAGCACCGCCACGCCGGAGCTCTTCTTCTTCTCGACCTTCTGGCCCGCGCGCTGGCGCGCCTGGGCCTGGCGGATCACCAGCTCGGCCAGCTTCTTGCCGTATTCGACATGCTGGTTGAGCCACAGCTCCAGCGCCGGCTTGACGAAAGCCGACACCAGGCGCAGCGCGTCGCGGCTGTTCAGGCGCTCCTTGGTCTGGCCCTGGAACTGCGGATCGAGCACCTTGGCCGACAGCACAAAGCTCGCGCGGCCGAACACGTCATCGGGCATCAGCTTCACGCCCTTGGGCAGCAGCGCATGCAGCTCAACAAAACCCTTGACCGCCTGGAACAGGCCGTCCTTCAAGCCAGCGTCGTGCGTGCCGCCCGCCACCGTGGGGATCAGGTTGACGTAGCTCTCACGCAGCAATCCCCCCTCTTCCGTGAACGCCACACACCACGAGGCGCCCTCGCCTTCGGCGAAGGTCTCGGTTTCGCCCCGGCCGGCAAACTGCTCGCCTTCGAACATCGGGATCAGCAGCTCGGCATCCAGGTGCTGCTGCAGGTAATCGCGCAGGCCACCCTTATAGAGCCAAGTCTGGACCTCGCCGCTCTTTTCGTGGCGCAGCGTGACGGTCACGCCCGGCATCAACACGGCCTTGCTGCGCAACAGGTGCACCAGTTCCTGGCGGGGCAGGTCCGGGCTTTCGAAATAGCTCGGGTCCGGCCACACACGCACGGTCGTGCCCTGGCGGCGGTCGCCGGTGGACGCCGCGCGCACGGTCAGCGGCTCGATCACGTCGCCGCCCGAAAACGCCAGCTGCGCCACCTGGCGATCGCGCCACACCGACACCTGCAGCCGTGTGGACAGCGCGTTGGTCACGCTCACGCCCACGCCGTGCAGGCCGCCCGAGAAGCTGTACGCGCCGCCCGAGCCCTTGTCGAACTTGCCGCCCGCATGCAACCGGGTGAACACAATCTCCACCACCGGCACCTGCTCTTCAGGATGCAGGCCGAACGGAATGCCGCGGCCGTCGTCCTCCACGCTGATGGAGCCGTCGATGTGCTGCACCACCGTGATGCGCTTGCCGTGACCGCCCAGGGCCTCATCGGCGGCGTTGTCGATCACCTCCTGCACGATGTGAAGGGGGTGATCGGTGCGGGTGTACATGCCCGGGCGCTGCTTGACGGGTTCCAGCCCCTTGAGCACACGGATGGAGGATTCTTCGTAACTGCCGGGTTTGCTTGCTGCCATGGGGCGGATTCTAGGGATCCCGGCCGGGAACCCCCGGGCGTCTCGAAGGCTCCATCTCCCGGAGCAGACGGGTGAGCCCAGCCCGCTAGAATCCCCCGACTCAATGGAAGACTTGTCATGACACCCATCACAGGCAGCATCGTCGCCCTGGTGACCCCGATGCACGAAGACGGCAGCGTGGACTACCCCACCCTGCGCAAGCTCATCGACTGGCACATCGCCGAAGGCACGGCCTGCATCGGCGTGGTCGGCACCACGGGCGAATCGCCCACGGTCACGGTCGACGAGCACTGCGAGATCATCCGCGTGGCGGTCGAACAGGTGGCCGGCCGGGTGCCGGTGATGGCCGGCGCGGGGGGCAACTCCACGCAGGAAGCCATCGAGCTGTCGCGCTTCGCCAAGGAAGTCGGCGCCGACTGCACGCTGAGCGTCGTGCCTTACTACAACAAGCCCACGCAGGAAGGCATGTACCGCCACTTCCGCACCATCGCGGAAGCCGTGGACATCCCCGTGATGCTCTACAACGTGCCCGGCCGCACAGTCGCGGACATGACGCCCGAAACCACGCTGCGCCTGGCCGAGATCCCGAACATCTTCGGCGTGAAGGAAGCCACCGGCAACATCGAGCGCGCCCTGTGGCTGATCCGCGAAGCGCCCAAGGGGTTTGGCATCTACTCAGGCGACGACGGCACCGCCGTGGCTCTGATGCTGCTGGGCGGACACGGCAACGTGAGCGTGACGGCCAACGTCGCCCCACGCGCCATGGCCGACCTGTGCGCCGCCGCCCTGGCCGGTGACGCCAAGCGCGCGGCCGAGATCCAGCTGGGCCTCATGCCGCTGCACCGCGCCATGTTCACCGAGCCGAACCCGATTCCCGTGAAGTGGGCCTTGCACCGCATGGGCCGCTGCGGCCCGGCGATCCGGCTGCCGCTGGTTCCCATGACGGAATCCCTGGCCCCCGCCATGGAAGACGCCCTGCGCAGCCACGGCCTGATCTGACCCGAACGACCCGATTCCGCGGAGATTGATTCCAGTGACGTGTCACCATTCCTCGGCCCGTGAGGCCGCCGGGGCAGCCTGCCCTTCTTCCCTGCGCGTACTGGCCCTGGCCTGCGGCACCCTGTTGCTCACCGGCCTGGGCGCCTGCACGGTGACCACCGAGGGGCTCACCTCCAACAAGATCGACTACCGCAGCGCACCCACCCGGACCGCGCCGCTGGAAGTGCCGCCGGACCTGTCCCAGCTGTCCGGGGATCCGCGTTATCAGAAGCCCGCTTCCGGTGCCGTGGTGAGTGCAGCGGAGATCCAGTCCGCCACCCCACCCGCGACCACCGAGCTGTCCATCCCCAGCGTGGCCGAGGCCGTGGCCCCCAAGAAGGCGGGAGCCCCCCAGGCCAAGCCGACCCCTTCGGCCAGCGCAGCGCCCGCGACCGTCGCCCCCAGCAAGACCAGCGATGTGCGCATCGAACGCTCGGGTGATCAGCGCTGGCTCGTCACGAACCTGCCGGCCGACAAGCTCTGGCCCATCCTGCGCACCTTCTGGCAAGAAAGTGGCCTGACCCTCACCGTCGACAAACCCGATGTGGGCGTGATGGAAACCGACTGGGCCCAGAACCGCGCCAAGCTGCCGCAAGACTTCGTGCGCCGCACCGTCGGCAAGGTGCTCGACAACCTCTACGACACCAGCCAGCGCGACCGCTACGTCACCCGCATCGAACGCAGCGGCTCGGGCACCGAGGTGTACATCAGCCACCGATCGCTGGTCGAGACCGTCGTCGGCGACCGCCGCAACGAACAAACCAAGTGGGTGGCCGGCCCGAACGACCCCAACATGGAAGCCGAGTTCCTGGGTCGCCTGCTGCTCAAGCTGTCTGCTGGAGACCCAGCGGATGCCAAGACCACGGCTGCAGCGGTCGAATCCGTCAAGGCAGCCCCCGTCACCACGCCGCCGCGGGCCCGCGCCGTGGAAGGCACCACCACCGCCCTGGAAGTCGACGATGCCTTCGATCGCGCCTGGCGCCGCGTCAGCCTGAGCCTGGACCGCGCAGGCTACACAGTGGAAGACCGGGATCGCCGCGCCGGCTTCTTCGACATCCGTTACGTCGACCCGAAATTTGCCGGCATGGAAGAGCCCGGCTTCTTCTCGCGCATGTTCGGCGCCAAGGACCCGGAAGGCCGTACCGGCGTGCGCTACCGGGTCAAGGTGAGCGCCAACACGGGCAGTGGCACGCGCGTGGAGATCCAGGGCCCCGAAGGCCAAACCCGTCAGGACGGCGGCGCCCAGGCCATTCGAGACCAGTTGCTCCAAGACCTGCGCTGACCCCCAGCCGCCCAACCCCATCAACCGCCCACCGGTCACGGTGAGGCGGTTTTTTCATGGCGACGTGAGGGATACGCATTCCGCTGCGGCTTCTGGACGCCCCGGTTGAAGCGAGACGGGGCATCCGGCGGTACCGCGGCCCCTGCAACAGGCGCCACACCGACGCCAAGGCCATGGCCCACAGCAGGAAGGAGACTCCAGCGTTTGGCGCGCGCCAGCTCGGGCACCGCATCAGGCTGGGGGCAAGGTCCCCGAACTTCCCGAAGACAACAAAAAAGGCGCCGAAGCGCCTGATTTGTTTGCTGTTTGGGTGGGGTGGCTGATGGGACTCGAACCCACGACAACCAGAATCACAATCTGGGACTCTACCAACTGAGCTACAGCCACCGCAGCAAGAATATGATTATGACCGAACTCACTTTCAAGCGCAAGTGTCTTGCGCCATTTTTTTAAAGTCCCGGCCTCAGGGCTTGGCCGCTGCGTTGACCACCGACGCGCCCTTCACCACAGCCTTGAACCGGTGGTGCAGCGCCGCATCGTAGGCACGGGACTCCGCGTCGGTCCACAACGCCCCATACTGGGACTGCAGCTTGGCGAGGTCCTTCATCAGGTCGGGCGAGGCCTCCAGCACCTTCGTCACCCGGACCACGGCATAACCGTCGCTGCCGAGGTCCACGCCTTCCAGTGCGGGCACCTTCGTGGCATTCATCCGCAACGCGGCCTCGACCACTTTCGGAGCCAGGCCGTCTTGTGAGGCCTGCTGGCGCGACACCATCACAGCCGACCCGAAAGCCACCGCCTTGCCCGCCTGGGCATCGGCCAGCGCAGCCTGACCGGCCTTCTTCGCTGCCGTGCTCGCACGCTCCAGCACCAGGGCCTCGCGCACCTGGGTCTGCACCTGCGCCAGCGGCATGCGCGCGGCCTTGTGGTGCTTCAGCACATGCACCGCCAACAGCTGCTGCGAACCGAGATCGATCGGTTCAGAGTTGCGCCGGCTGTCGAGGTTCTCCGACGAGAACACGGCCTCCAGGAACTTCGGCAGACGCTCCACCGGCATGCCCCCCTCGCCCTGGGGTGATCGCGTCAGGCCCTGCACACGCCGCACGGCGATCTTGAGCTTGTCGGCCACGGGCTGGAGCTGATCTTCCTGTTCCACGAGGTTCGTGAATTGTTCGGCCGCCTCGGCAAACCGCTGGCGCGCCAGCTGCTGGCGAACCTCACCTTCGATCTGCGCCCGCACGGCGTCGAACGGACGTGCGGTGCCCCCCCGCACGTCGGTCACTTCCAGCACGTGATAGCCGAATTCCGTTTCAACGACCGCTCCGAGCTCCCCCTTCTTGAGCGCGAAGGCTGCGTCCTCGAAGGGCTTGACCATCGCTCCGCGGGCCACCCAGTCCAAATCTCCCCCCTGCGCAGCAGAGCCGGGATCCTGGGATTTCGCCTTTGCCACGGCGGCAAACGAGGCACGGTCCTGGCCCACAGAGGCGAGGATTTCGTCGGCCTGCGCCTTGGCTTTCGCCTTGGCATCGGCGGAGGCCCCGGCCTCCACCTTCACCAGAATGTGGCGCACACGGCGCTCTTCGGGATCGGCGAACCGGGCACGGTTTTCCTCGTAGTACTTGCGCAGTTCCTGCTCGTCGAGCGTGACGCTGCGGGTGACGGACTCGGCGTCCAGGAGCAGGTACTCGACGTCGACCGACTCGGGCGACAGCCAGCGCCCCTGCTGGGTCGGGGCCTCATAGTAGGCCGCGACCTCCGCGTCGCTGACTCGGATTCCCGCGCGCTGATCCTGCACGGCAAACCGGGCCACCTCGATTTCGCGCCGCTGGAAGAAGGCGTTGGCCGCCAGGGTCGAACTCTCGCGCGGACCGAATCCGGTCGACGACACCCCGGCCATCACCTGCTGCAGGGCCAGATCCTGACGCAGTTGGGCCTCGAACTGCGTCGGCGTCATGCCCCGGGCCTGGAGGACTTCACGCCGGAGGGAGCCGTCGGCATTGCGCAGCGACTCGAACTGGGGATCGGTCTTGAACAGGCGGTCCAAGCGAGCATCCGACGGCGTCAGGTGAAAGCCCGAGGCGGCCGAGAACAGCACATGCTGACGCACCAGATCGTCCAGCACCCGCTGACGCAGCAGCGGGGTGTCGAGCTTGCCGGGCTCGATCCCTGGCATCTGGGCCTGGATGCGCTCAATCTGGTTGCGCAGCGTGGAGTCGAACTCGGTGCGGGAAATGGAGCGGCCATCCACCTTGGCCAATTCTCCTTCACCTTCGGAAAAACGCTGGTACCCCTGCACGCCGAAGGCCACGAAGCTCGGCACGATGAGGACGAGCAAAGCACCCTGGAACAGTTTGTTGTGGCGGCGGACGAATTCGAACATGGATGTGGATCTTCCAGATGCGACAAAGGCGAACCGGAGTTCGCCTCTGTGTGACGCGGCCCCTGGTCGGCCCTCGCCGACGACGGGATGCGGTGGGATCACCGGTGGTGGGTGCTGAGAGGCTCGAACTCCCGACCTACGCCTTGTAAGGGCGCCGCTCTACCAACTGAGCTAAGCACCCGGTGTCTTCTTGCTGCAGCCTGAGATTGTAGCAACTCAGAGCAGCGAATCTCTCAAGGCCTTGCCGGGACGAAAGCGCGGGGTGCGTGTGGCCTTGATGCGGATCTCGGCGCCTGTGCGGGGATTGCGCCCCACGCGCTCGGCTCGACGAGCCACGGTGAAACTGCCAAAGCCCACGAGCGACACCGTGTCGCCCTTGTGCAACGATTGGGTGATGCCTTCCAGCATGGCTTCGACGGCACGGCCAGCCGAGGCCTTGGACAGATCGGCCGCCCGGGCCACGTGTTCGATCAGTTCAGTCTTGTTCAAAAGGGGACTCCTGGATCTTCAACGCACCTTGGCCCGGATCTCCGGCAAGGCCTTGCGCAGGTAGTAGACCATGGACCAGATGGTCAGCACGACCGCGCCGTACATCAGCAGCTGGCCCCAGAACCGCACGTCCAGCCCCCACACGGGCGCATCAAAAAGCAGGAAGGCAATCGCGGCCATCTGGGAGGCCGTCTTGAGCTTGCCGATCATGTGCACCGCCACACTGCGCGAGGCCCCGATCTGGGCCATCCACTCGCGCAGGGCCGAAATGGCGATTTCCCGCCCAATGATCACCAGTGCCACCAGGGCGTTGACCCGGCCCAGCTCCAGCAGCACCAGCAATGCCGCGCACACGAGGAACTTGTCGGCCACCGGATCGAGAAACGCCCCGAAAGACGACGTCTGGTTGAGCCGGCGGGCCAGGTAGCCGTCGAGCCAGTCCGTCAGAGCCACCAGGATGAACATCAGGGTGGCCGTCGTGTTGCGGAACTCGATCGGCAAAGGCAGGTAGAAGACCCCCACGATCAGCGGAATCGCCAGGATACGCGCCCACGTGAGCAGGGTTGGCACAGTCAGGAACATGCCGGCATTGTGCCGAAGTTCTCACCGCCGGCCCGCCGAGAGTCCCGGCTCAGCGGTCCAGAACCGATGGTTTGAAGCGCCGATCGTTGTTGAACAGGAACGCTTCGGTGAATTCCCACGGCTTGGGCAGGTGCTCGACCGAACCGTAGGGTCCGCTGTTGCGCACGACGTTCAGGGCGAGTTGCTCGGTGTCGCGGGCTTGGCTCGGGCGGCGCACCACCTCGGCACGGCGCACGGATCCGTCGGCATTCAAGACCACCTTGATCACGGGAATGGCCAGCGCGGGCTGCTCGACCACCCCATCGTGCATGGCCTTGGGATTCGCCGCCATCATTTTGAGCGCCGCGCCGCGCTTGTAGTCCTCCCAGGTGGACGCCTTGCGCCCGCTGAAAACGGACCCGAGGCCGCCACCGGCCGCCTCTCCGGAAGCCGGCTTGTCGCCACTGGCACAGCCCGCCAGGGCCACGACCACGGCCAGGGCGGCGGACCCCATGCCCCGCGCCGCCAGGCGACGGCCGACGTCAACGCAAGACACGATGGATTTCTTCTGCGAGTTCATGTGAGATTCCCTCCACGGAGGCCAGTTCTTCGACGCTGGCCGCGGCCACGCCGCGCAGCCCCCCGAAACGTTGCAACAACCGGGCACGCTTTTTCGGCCCGACTCCGGCGATATCTTCCAGCCTGCTGCCCCCCGTGCGCACCGACGCACGCTTGGCCCGCATGCCGGTGATCGCAAAACGGTGCGCTTCGTCACGGATTTGGGCAATGAGCATCAACGCAGCGGAGTCCGCGCCCAGGTAGACCTTCTCACGGCCATCGGCGAAGACCAGTTCCTCCAGTCCGACTTTGCGCCCCTCGCCCTTCTCCACCCCGACGATCAGGCCCAGATCCAGCCCCAGTCCTTCGAACACCTCACGCGCCATGGCCACCTGGCCGCGGCCGCCATCCACGAGCACCAGGTCGGGCAATCGGCCCTGCCCCTGCTGCACCGCCTCGGCCATCTTGGCGTAACGCCGGGTGAGGGCCTGTCGCATGGCGGCGTAGTCGTCCCCTCCGGTGATGCCGGTGATGTTGAATCGGCGGTATTGCGCCGGCTGCATGCGATGGTTCTCGAACACCACGCAGGATGCCTGTGTGGCCTCGCCTGCCGTGTGGCTGATGTCGAAACACTCGATGCGCAGCGTGTCCAGGCCAGCGTCCGCGCCGTCGGGGGCCAGATCCAGCGCCTCCACCAGGGCCCGGGTGCGGGCCTGCTGCGAGCCCTCTTCGGCCAACAACCGCGCCAGGGCCAGTTCGCCCCCCTTGATGGCCATGTCCAGCCAGACCCGACGCTGGTCGCGCGGCTGATGCTGGGCCGACACCCGGTGCCCGCACTGCAGGGCCAGCGCCGCGAGCAACGCCTTGTCCACCGCGTGGCTGAGCACCAGCACTGGCGGACACGGCGCGCCGATGTAGTGCTGTGCGATGAATGCCTCCAGCACCTGGGTTTCGATGGCGTCCAGGTCCCTCACCGGAGAGGCCTCCGCCTCCGGCGCGATGTCCACCGGGGACACCTCGGCGCTCGCGGAGGTCTCGGCCAGGCGCTCGGCACGATCGGCTTCACGACCCCATGCCACCGCGTCCTCGACGTGGGTGGGGAAATAGGCGCGATCGCCGAGGTGCCGACCGCCGCGCACCATGGCAAGGTTGACGCAGGCCCGACCGCCCTGCACCTTGACGGCCAGCACGTCGGCGTCCCGCTCCTCACCCGTGGTCTCGACCGCCTGTTGGTGCAACACCTTGGAGAGGGCCGCGATCTGGTCACGGATCAGCGCCGCCTTTTCGTAGTCGAAGGTCTCGGCCGCAGACATCATGTCCTGCTGCAGGCTGTCCATCACCTCCGAAGTCTGCCCGTCCAGGAACCGCACGGCCTGACGCACGTCCGCCGCATAGTCGTCGCGGGAGATCAGGTCCACACAAGGGCCGGAACAACGGCGGATCTGGTAGAGCAGGCAAGGACGGGTGCGGTGATTGAAGACCGTGTCCTCGCAGGTGCGCAGGCGGAACACCTTCTGCATCAGCTGGATGCCTTCCTTCACCGCCCAGGCGCTCGGATAGGGCCCGAAATAACGGTGCCGGCGGTCCACGGCGCCACGGTAGTACACGACGCGGGGAAACTCGTGGCTCACCAGCTTCAGGTAGGGGTAGCTCTTGTCATCGCGGAACAGGATGTTGAACCGCGGGTGCAGCGTCTTGATGAGGTTGTTCTCAAGCAGCAGCGCTTCGGCCTCGGAGCGCACCACCGTCGTCTCCAGGCGGTGGATCTTGCCGACCATGTGCCCGATGCGGGTGCCGCCATGGTCCTTGTGGAAATAGCTCGACACCCGCTTGCGCAGACTCTTGGCCTTGCCCACGTACAGCAGCTGACCCGCTTCGTCGAAGTATCGATAGACACCGGGCAGCAGGGGCAAGGCGGCCACCTCGACCAGCAGGCGCTGCCACTGGGCTTCACGCGCAGCCGACCGGTCCGAGGACGCCCCCCCCTCTGGGGTCGGGGCAGAGGGCGAGGCGTCCGCTGGCGCGGGCGACACAGCCGGCGGCGCGGAGGGAGCGGCCGGATCGGGCAGCGCGTCAGGCGTCATGGTTCGGGATCAAAAAACGGATCGGTGCGAGGAGACGGGATTGTGCCGCTGCATCCCCCTGGCACAAGCGCCCCGGGCCCCGAGGGCTCCCGATAATCGCTCCATGACCCCCTTGCCCCCTCCGCTCGCTCGTCCCGACCGCCCCGACTGGGATCTGTTCTGCCGCGTCATCGACAACCACGGCGACCTCGGCGTGTGCTGGCGTCTGGCGGCGGACTTGGCAGACAGAGGCCAACACGTCCGGCTCTGGGTGGACGACGCCTCGGCCCTCGGCTGGATGGCACCGAACGGACACCCCCGCATCGAGCTCAAGCCCTGGGCCGACCCCGAACCCGCGATCGTTCCGGCGCCTCGCGTGATCGAGGCCTTCGGATGCGACCCGATGCCGGCATTCGTGGCAAGGATGGCGGCGCTGGGCACCCCACCCGTCTGGATCAACCTCGAGTACCTCAGCGCCGAACCCTATGTCGAGCGGTCACACGGCCTGAGTTCACCGCAATGGAGCGGGCCGGGCGCCGGGCTGGTCAAGTGGTTCTTCTATCCGGGCTTCACTCCACAGACCGGTGGGCTGCTGCGCAACCCAGGCCCCCGGCACGTCCCGGACCTTCCGCCAGACGACGCGGAACCCCTGCGCATCGTGCTGTTCAGCTACGTACCTCCCGCACTGCCCGGGTTCCTGGACAGCCTGGCCTGTCCCACAGCACGACCGGCGCGCGTGCACGTCACCCCGGGCTTTTCACGCCGGGCCGTGGAACACTGGCTTTCGGAACCCCTCGGCGAGGGCCAGTCCGTGCGGCGAGGTCCCCTCGAACTGTTCGGTCAACCCCACCTGCCGCAGCCGGAATGGGACCGCCTGCTGTGCCGCAGCGACCTCAACCTGGTCCGGGGCGAAGACTCCCTG
Organism: uncultured Sphaerotilus sp.; assembly: GCA_964470355.1. Lineage (GTDB taxonomy): Bacteria > Pseudomonadota > Gammaproteobacteria > Burkholderiales > Burkholderiaceae_C > Sphaerotilus. The sequence continues at coordinate 16,009 of CAYYCN010000070.1, forward strand.
GTGTGCGCACTGTGGGCCGGACGCCCCTTCCTCTGGCAGCTGTATCCACAGGACGACCTCGCCCACCACGCCAAGCTGCAGGCGTTCCTGGACGTCTACCTCGACGCCGAACTCCGCGCCGACCCAGCCGTCGATGGATGGAGGTCCGCCTTCGAAGCCTGGAACGGCGTGTGCACCTGGGACGCACACGACTGGCACCGCTGGCTCGACACCACCACCCGCCCCGCCCTCCGACGCCAGGTCTCCGCCCGCGCCGACAGGCTGGCCCACGCGCAGGCCGACCTGACCACGGCCCTCATGGCGTTCGCGCAGGAGAAATCGACATCCGCCAGCCCCAGGTCGGGCCCATTCTGAACTCGGGCTAAAATGCCGGATTCGACGCAAACGGCGCACGGATTCCCGGTGACCGCCGTCCCGTCCAGCTCCAACGTCGCCCCACCGAGGGCCTACAGGACACTCCGATGAAGATCGCACAGGAAATCCGCGCCGGCAACGTCATCATGCACGGCAAGGACCCCATGGTCGTGCTGCGCACCGAATACAGCCGCGGTGGCCGCAACTCCGCCACCGTCCGCATGAAGCTCAAGAGCCTGCTGAACAACTCCGGCACCGAAGTTGTCTTCAAGGCCGACGACAAGATGGACCAGATCATCCTCGACAAGAAGGAGTGCA
>CAYYCN010000071.1:0-16554 GCA_964470355.1 uncultured Sphaerotilus sp.
AGACGCCGCCCACCGCATAGCCCGGCAGGTCCAGCTCGACCAGCGCGTTCAGCGACTCCTCGCGCAGGCTCTCGAACATGCCGCCCTGCACGATGCCGAACAGTGCGTTGGGGTTGGCCAGGCGTTCGAACTCGGTCTTGGACCGCTTGGCCCAGCGCAGGCTCAGCTCCATCGACACACGCGCCTCGGCCTCGCTGGTGATGTGGCCCGAGCCTTTGCCGCCCTGCCAGTAAGGCGTGCACTCGTCGAACTGCATGACGATGTCGCTGTTGAGCACTGTCTGGATCTGCACGCTGATCTCGGGCGTGAGGAACAGCTTGTCGCCATTGACGGGCGAGGCGAAGCGCACGCCTTCCTCGCTGATCTTGCGCATCTCGCCCAGGCTCCAGACCTGGAAGCCGCCGCTGTCGGTGAGGATGGGCTTGTGCCAGTTCTCGAACTTGTGCAGGCCGCCGAACTGGGCCATCACGTCCAGACCCGGGCGCATCCACAGGTGGAAGGTGTTGCCCAGGATGATCTGCGCGCCCATCTCCTCCAGGTCGCGCGGCATCACGCCCTTGACGGTGCCGTAGGTGCCCACGGGCATGAAGATCGGGGTCTGGATGACGCCGTGGTTGAGCGTGAGGCGGCCCCGGCGGGCGTGGCCTTCGGTGGACAGGAGGTCGAAATGCAGCATGGGGGGATTGTCTCAGGGACGACCCCACCCGGCGAGCCGCCCGGCGCCGCTCAGCGTGCGCAAGCGTCCGGGTTGCGCCCGAAGCGTTGTTCCACCACCAGCGTCACCGGCACGGCCTGGCCGTCGACGCGGTAAGGGTGAAATCGAGCCCGCAGGGCGCCGTCCACCGCCGCCCGATCCAGGCGGCCATCGCCGCTGCCTTTGGCGAGCTTCACCTGCTGGACCCGTCCCTGCTCGTCGACCCACATGCGGGTGTCGATCCGGCCGCAGGGCATGTGGTCCATGTTGCGCAAGGGAAAGGACACCCCCCATGGGTGAGCGAGCTTCAGGTCTTCGATGCGGACCTCGCGGGCGGGCCACTCGGGGCTGGAAGCACAGCCGCCGAGCCCGATGACGAGGGCGGACAGGGTGGTGAGGCATTTCCACTGGGCGTTCAGCACTTGATTTCTCCCTTATTTAATGAGAATCATTATTGTTGCTGAGCATCAAGGGTGCAAGCCCGATCGAAGAGGCGCCCTCCTGGGTGGGGGCGTGAATCGCCGACGATGACGGGATCAGGTCGGACGCGCCCCTGTGTTCTGGGCGGCGAGCAGGTGGTGGTGCAGCGAGGCCGCCGTCGGGCGCCGGGCTGGCAAGGGGTCCAGACACTGCGTGGCCCACAGGGCCAGATGCTGTTCGGTCGGGGTCGGGCCGGCCGAGGTCGGGGGGATTCGTGCGAGCAGTTCCGTCATCAGCACGCCCAAGGCCCGGACCTCCATGGCCTGCAGGGCCCAGGCCAGATGCGGTCCGGCGGCTGCGTGGAAGGACGCCGCGCCGAAGTCGCCCAACAAGGCCGCTCCGGTGTCCGGGCGCCAGAGGATGTTGTGGGCATACAGGTCGCCGTGCACGAGGCCCTGCGCATGCAGGTGTGTGGTCACGGAGGCGAGGGTGCGGGCCAGTTGCAGGGCCGTGGTGCTGTCCAGGCTCAGGGGGGCTGGGTAGACGTCCCGGGTGCAGGAGTGCAGGCTCGGCGGGCCGGCGAGCACCTGGAACGCCGGATCGATCAGTTCCAGCACCAGTCCGCAGGGGGTCGTGGGGGCGTCTTCCGGACGGGCCAGGGTCCGGCCCAGGACCCGGATCAATCCCGGGTGGGGACCGGCGGCCAGGCAGGCTGCCATCTCGCTTTCGGGCAAGCCATCGCTGGTCATGGCGCCCTTGAAGCGCTTGACGGCCACGGCCACCGTGCGGTCGGAGGCGGTCACGGGATCCGGGGTCCATCGGGCCCGGTGGATGACCCCGGAGGCCCCCTCGCCGAGTTGCGCCTCGGTGTGGAGGTGGTGGTCCGGGACGGTGGGATGCTGGGCGCGCAGCAGGGCGGCGCGCTCCACTTCGAGGCTGAACGGATTGCCGGACGTCGCCAGCCAGGTCAGCGCAGGCAATTCGGCCAACCAGTCCGGCAGCCGCTCGAAGCGGTTGGCCGACAGGCGCAGCAGCTCCAGACGGTGTGCGTCGGCCAGCGTGTCGGGCAGGGTGCTGAGCCGGTTGCCGGCCAGCATCAGCTTTTGCAGCGCGGGGCGCCGGCCCAGTTCGTCGGGCAGGGAGGAGATGCGGTTGTCCGTCAGGATGAGCCAGCGCAGGTTCGGTGGCAGCGCCGCGCCACTCACCCGCTCGATCCGGCAGGCCTTGAATCCCACCACTTCCAGCGACGGGCAGCGTCCCAGCACTTCCGGCAGCTCCGTGAACGGGTTGTCGGAGACGAAGATCACGCGCAGGCGGTGCAGCCGGGGCAGGTCGTCTGGCAGCGTGCTCAGCGCGTTGCCACTGAGGTTGAGCACTTCCAGCGTGTCGGCGTGGGCGTAGACCTCGGGCGGCCATTGCGTCAGGCCTCGATCGTTCAGGTCCAGCCGGACGATGGGGCCGGGCGGTGCCTCGGGGACGGAAAGGGGGGCGGGGCTCACGGACATGGGGGCGATTGTCGTCGCCGGATCCTGTGGTGCGAGGTGGCTACGCAAGCGAGGGGTTGTCACCCCGTGTTTGGGGGATTGTGAAACATGCTGTTACCATGTGTTTGTGATTTCCGTCACGATGCGTCGGGGGTGTGGGCGCGTGGGGCGGAAGGTGTCGATTCTTCTGCCGCTGCCACTCGCCATGTCGCGTTCTCCTCTGAGCCTCTGGATGTCCCGTCAACGTGCCCGTTGGGAGCAGGCGCCAGCGCGGGGAAGGAACCCGGTCCTGGGCTGGGTGCGCGCGGCAGGGTGGGGGTGGCATCGGGTGATGGGGTTGGTGAACGCCGGGGTGGCGCCACGGTCTGAGACCCTGCGCGTGCTGAACTCGGCGACCGGGGCCGAGGTGTGGTCGGCCACGGCGCGTGTGTGGCCGCAAGGTCGCCGCGTGGTGGTGAGTCTGGGGGCTTGCGAGTCTGCCGGTGAGGAACGACTGGAGGCGATGTCCAGCCTGCTGGACCGGTGCGAGTCCCTGGCCGTGCGCATGAATGCGCTGCGTGTGGAGGTCGACGTGCCCTACGAAGACCTGGAGCTGCGCGCCCTGCACGAGCGCTGCGGCTACCGCGCCGGCATGACGCTCATGACGGCGGACGCCGAGATCTACTGCCGCCACTGGCGCCCGATTGGAGGCGGGCTGGGCCCCGCAGCGCCGTCCAGGCGCTTCGACCTGCGGGCGGTTCTGTCCCGCCACTGAGTCCGAGCGGTGCCTGGAGGCCGATCAGGCGCGCCAGGGCACCCAGTGGTTGTCGGGCGTGAGGGGCAGGGGCCGGCGCTCCAGGGAGGCGAGGCCCATCTCCCCCATCTCGCCGGACCCCGCCACGAAGGGGCCGGGTGCCAGCGCGCAGGCCTGCGGCAGCTCGAACGAGGATTGCGGGCGGCCTTGTGCGTCCCACAGCGCCACGCGGCCCGAGCGGGGGCTGCTGACGGCAAAGCCCCCGGACGTGGCGACGATGTCGCCGCCATATCCCGCCATGGGGGCACTGGCCGGGACGGGGGCCAGCGTCAGCTTGGGTTGCGCTTCACCCGCGTTCAGCCACGCGAGCACGGGAGCGTCCACTCGCCGGGCGGGATCGGGATGTTCGGCCTGCAAGGCCACGCCCAGCGTGCCGGTGGGGCCATGCCAAGCCAGATGGCGCAGGCTGAGCCAGGGATCTGACACGGTCCAGCGGGCCAGGCGTTCGCCGCTGCGGAGGTCGAACACGACGATCGAGGCATCCATGGGGGCCTCGGCGATGCGGGCCCGCCCGGTTTCCGGGCGGCTGGCCAAGCCCCCATTGGCCACCCACAGCTGGCGGCCGTCCGGGCTCACGAGGAGTTGGTGGGGGTCGCGGCCCCCGGTGGGCCAGCGGGCCACCAACTGGAGCGTGTGCAAGTCGCGCACGCCCACGATCCCGGTGCCCAGCCCGTCGTCGGCGTCCGGGTCGGTTTCCGTCGTCAGCAGGTGACGGCCGTCGGGGTGGCGCACGACGTGGCCATTGAAGTGGGTGCCGTCGGTGTTCCAGAACAGTTCGGGCTCGGCGTGGGCGCCTGGACGCCAGCGCAGCAGCCAGTCGCCGGGGCGACGGGCCACGGCCAGCAGAAGTCCTCCAGGCAGGGCGGTGAGTCCGTGCGCACGGGTGGGCACTTCCTGCTGCCGGTGCACCCGCCAGGTGGGCCGGCCGGACGCGGTGGCGCGTGCCAGCAGCCCCACGCAGTGCCCGTCGGGGCCGTTCCAGGCCGCGGCCCAGTATGCGGTTTCCGGTGAGGGGCGTCCCGCGGCCGTCCCCCAGCCGTTCAGGGCGAGGCCAGCCCCCAGTCCGGCCAGGTGGTGCAGGTGTTGGCGCCGCCGGAGGTCCACCTCAGTCTCCGTCGTTGTCGGAGAAGCCGATGCGCACCTTCACGGCGCTCGCGATCTCGTTTTCCAGCATCGCCCGCAACGGCTTGAGCGTGTCGGCGGTGCGCACCACCGCCGGTGGGGCCGGGCGCGCCGGCAGGGCCAGCAAGGCGTCGTCGATACGGTCGAGACGTTCATCGAGGCGATCGGCCAGACCGATCTGCCCGAGGCTGCGCAGATACAGGGCCAGCGGGACGAGGTTGCGACCCGGCTCCGGCCACGTGCCGGGGGTGCGGCACAGCTCCCGGAGGGTTCGCCAGGCCGTTTTCCAGGCCGCGAGGGTCTGGCCGCTGCGCTGCCGCGGGTAGGGCATGCGCTGTGGATCGCCCGCGCGGGCGGGCCGTTCCATGTCCCGCCAGCGCAGGAGCTCCACGGCGCCGAGCAACTGGTTGATGAGTTCGGCCACGCCAGCGGCCACGGTCTCTTCGTCGGGATCTGTCGTGGCGAGTGCGGTGCAGGCCTCGGACAGGGCTTGGGCCTCCCGTGCGAGATCCGCGCTGGCCGATTTCAGGTAGTGCCACAGGGCCGGTTCGCGTGCGAATTCGGCCGGGGTGGACCACAGCAGGTGTTCCAGGGCAGGCAGCCCCTTGGCGGGGGTACCGATGCGCTCCATCGCCTCGGCGTTCAACGGGCCTTCTGCGGCGCGTTCCACCGCCCGGCGAATCAGTTCCGGGCGCGGGGGCTGGAAATCCAGGGCCTTGACCGCGCGCCTTTCGACCACGGGGCCGGTGGCGACGGTGCTCAGGGCCAGCCAGGTGTGCAGGGTGCGGATCCAGGCATCCCGGCCGGTTCGCAGGCTGGACTCGAGGGTGGCGGTGTCGGGGGGCGCGCCGCTGGCGGCCCAGGTGGCGGCCAGGTCGCGGGCTTCATGGGCAAACGCCCGGGCGGCGGGGCCTTGGGCGTATTTCCAGTGACCCAGCAGGAAGCCTTCCGCACCATAGATCGGCACGACCACATCGGTGCGCTGGGCGCGTGCACGGGGGGCGGCCCAGACGGTTGCGGCGCCGCTCGAGACCAGCGCGACCGCGCCGCAGCCCAGCAGCCGCCGGCGGCTGGGGTGGTGCGGCGCGGTGTCCGTGCCAGAGGGCAGGAAGGCGATCTTGGACAGGTTCACAGCGACTCCACGAATTTCACCAGGGCGGCCCGGTCGGCGCGGCTCATGGCCTGCACCGTCTTGCGGGCCGACTCGGCCTCGCCACCATGCCACAGGATGGCTTCCAGCACCCCGTCGGCGCGCCCGTCGTGCAGCAGGCGCTGATGCCCGTTGACCTCGCGGATCAGGCCCACGCCCCACAGCGGCGGGGTTTTCCACTGGCGACCCTGGGCCAGGAAGTCGGGCCGGCCGTCGGCCAGGTCCGGACCCATGTCGTGCAGCAGCAAGTCGGTGTGGGGCCAGATGCGCTGGCCTTCCACCTTGGGGCTGCTGAACTGCGGGAAGGGCGGCTGGCCCGTGGTGTAGCTGGGGCGGTGGCAGGCCGAACACTGGGCCTGCGCAAACAGCGCCTGACCACGCAGCACCTGCGGATCGCGGGCGTTGCGGCGCTCGGCCGGGGCCAGCGTGGCCTGGTAGAAGATGACGTGCGACAGCGTCTCGTCGTCGATCTCCGGCACCTGGGCCGAAGCCTGGGACGACGGAATCACGGCGCCCTTGCCGCCGCCGTGCGGGGCGTCGAGGCAGTCCTTCTGAGCGGCAGTGCACCCTTCGCCGGCAAAGCGGCTGGAGGTGATGCCGATGTCACCGTTGAAGGCGCCGGCGGTCTGGTGCGCCAGCGTGGCCACGTTGGCCTTCCAGCCCAGTCGGCCCAGGCGCGTCTCGCCGGCGAAGGCGTCCCACACGCGGTTGACCTGGCCCTTCACGGGGCCGGGCGCGGCGGCCTGGTCGGCGGCGTTGCGCTCGATCTCGGCGTCGGGGATGGCTTCCAGCAGACCGATGCCCGCCAATTGAGGCGCCACGCGCGGACTGAGCATCGCGTCCTTCGCCATGGGGCCGTAGGCCAGGTCGGTCAGGGTGTAGACCGGCTTGCGCAGGGTCACGCGCGAGCCGTCGGCGAAGGTGCGCACCAGCGGCTCGGTGCGGATCTTGACCTTGCCCTCAGGTTGCACGCCCTGGATGGCGGCGTTGTTGAATTGCCCGCCGTAGACGGGCTCGGGCACGACATCCCCATGCTCGCCGGTGCCGGGCACCGACAGGCGGATGAGCAGCCCCACGGGCGGCTCGTGTTCGCCGCCGCGCAGGGTCTTTTTCAGATCGGGCGGGGCGCCGCGTCCGTCCTGGACGTGGCAGCCGCCGCAGGAGCGGGCGATGAAGTGGGGCCCGAGCCCGTCGCGTGCCGTGGTCGAGGCCGGGGCCTCCACCCAGTTGCGCCGGAAGAACGAGTTGCCGATCGCAAAGCGTGTGCGGCCCTCGTCGTCCAGGTTGGCGAGCGGGAAGGAAAACGCGTTGCGGCCGTTGGCGGGCACGCTGGTGGCCCCGCCGGTTTTTTCACCCAGCGGATCGGCGTTCTCGGTGGCCTGCAGCCACAGGGGCACGGTCGCCCCCAGGCTCAGGACCGCGGCTAGTGCCGACGCCTTCAGGAGGCGGCTCGGCTTGGCTGACGGGATTCGGGCCATGGTCTTCCAATCCTCAGGGTTGGACCAGCGTGAGTTTCTGGATGCCGACGGCGGCGGCCGAATCGACCAGCAGCTTGGACTGCGCCACCAGGCTGTCGACGGTGGCCTTCACGCGCAGGCGGCCCGGGGCGTCCTTGCCGCCGATGATCTCGCGGTCGAACGGGGCCTGGATGGCTTCGGCGGCCTTCACCGACGAGGCCAGCTGGGTGGAGGTCTTCTCGGCAAGCGCCGGGTTCTTGGCTGCGACCAGATCCTTCAGGCTCGGGCCTTGCAGCATGGAGCCGGCGCGGGTCTTGTAGCTTCCGGTCCAGACGTTCTGGATGCCCTGCGCGTTGGCCACGATGTCGCGGTGGGTGTTGTCGGAGAAGCAGGAGTGCTCGTCTTCCTGGTCCTGCGAATTCAGCGCGACCTCCATGCGTTCACCGGCGAGTTCACCGCGCGACAGCGAACCCAGGCCGACGATCATCTTGCGCACCGATTCCTTGCCACCGTTCTCGAACTTGGCGCGGTAGTTCTTCTGGCCGGGCGTCCAGGCCTTGACCAGCGTGGCCAGGTCGTCGACGAGCAGCTCGGTGGCCACCGTCAGGTACTGGCGGCGGCGGTCGGCGTTGGCGGCCTTGCCGTCCACGAAGTCCTCGAAGGAGCGGTTGCCCGGGCCGGTTTCGCTCTGGTCCTGGCCCCACAGAAGGAACTCGATGGCGTGCCAGCCGGCGGAAATGTTCTCCTCGCCGCCGCGCTCGTTGAACTGGCTCAGGCTGGCCTTGGTGATCTTGAACTTGGGATTGTTGATCAGGCCGGCCTTGGGCTTGCTCTTGACCGAGTCCACATAGGCCTCGTCCAGCGGCCAGGCGTTGAGGCGTCCTTCGGGGCCCTTGTCGTTGTCGATCGGGCCGCTGTAGAAGCGGAAGGCCTCGGTCTGGCCGTAGAACTCGCGGGCGTCCAGCCAGGCCTTGCGGGCGGCCTGCTGCGTTTCGGCCGACGGGGCGGCCACGAAGGCGGCGACGGCCTTCTGCAGGTCCTGCGCGGCGGCCAGGGTGTCGGCGTAATTGGCCGAGACCAGCTCGGCGTAGTGCTTGGCGACGTCCGCGTGGGAGAGGGTGGCGGGTGTCTGGGCCATCGCCGCCAGCGGCGAGAGGGAGAAGGCGAGCACGGCCGTGGCCATCGAGCGCTTGATCATCGTGAAGACCTTTCTGTCTGAACCGATTCGGACCTCTGCGCGGCAGAGGAAACGAAAGAATGGTACACGAACGAGAATGAATCGCATTGACATTCGTGATGGATTTGCGCGACAGTGTCCCCGACCCCATCCTCCGATGCCATGAACGCCCCTTCCGACAAACTCCGCCAACACGGCCTGAAGGTCACGTTGCCTCGCGCCAAGGTGCTGGAACTGCTGCGCCGCGAGGCGCGCCACCTGTGTGCCGACGAAGTCCATCGCCTGCTGATTCACCAGGGCGATGACCTGGGTCTGGCGACGGTCTACCGGGTGCTGAGCCATCTGGAGCAGGTCGGCATGGTGCGGCGCAGTCACATCGACGCCGGTCGGGCGGTCTTCGAGATCGAGACGGGGGGGCATCACGATCATCTGGTGTGCGTGAGTTGCGGCGCGGTGCAGGATTTTCAGGACGACGTCATCGAGCGGCTTCAGCACGAGGTGGCGGCGCGCCTCGGTTTTGAGTTGCGTGAGCACCGCATGGCGTTGTTTGGGGTGTGCTCGCACTGCGGGGGATCCGGGGCGCACAAAGGGCGTTCGGCATGAAAATCAACGACAGACTTGCAAATGCGAACGAGTCGCAATACGATGGTGGCATGCTGAATCCTTCTCCTTCCTTTTTGAACGCAGCGCCGCTGCCGCAGGTGGCGCCCGACGGTGCCGCCGATTCCGTGGTGCGCGGAGCGGCTGTGCCACGCGTCAGCAGCCGGGTGTTGATGGGTGGGGAGCGGGAGATCGAGATCGATCACGAAGGGGTGGTGTACCGCCTGCGCGTGACGTCTCTGGGCAAGCTGATCCTCACGAAATAGGTTCAGGGTGGGGTCGCCTGGCCGGGCGATCTTCACTGTCTTTGGCGCCAGCCAGCTTGCGGTCAGGCCCCGTCGAGTTCTGGGGACTGTCCGCGCCAGCCCGTGCGCTCTTTTTCGTCCTCACGAATGAAGGAGCGGAACATGGGTGTGAACGTCGAGGTCATCCGGGCCTGTCTGGCCAGTGAGCCGGTGCTGCGTCAGGACGCTTGTGCCGGACTGGCGGATGAGCTGGGGCTGAGCGAAGGGGACCTGGTGTCCGCGCACGTCGGGGCGGTGGATCGGAGACCGTCGGTCCGGTTGGCTGCGGTGCGGCTCGACGTGAGCGATTGGCCTGCACTGTGGGCGGGGCTGTTGGCGGGGGCGCGTTGGCTGGAGGTGGTGGCCGGTGGCGTGCGCCTGCGCGTGCCCGGACGTGGCGAAGGGGCGGCGGACTGGGATGTCCCGGGAGGGCGGCCGCACTCGGCCTTTGCCGTCACCTGGCACGGTGCCGGAGGTGCTCGACGCAGTGTGCAGTGCTTTGACCTGCATGGCCGCCTGATGCTTCAGGCGGGATGGTTCGCGGCTGTCGGAGATGTGCTGTGGACCGACACCGATCGGGTGTCCTGGGAAGGGGTGCGGGCGACGTGGGCGCATCACGACCAGTGTCCCGGACTGCAGCCTGCCCCCGCGCCTGCCGGGCGATCGCGGGTGGCGGCCCCTTCTCCGCAACACGTCCAGGCCTTGCGGACCGGGTGGTGTGCCCAGCGGCGGATGGAAGACCACGCGGCCTTGCGCCGGCAGACGGGCCTAGCGGACGAGCAGGTTCTGGAATGGGCTGATCGGCGCTATGCGCAGGTGTTCGAGATCGATTTGCTGTACGGCGTGCTCCAGGAGGCGCTGTCGCAGGGCTTGGCCCTGTCGGTGCGGGTGGCCGAAGTGGCGGTGACGGTCGGATGGTCGGCTGCCGGCTGGGTTCGGGAGTTGGGCGGGATGTCCGCCCAGGTGTCGCTGCACGGCGCGGGCGGTGCGCGGTGGGTGTGCCGTGAGGCGGCGGTCGGCCGGGCGTGGATGGTGTCGGTGCCGACGGCTCGGGGCTTGCGCCAGACCCTGGAACTGTTTGATCCGGCGGGGCGTCGTCTCGCCGAGGTGGCGGCTCTTCGTCCTTCCGGCCAGGGGGAGTCTTGCCTGTGGCGTGCCATTCTTCAACGCAACATCGGCTCGCCTGACGCGGGTCTGGAGGGCTGATGCCATGTGCCGTGCCGAACGTCCTGCATTCCTGTCCTTGTTGGAGCGTCCTGAGGCGCCGCGCGAGGAGGACTCGCTGCGCCAGGTGGCATCGCGGCTCAGCGCGGTGGCGCCTGCTGCGGGCTCGGAGGGGGGAGGGGCGGCGTCTGCGGGCTCGTCCCGTCGGCGCCGGCTGTGGGAATTGCCGCGCCACTCCTTTTGCCCGGTGCTGGGCAGCTGTCTGCCCATCGAGCGACTGCGTCGATTGGCCGACCGGATCCTCGGCGCCGAGTTGCTGGCCGATGACTACGAACTGCACAGCAGTGCGGTGTCGGAGTGTGCTCGGCGCGACGTGATCTCCGAGCGCATCCAGCGCGAACTGGAGGAGCGGTATGCCTTGCAGATCCGCCATGCCAAGGCGCTGCGCACCCGTGAGTCCCTGGCGTCCCATTGGGAGGAGGCCAAGGTGCACGGTTCCGAAGTGGGGGCGGCCTTGTGGGTCACCCTCACCCATCCGCGCTGCGACGAGCCGCTGCAGGAGAAGGTGCTGCGCGACATCCACATGATTCAGCATCAGGTGGGATCGGGGGTCCGGGTCGACGTGGGGCGCATGCACGCTCTGGCGAAGGAGAACGGTGTGCTGTCCAGGGAGTTGGCTTCCGTGCAGGAGCGGGTCACGCGGATCATGGCCGAGAAGTCGGCGCAGATCGAGCGCCAGCAGGCCGAGCTTGTGCGGTTGCGGGCCGAGGTCATTGCCCGGGATTCGATGGTGGATCAGCTGCGCTGCGATCTGCGGGATCTGGAGGAGCAGGTGCCGACGCTGCGCAGCCGCGTGGAGCTGGGGCGGCGTCTGGAGGTCCAGCAAGGGCGCATCCATGAGCTGGAGCGCCGGCTGCTTCAGGCTGAGCAGCGTGCCGTGCACTGGGAGGAGCGGTGGCATGCGCTCCAGTTGTCGCGCGCGCCCGGCGACGGTGAGGGGGCGCAGGAGGCAGGCTCCGCGGAAGGGGCTTCGGAACTGCAGACCGAGGGGCTGCGGGACAAGTCGGTGCTGTGCGTGGGCGGGCGGACCGCCAGCGTGCCGGTCTATCGCCGCCTGATCGAGACCTGTGGGGCGCGGTTTTTGCACCACGACGGCGGAGAGGAAGAAGGCACGGGTCCTCTGGAGGCCAGTCTGGCGGCGGCCGATCTGGTCATTTGCCAGGCCGGGTGCATCAGTCACGGCGCGTATTGGCGGGTAAAGGAGCACTGCAAGCGCACGGGCAAACGCTGTGTGTTTGTGGACCGTCCCAGTGCTTCGGGGCTGGCGCGCGGGCTGGATGCCCTGGCGGGAGAGGGAGAGGGCTGGCAGCCGGTGCATGGTCCCCGGTCCGTGGTGCGTTAAAGCCTGTTGCGTGCACGCGTCAATCGGGAAAAGTTCCGTGAGAGATTGTGATTGCTAATGCGAATGGATATCATTGGCAAACGCAACCCAGCCGTCGCCAGGTAGCCGGAAAAGCAATACAGCCTCGTGTTTCGATGTGAGTCGGGCCCGGGGCTGCCGACAACCTCTCTCCTGGATGACTGCACATGGCACGCCGTTCTCTGCGCAAATCCGCCGCCCGTCTGGCGCCGGTGGCTTCTCAACCCGCTCGCTCTCTCGAGGGGGTCTCTTCTGTCTCCGCCTCGGGCATTGCGGCGGCCGTGGCACAGCTTCTGCCTCTGGGCGCGCTGGCGGCGGGCTTCGGCATGCCGCTGGGGGCTCTGGCGCAAACCGCTCCCGCTGCTGCGGTGAGTGCGCCGGCTGCGGCCAGCGCGGCGGTGGTGGCCGGTTCCGAGGCGCCGGCCGACGCGTCCAGCCTGCGCAAGATCACCATCAAGGGCAAGGCTGAAGTCGAGCAGGGCAAGAACAGCCTGAAGGTGGAGACCACCCGCATCGGCAAGGGCAAGCAGGCCGTGCGTGACATTCCGCAGTCGATGACCGTGCTGACCGAAAAGCTGATGTCCGACCGCAACGACGTCGACTTCAAGGAAACGCTGCGCCACACCGCGGGCGTGACCTTCCTCAGTGGTGAAACCGGCGAGGAAGACATCCGCCTGCGCGGCTTCTCGCTGAGCCAGGCGGGTGACGTCTACGTGGATGGTCTGCGCGATGCCTCGCTGTACGAGCGCGACAACTTCAACAACGACCGCCTGGAAATCCTCAAGGGTTCGGCCTCGATGCTGTTCGGCAAGGGCTCGACCGGTGGTGTGGTGAACCAGGTCAACAAGCAGGTGTTGCCGTTCGATCAGCACGAGGTCACCGGCACGGTGGGCACGGGCAGCGAAGTCCGCTTCACCGGCGACTTCAACTTCAAGACCGGCGAATCCGAAGGCCTGCGCCTGAACATGATGATGCACCAGGCCGACAACGGCGGTGCCAAGATCGACAAGAAGGGCGCGGCGGGCACGTACACCTGGGGCATGGGCACGGCCGATGAAGTGTCGGCCAGCCTGTACCACCTGGACTATGACAACCGGCCCAACTACAACCACCCGTGGTTCCTGGTCAACGGCGAGATCAAGCCGACGCTGGAAGCGGACAAGTACTACGGTCTGGCCAGTGACTACAACCGCGGCTCGGCCACCTACGGAACGCTCAGCCACACGCACCGCCTGAGCTCGACCTCGGAGATCCGCACCACCCTGCGCCACGGCCGCTACGTGCGCGATCTGTGGGCCAGCGTGATCCGTTTCGGCACCACCAATGGCGTGGCCACGACCATCGACAACCTGTCGGATGCGACCCTCGTGACGCGCACCCCCAAGGGGCGCAAGGCCACCAGCGACATCACCGCGCTGCAGAGCGACTACACCGGCCGCCACCAAGCCTTTGGCTTCGTGCATCAGTTGACGACAGGCGTGGACCTGTCCGTCGAGGACGCCGAGCGGGCCAACAACTTCGCAGGCACCGCCTCGGGCCTGACCACCACGGTGGGCGCGGCCTACGACGGCGACTGGCGCGCCGACACCCGAGGCGAGCCCACCTACAACACCTTCTCGACGAAGCAGATGGGCGTCTACCTGCAGGACATGATGAGCCTGACCGAAACGGTCAAGCTGGTCGGGGGGCTGCGGTTCGACCGATTCAGCGCGGACTACACCACCGCCGCCACGACCGCCGCCAACGGCACCGTGACGCCGGGTTACAGCTACTCGCGCTCGGACAACCTGTGGAGCCCACGAGTGGGCGCGATGTTCCAGCCCAACGACTGGTCGTCGTACCATGTGTCGTACGGCACCTCGTACAACACGGCGGGGGACACGTATCAGTTCACGCCGGGTTCGCCTTCTCAGCGCGTGGCCAACACCGATCCTGAAAAGAGCCGCAACTTCGAGGTGGGTGGTAAGTTCGAGCTGTTCGAGAAGCGCCTGGCGGTGGCGGGCTCCATCTTCCGCAGTGAGAAGTACAACGAGCGCAACACCGATCCGGATTCGGCCGCCACGCAGGAGCTGCTGTCCGGCAAGCGCCACGCGACGGGTCTGGACGTGGACATCGCCGGTCGCATCAGCTCGGCCTGGGACGCCTTCTTCTCGTACACCTGGATCCCCGACGCCAAGATCGACGAGAGCAACGTGGCCCTGGCTGCCAACGGTGGCGGCGCGCAGGTCAAGGGCGATCGCCCCGGCCTGACGCCCAAGCACAGCGCCAGCCTGTGGACCACCTACCGCATCCTGCCGAACCTGCGCGTGGGCTTCGGTGCCAACCACCGTGGCGAGCAGAACCCGGAAGGCAGCCGTGCCGTGACGGCTCCGGCGTTCACGACCTACGACGCCATGGCGGAGTACCAGGCCAACGACAAGGTCAGCCTCAAGCTGAACGTGTCGAACCTGACCAACGAGCTGTACGCCGATGCGCTGTACCGCGGCTTCTATGCCCCGGGTGCGGCCCGCAGCGTGCAGATGCAGGTCAAGGCCCGCTTCTGATCCCGTGGGCTTGAGGAGGACACCATGCTGCTGCGTGTGAAGGAAGTGTTGTCCCCCGAGCAACTGGCGCAGGCGCGCCGGATGCTCGCGGAGGCCGAATGGATCGATGGACGTTCGACGGCCGGTCCCCAGGCCCAGCACGTCAAGCGCAACGAGCAGCTGGCGTCTTCCAGCGAACTCGCCGCCCGGTTGGGGGCCCTGGTGCTGCAGGCGCTGGAGGGGCACCCGCTGTTCCTCACGGCGGCGCTGCCCAAGAAGGTGTTCAACCCGCTGTTCAACCGCTACTCGGCCAGCGCCGACGCGGGACAGCCGGGCGGGCACTACGGCAACCACACGGACGGCGCGGTGATGCACAGCCACCGCACCGGCCAGCGCGTGCGCTCCGACGTGAGTTGCACGCTGTTCCTGGCCGACCCCGAGGAGTACGACGGCGGTGAGCTGGTCGTCGAGGACACCTACGGCACGCGCGGCGTCAAGCTGCCGGCCGGGGACATGGTGCTGTACCCCAGCACCAGCATCCACCGGGTCGAGCCGGTGACGCGCGGGGCGCGGGTGGCGAGCTTCTTCTGGGTCGAGAGCATGGTGCGCAGCGACGAGCAGCGCCGCCTGCTGTTCGACATGGACCAGTCGCTGATGCGCCTGCGCGCCCAGGTCGGTGAAACCGATCCTGCGGTGGTCGGGCTCACCGGCACCTATCACAACCTCCTTCGATTCTGGGCGGACACCTGATGACGGCCGCAGCCGAGTTTTCTCCCTCCCCGCCCACCGGGGGGCTCACGGACTGGCAGGGGTTGCCTGCCCATGCCTCGGGGGATCTGAGCCCCCTGGCCCGAAAAGGGGTCCTCGCTGCCATGCTTGGGGCTCACCTGCTGGGGGGCTGGGCGTTGCTCCAGGTGCCGGCCGTGAGGCAGGCGGCTGCCGAGGTGGCCCCGATCATGGTGGACCTGATCGCCCCGACCCCCGAGGCCCCGAAGCCCGCACCGCCGCCGCCCCCCAAGGTCGAGCAGCGGCGCACGCCGCCTCCGCCCGCGCCGGTGCTGGCCGCCAAACCCAAGCCGGTGGCGGAAAAGCCCCCGGCGTTCACGGCGCCCCCGCCGCCGCTGGAGCCGCCCAAGCTGGCCGAGCCCACCGCTCCGCCCACGCCGCCGGCTCCTCCGGCTCCGGAGCCGGCCCCGCCATCACCGCCGGCCCCCCCGGCCCCTGCGCCAGCACCGGCCCCCGCTGCCCCTCGTGCCGTCGTGCTCACCGACAGCGACTGGATCCGGGTGCCGGACGTCGACTATCCGGTGGCGTCGCGGCGCTTGCAGGAGGAGGGGACCGTGGTGGTGAAGGCCATCATCGACACACACGGGGTGCCCAAGAAGGTCAGCCTGCATCGCAGTTCGGGCTATTCCCGGCTGGACCAGGAGGCGCTGGCCAAGGCCCGGACGGCCCGCGTCAAGCCACGCACCGAGAACGGGGTGCCCTTCGAGTTTTCGATCCTGATGCCCCTCGAATTCAAGCTGGAGGACTGATCCCGTGGGGCCAAGTCCCCCGATCCGGTCTTCCGATTCTGTTTCTGCTGATTTTTAGGCTTTCCCGGAGATAGTCATGACCCTTCCCGTTACCCCTGAAGGTGCCGTCCAGGCCAGCGTCGGCTTTGGCCATTTCATCGCCCAGTCCGACGCCGTCGGCAAGACGCTGTTGGCCGTGCTGGTGATCATGTCCGTGGTGTCGTGGGCGCTGATCCTCATCAAGGGCTTGGCCCAGTTCCTGCGCAAGCAGCGCAGCGAGAAGTTCCTGACGTTCTTCTGGAATGCCCGCTCGCTCGACGAGGTGGCCCAGGAGATCCAGACCCATGGTGTGAAGGATCCCTTTGGCCACCTGACGGCCCACGCCATCCATGCCCAGTCGCACCACGCCAAGTACGGCGCGGCGAAGCTGTCGGAAGCCGGCTCGGCCCAGGACTTCGTCACCCGCACCATCAAGAAGGTGCTTGACGAGGAGACCACCCGTCTGGAGAACGGCCTGACCACGCTGGCCACCATCGGTGCGACCGCGCCCTTCGTGGGCCTGTTCGGCACGGTCTGGGGCGTGTACCACGCGTTGCTGGCCATCGGCATGAGCGGCTCGGGCACGCTGGACAAGGTCGCCGGTCCGGTGGGCGAGGCGCTGATCATGACGGGCATCGGCCTGGCCGTGGCCATCCCCGCCGTGATGGCCTACAACGCCATCACCCGCAGCAACCGCGTGCTGGGCGCCAAGCT
>CAYYCN010000072.1:0-16358 GCA_964470355.1 uncultured Sphaerotilus sp.
CGGGCGAGACCTGTCCGGTCTGCATCAGCCAGGCGATGCGGGTGGTGAGCACGCGCGTCTTGCCCGAGCCGGCGCCGGCCAGGATCAGGGCCGGTTCGGCGGGCAGGGTGACGGCGGCGAGCTGTTCGGGGTTCAGGCCTTCGAGCAGGCGCTGGCCGCCGATGGGGCTGTGCGACGGACCGGGCGTTCGCGGCTCGCCCGGTTCACGGTGGGGATCGGGTGGCGCGAATGGGGCGGAAAAGAGGTCCGGGACGGGGGCTTGGGGCGCGGGCATCCCGGCATTTTAGGGAGGCGCCCCGCGGGGGTCATTCCAGCCGGAAGGTGGGCTCCAGGCAGGTGTCCGGCTCGCTGACAGGTGGGGGCTGGAGCGCCATGGGCAGCGTTCGACCCAGGGCGATTTCCTCGGGTGAGCGGTTGCGGAACTTGTGTTGGTACATGGCCCGGTCGGCCACCTTGAGCAACTCGTCGGCCGTGCGTCCGTCCTTGGGAAACAGGGCGACCCCGCCGGAACAGGTGACCCGGACGTGGCCGGTGCCGATGGACACGGGCAGTCCCACCGACCGAATCAGTTTGGCCAGCATTTGTTCCAACGTCGCGCGGTCGGGGGCGTTGGGCAGCAGCACGGCGAACTCGTCCCCTCCGATGCGTCCCACGGCATCGTCGTTGCGCAGGCAGGTCCGCATGCGGCCGGCGACCGCCTTGAGCACCAGGTCTCCCGCGGAATGCCCGTGGACATCGTTGATCGGCTTGAACTGGTTGAGGTCCAGGAACAGCACGGCCAGGGGCTTGCCGGAGTGGGTCGCGGCACTGAGCGCCTCCACGAGCTGTTGTTCGAACCGTTCCCGGTTTAGCAGGCCCGTGAGCACGTCGTGGTTGGCCCGGTACTCGTAGCGTTGGGCGTGCTGGTGAAATTCCGTGACGTCGGTGATGGTCCCGATGTAGACGTCGGCCAGCCCCTGCGGTGTGCGGACGGGGCCGGCCTCGATGCGCAGCCAGAGGGTGGCACCACCCTTGTGGTGGAGCTGCAGCTCGTCGGCGAAGCGCACGCGTGCGCTGACGGCGGCGTTCCACTTGGGGGTCAGGCGCTGGGTGTCGGCTTCCGGCAGGAGTTCCAGCCACAAGCGCCCCAAGGCGGAGGGGGCCTCAAGGCGCAGCATCTCGGCTGCGCGGTCGTTGCAGTAGGTCAGGGTGCCCCGGATGTCGGTCTCGATCAGCCCCACGGGCGCGAGCCGGGTCATCTCGCGGAAGCGCAGCGTCTGGCGGGTCAGCTCGTTCTGCGTCGCCGACACGCGTTCAAGTTCCACGCTCAGCCGCCTCGACTGTTCCTTGAGGATGGTTTCCCGGCGGGCGATCTCGCTCATGTCGCGGATCTGCACGAGACATTCGCGTTGTCCGGCAGCATCGAGCACCGGGATGACGTCCACGGCATGCCGCATGCGCTGCTCGTGGACGCTCTGCGGCGCGAACAGGGGCAATGGCATGGGGTGGAAGGCATGCGACAGGCGCATGGCACGGCCGGAATTCAGGCATTCACGGATGGCCAAGCGCAGGCGTGGATCGACTTGGCCGGGCAGGGCCTCGTCCAGCGTGCGACCCGCCAGGGGTGTGCGCACGCGTTCGCGCAGCCAGCGGTTGGCGACCTGAATGCGTTCACCCGGGCCGACGACCATCAGGCCGAACTCGACGGCGTCCAGCAGGCTGCGCATGGCTCAGGTCTCGACGGAGAGGCCGAAATACGTTCGGATGCGCTCCACCGACGAGGTCAGCGAGGCGATGTTCATCAGGAACAGCACGTATCCGGTGATCTGGTGCGACTGCATGCACATGCCGATGCGAGCGACCAGCACCGTGTCACTGCCCGGGCAGTGGGTGAACAACTCGTCCGGCGACGCGGCACGCACGCCGGGCAGGGTGCCGACCATCTCAGTGTCGAAGATCATCGCCAGGCTGTTCATGCAGCTGTTGATGATGATGTTGCCCACTTCGGCCAGGGCGTCCTGTTCGAGTTCGCTGATCTGGTCGGCGGCGGGAGAGCTCTCGCCGAGCATGCAGCGCACGATCTCGAGGCTGCCCCGTTCCGGAAACAGCAACATGGCTTCCGTGCCGAGCAGGCCGTCGTCTCCCTCGAAGTGCTGCGCGATGCTGCACAGCTTGCCGGAGTCTCCAGCGTGGGGCATCTGGCGCAGGCGTTCGACCAGGTCGCGCCGGTGCATCAGCTCCACCACGGGCACCGACATCATGATCTCGTCTTGCACAATTTCGGCGAAGGAGGCCGCGGCCTCTCCGAGGGCCAGATTGAAGGCCTCCGCCAGGGCGTCCCGGGCGTCGTCGTCGAGATCGATCATGCGCTCACCGTCAAGTGCGTCAGGATCTGGTCAATGACCTCGCCTTTGACAGGCTTTTTGTACAGCATCACCCCGGCCGCCTCGGCCTTGGCCTGCGTCGCGGACTGCACGTTGGCGGTCAGCAGGACGATGGGGGTGTCCGGGTGTGCCTGCAAGATGGCGGTGGCCGCCTCGATGCCGGTGATGCCGGGCATGTTCACGTCCATGATCACCAGATCGGGCCGGTGTTCGCCGGCCATGGCGATGGCCTGCGTGCCGTCACCGGCTTCCAGGATCTCCGCGTCGGGTCGGCGCAGGCGGATCAGCCCCACCGCCATGTTGCGGGAGACCTTGCTGTCGTCCACGACCAGGATGCGAGCGGTGGATGAGGTGTTCATGTGCCGGTTCCAGAAAATTCGAGTCCGATGACCAGGCCCCAGTATGGGCAAGGGGTGGAGGCGGTACTCGCTGGAATCGGCCGGGGTTGGGTGTGTATTTCCGTGAACCCGACTTCTGAACCGGGTGTTCGGCCGCCAGGGGCACGCTGGGGGGCCTCGTGCGCGGGTGTGTGATTTCCTTCTCGGCGGACGGTGCCCTGGGCGGGGTTCTCCTCAAGAGGGAACGTTCATTCCTCGAAATACGATGGTGGGTTTCCCCTCCTGCTGCATCCGTCCGAAATGCTTTCGCTCAGCCGCTTCGAACACCTCTTGTTTGGACACGTCACTTTCAACGAAAGTGAGGAGTTCCTGGCGTTCCAGTTCCGGTTTCTCGTCTCGGTGATGGTGTCCAGCGCGTGGTTGACGTTGGTGTTCGTCGCGGCCGGTCTGGCGGGAACCCACCCCATGGACAACCCGCACCTCTGGATGATGGAGGTGTTTTCCGGTGTGACGCTGGCGCTGTGGGCCCTGCTCCGGGGACACAAGGAACGTTTCCGGGCCGTGGCATGGGTGTTTCTGATGCTGTGCCAGCTGGAGTATGTGTCGGCGCTGATGCACGTGCCCGAGGACGAACTCCGCGTGCTGTGGTTTTTCACCAATGTGCCGGGGGTCTACCTGCTGCTCGGACGCAAGGTCGGCCTGTCGGTGTCGGTGCTGACCGGGGTCGGGCTGGCGATGGGGAACCCGATGCTGTCCCGGCCCTATTCACCCCACGCGATGGCGACCCTGCTGGGGGGCTACGTTTACCTGACCTTGTTTTTCCATCTGTATGCATCCCGCTCCATTTCGTACTTCAAGCGGATGCGGCACTTCAACGACCGGCTCCAGGAGCAGGCTTCGCACGATCCGCTCACGGGGGTGCTGAACGCCCGGGCCTACTACGCGTGGTGTGACCGTTGGCTGCTGTCCGCGCAGCGGTCGGGTGCCCCCTGCTCCGTGCTGTTTGTCGACCTGGACCATTTCAAGCGGATCAACGACCAACACGGTCACGCGGCGGGCGACGCTGTGCTCAGGGCGGTGGCCGACACCTTGCAGCAGGGCATTCGCCGCAGCGATGTTCTGGCGCGCATCGGCGGGGAGGAGTTTTCCATCTTCTTGCCCGACACCGATTCGGCGCATGCCGTCATGTTGGCCGAAAAGCTCCGGGTGTCGGTGGAGGCCTTGTCGGTGGAAGCCGCCGGGCGGACGTTGAATGTCACCGCCAGCATCGGCGTGGCCAGCGGGGAAGGCGCTTCACCGTCGATGTCCGGCATTCAGCGTCAGGCGGATCAGGCGATGTACCGGGCCAAGGCGGCGGGCCGCAACCGGGTGTCCTGTCTCGAGGGGGAGGGGCGCGTGCGGGCCCCTTCCCGCCACCTGTCGGTCGGCGTCGAGATGTCCCTCTGACACGGGGGCACAAAAAAAAACCCTCCCAAGCTGGTGTGCCGCAATGGGAGGGTCAGAAGGAGTTCACCGCTCGTGCAGCGGTGCGGCCTGGGCCATGGGTCGGTGTCGGCCGGACATGATTTCTCACATCGGGGCCGATTCTACGAATTTGGGGGGGTGCTGTCTGGCGAGACTGAGGGGTTTGCGTCCCGGATGCGCGGCGCCTGAACACGTGCTGGGGATCTCCCCAGGACACCGCGTGGTCCCTCCGACAGGAATCGAACCTGTATCTGGCGCTTAGGAGGCGCCCGTTCTATCCATTGAACTACGGAGAGGACGGGCGGCATTCTACGTGCCTGAATCGACGGGGGGATCCAGGGGGGCGAAGCGGGGCACGGGCCCGTCGGGCGTCTGCACCGATTCCATGAACATCGTGTAGGGCCGCACCCACCACCCAGTGTCGTGGTACAGCGGGCGGTAAACCACCAGGGGCTCCTGGGTCTCGCTGTGGCGGGCGATGGCCATGACCTCGTATTCGCCTCCCTTGTAGTGGCGCCAGCGGCGGCAGGTCAGGGAAGGCAGGGGCAGGAGGTCTTCGGGCACGGATGGGCTCACTTGAGGTTCATCAAATCTGGGGCGCAGATCATGCCCCACGGCAGGCGGTCGAGGATTACATTGGATCCGTGGCTGCACGGTGCAGCATCCCAGAACCGAAGAGGAGAAGACCGACATGTTCCCTGAGTACCGCGATCTCATCACCCGCCTCAAGACCCAAGACGCCCACTTCGTCCACCTGTTCGACAAGCACAACGATCTCGACCAGAAGATCAAGAACATGGAAACGCACGTCGTGCACGGCACCCACGAGGAGATCGAAGTGTTGAAGAAGGAAAAGCTGCACCTGAAGGATCAGCTTTATGCGATTTTGCTGAAGGCCAGCGGTACCGAGACCGCCTGACGCCTCGGCTCACGTTCCCGTCTGCGCAGACGGCTTCTTGGTCTTGGGACCAGGGGGCCGTTTTTTCTTGGGGGCGGGCATGGGCAGGGCGTCGGCGGTCAGGCGCAGCAGTTGCCGCAGCCGCTCGCCGTCGTCCAGCCATTCGTCGGCGAGCAGCCAGGGTTTGGCGCCCGGGAACGGCAGTCCGTGGAGCGGCCGGGGCCAGACCTGGAGAATCTCGGGCGTGGGCTTGAGGTACAGGTGGTGGTCGCAGACCAGCGCCACCACCTTGCCGTCGAGGTAGAGCGCGTATTCCCCGAACATCCGGCGCGCGCTCAGGGCGCCCGCCAAGCCGGCTTGATCGAGGAGGTAGGTGATGAAGTCAGCGTCGGTGGGCATGCGTTGGGGGCTCAGGGCTCTGTGCGGTCCGTGCCCCATTTCCAGGTCCAGATGACGTCCAGGGCGTTTTCCGCCCCCGACTGCGCGCGCACGGTGAAGCGCTTGGCCAGTCGGTAGATCAACTGCCATGTGCCGGTCTCGGCGTTGAGGCTGCGCTCATAGCCGAGGTACCAGCGCCGGGAGATCTGCTTGCCGACAGAGACCACGGTTTCGCGCGTGTCGCTGTCGCTTTGGCTGACGGAGAACTGGTCGATGCCCAACCTTTCGATGATCGACGGGCTCTGGTCTTCGCCGGCCAGCAGTGCAAAGGCGGCGCGCTGCAGCAGGGCCAGATCGGTGCGGCCCAGCCCGTCGGGGGCCCGGCCCAGGATCAGCCACGACAGCGTTTCGGTGTCGGTGAGCGATGGTTCGCTGTACAGGCGGATGCGCGGGTTCTGCGCGGTGCCGGTGACCGACACCCCGGCGATCTGGTCCTCCAGGTCCGGCCGGATGGCCAGGATGTTCAGGCGCGGGTTTTCCGCCACCCCGGTGAAGGTGATGATGCCCCGATCGACGGTCAGCTTTTGCGCATAGGCGGCGTAGGTGCCGTCCACGGCCCGGATCTCACCGTGCACGGCGAGTTTGTTCTGGGGGCTGGTCAGGCGCACTTCGCCGACGAGCCGGGTGTTGAGGCCGCGCCCGGTCAGGCGGAATGCGTCGCCGAGCTGGGCCGTGACGTCGAGCTGCAGTTTGCGGTCCGGGCGTCCGGGGTCGCTGCCGGTGGCGTCCTCGGTCCCGCGACCGTTGCGTCGCTGCACGCTCACGTCGTCGCCCAGGCTCGGGGCATCGCTGCGGCTGAAATCGAAGCGGCCTTCGTCCGCGGTCAGCCGCCCATCCAGACGCGTGAGTTGGCGGTCGAGGGTGAGCCGCGCGGTGCCGCTGACGACGAGGCGGCGATCCACACGCTGGAGCACGGCGAATCGGTCGGCCTGGAGGTCCAGGGTGGCCGAGGGCTCGGCGCCGAGGCGCACCCCACCGGTGGCCTGGATCCGGCCGGGTCCAGCCTGCATGGAGAACTGTTCCAGTTGAGCGTGATCGCCCCGCATGACCAAGCGCAGACGGGCGTCGGTCCAGTTCACGCCTTCGATGGGATTGCGCACGGACAGGCCGCTGCCTTCCAGCGTTCCGCTGAACTCGGGGCCACCGAAGGTGCCTCCCATGGCGGCCTGGCTGTGCAGACGGCCCGACAGCCGCCAGCCAGCCGGCAGCCAATGACCCCAGCGTCCCAGGTCGGTCACGTCGAGCTGGACCTGTCCTCGAACCGGGGCCGTGGGGGGCGGAACCCACGCCGTGGGCGGGGCCATGACGACCTGCTCGCCCTGCAGGCTGCCCAGGTCCCGTCCGCTGATCTGCTGGGTCATTCGCCAGCGGCCATCCTGAGCGTCGAGGGCCAGTTTCAGGGTGTCCAGGCCCAGCACCTGGGCCGGGCGACCGCTTTGGGCGTCGCGCACCATCAGGTCGCCACGGTCGCGCTGGACGGACGCCCGGGCGCGCAGGCCGGTGGCCGAGGCGTCCACTTCGACGAGGCCGCTCAGGTGCAGGTCGCCCGACCAACCGAAGTCCGGTTGCAGCTGGGCCAGCAATGGCGCGACGGGCAGCGGCTCCATCCGGGCCTTGAAACGCAGCTGGCGTTGTGTGCCGTCGGAGGTCCACAGGAGGGGCTCGGTGAGCACTCGGGCTTGGGCCACCTCCAGGCGCAGGGCGCCGACCGTGGCCTGGGTGCGGGTGCGGCTACCGGTCTGGCTTTGTTCGAAGCGCACGGACGTTGGGGTTCCCAGGCGGAGGTTCCACATCTCGTGGCCGGGGGTGGGATCCCGGACCTCCATCTGCTGCACCGTCCCGGCCCAGGCCAGGGATTGCCGGTCGCGGGTCAGTCCGCCCGCGATCTTCAGGGCTGCGTCGAGGGGGCGGGCCGTGGGGGCGCGGGTCGGGTCGGTGCCGCCGAGGACCGCCTGGGCATCCAGGCGGATCTCGTGCTGTCGGGCCTGGCCCGTGCCGCGCAGGGTCCACCGGCGCAGTTGGGTGGTGTCCCAGCGGCCTTGTTCGGCCGTGAGCGTCAGGTCGAAAGGGGCCGAAGGCTGGGCCGCGAGCGACCACTGGCCCGCCAGGCCCTGCACCTGTCCGCGTGTGCCCAGGCTGAGGCGGCGACTGCCGAGTCGGCCTTGGGTGGTCCAGTCCGGCCAGCGGCCGGCGGCCTGCAGCGAGGCCTCCAGATCACCGGCCGGTGCGAGATCAGGCAGGACGAGCCGCCACCAGGCCTGGAGCCGTTCCAGGGCGGGGCTGCGCACCTTCAGCTGGGTCTGTTGCACCTGGGTGGTGGGATCCAGCCGGACCTCGCCTTCGACCCGGGTGTCGGCGGCTGAGAGGTTTACGTCTGCGAGGAACGGGGCTGCGGTCTGGCGACGCGACAGCTGCAGGTGGCCTTCTGTGTTCACGCCCAGGACCTGGCTCGGGCGCAGGGCCAGTCGGGCCTGTCCGAGGACCTGGCGCCACCGGGCCAGGGGATCGGGGTCACTCAGGGCGGCGTGTGGCGTGCGCAGGTCCACGTCCAGTCGGGCGTTGATGCGGCTGGTGCCTGTGCGGCCGGCCGCGGGCCACCACACCGAAGGGTCGAAGCGTTGCAGGTCGATCTGGCCGGTGGCCGACCACAGCGTCTGGTCGCGGGTGGGCGTCTGGCGCAGTTCCAGTCGACCAAGGGCTTGGGCCTCGGCGGCGCGGGCGCTCATGGACGTCAGGGTGGCGGATCGTTCATCGACGGTGCCCCGCAGCTGCAGCGACACCGGCGTTCCGGCGCCCGGTCCGTGGGGCAGGGCGGCCGTGGTCCGACCGGTCAGGGCCAGTTCGGCGTCCACGTGGGCACCCGAGGGCAGGAAGGGGCGCGCCACGGCCACGGGGTGGGGAGACGCGGCCGCTGGGGCCGGGGCGGTTGTTCGATAGCGGACCTGGATCGGCCCGCTGAGCCGCAATGGCGGAGCGGAGGTGGACAGCCGAGCCGGCTCGACCTGGTCGAGGGCCAGTTCGAGGCGGGCGTCGGTCGGTGCGCCCGTCAGGGCGCTCCAGGTGCCGGATCCCCGGACCGTGCCGGCCGGTGCCTCGGGCGTGCCGAGCGCCACCTCCAGGGACTCCAACGCCCCCCGACGGGGTTCATCCACTCGGCTGAGCGTCTTCAGCTGCACCCGGTGAAAGGGCAGTCGACCGAGATCCCAGGCCCCGGCGGCTGCATTGGAAACCCGGGCGTCGATCGTCAGCGGTGAGGCTGTGGCGCTGCCGTCCGGCCCAGGCAGGTGGGCCTGGATCCGGCCCGTCAGGGCCGAGGCGGGCCAGTCGCTGCGCAGGGCCGACAGGTCCAGCGCCTCGAAGCGGGCGTCCAGTTGGGACACGGGCAGGGGGGCTTCGGGCCGCACCTCGGCCCGGGCCGTCAGCGACTGGCCGGAGGTTTGCAGCGTGGTGGCCACCTGCAGCCGGGACAGGGGACCATCGAGGGTGAGGTTCAGGCGGCTGTCGGCCGGCAGCGGCAGCACAGGGGCCTGGGAGGACGGGGACGAGGAAGGCAGGGGGGGCACCGCGTCGGGACCCGCCTGGAGGGTGGCGTTGAGGGTGAGCGGGGCGTTGGCCTGCAGCCGGGCCTGGCCTTGCACCGCCCATCGGTCCCATCGCAGCCGCTGGAGTTCGACGGTGTGTTGCCCGGCGGCTCCCGCCGCCAGATGCAGGCGGGCCCGCAGGTCGCGCAGCGGGTGCTCTCCGAGCGCCGGCAGGGCGACCTCGTCCACCCGGACGTCGTCGAGGCGCACGACCCAGGGCACGATGAGTTGCGTGGGCAGGCGGGTCGGCGTGTCCGATGGCGGGGGGGGGGCGCCCTCGATGGTGATCTTGCGGGCCTGCAGGCGGTCCAGGCGGATCTCGCCCCAGGACAGGTGCCAGCCCGTCCATTCCGGGGTGTCGAGGACCAGTGTGCGGCCCGGGCCCAGGGTGTACCGCAGCGCCTGGGCCTGGAAGTCGCGTGCCAGGGCGCCTTGTGGGCCGGTCACGGACAACCCGGGTACCCGGTCCAGGAGCCAGCGGCTGCCGGTGGCGGAAAACAGCAGGCCGACGGCGCCGACCAGCGCGACGATCACGAGCAGCGGCAACAGCCACAGGGCCCGCAGAATCCCGCGGCGTCCGGGCCGGCGTGGCGCCGCCGGGTCGGTATCGGTGGGCGCCTGGTGGTCTGCAGGCGTGGAGGGGGGGCGCTCGGGGTCGGACATGACAGGGGCGGATCGATCGGAGGTGTCAGAACGTCAGTCCGACACTGAAATGCAGTCGGGCCCGGCGGACCTTCTCGCCGTATGCGAGGTCGATGCGCAGCGGCCCCAGCGGGCTGTTCCAGCGCACCCCCACACCGTA
Organism: uncultured Sphaerotilus sp.; assembly: GCA_964470355.1. Classification (GTDB taxonomy): domain Bacteria; phylum Pseudomonadota; class Gammaproteobacteria; order Burkholderiales; family Burkholderiaceae_C; genus Sphaerotilus. Next base: position 9,885 of record CAYYCN010000072.1, read on the forward strand.
CCCACGGGCCAGCTCGAATTCCTTCCAGTTGGCGGCGGCATTGCCGGCATCGAAGAAGACCGCGCCCATGAGCGATCGGTTGCGACGCGAGAAGGGTGTGGCCAGTTCCACGCTGGTGGTGGCCATGACCTTGCCGCCCTGGGCGGTGCCGCGCGAGTTGCTCGGGCCCAGCGATTGGTAGCTGTAGCCCCGCACGGAATCGTCGCCCCCGGCGCGGAACAGCAAGGTGTAGGGCACCGAGACGGCGTCGCGCTTGAACACCTCGCTGGCCTCCACGCGCGCCTGACCATACCAGTCGGTGCCGAAGCGGCGATAGGCCGTGAGGCGGCCGGTGGCGCGGGTGAACCAGCCGCTTTCTCCCACTGTGGCAAAGGATCGCCCGCCCGCCAGGGAGGCCGACAGGCTGAAGCCGTCCGTCGGTGTGATCGGGTGGTCGAGGTTGCGCCAGACCCACTGGTAGGCCGCCGACACGGCCGAGGCGTCGTCGATGTCGCCGTCGGTCACCCGCTCTTCGGTGCGGGCGTGCTGCCACTCCAGGTAATAGAGCCGTTCGTAACGTTCGCTGTCCTGTGTGCGGCCGACCCGCAGCTTCTGGTTGTCGACGATCAGGTTGTCGTCGGCCTCGCTGTGGCTGACCGCCGCCGACACGAGGTTGCGGTGGGCGTCCTCGCGGGGGTGGGAGGTCAGGTCCAGCGAAGCCCCACGCACGATGCGCCCGAACCGCAAGGCCGTCTTGGCTTGCCAGTTGAAGCCGAAGATCTGCTGGTCCACGTGTTCGATGGTGGCCCGAGGTCCGGTGTTGTCGGACACCCCCACGCCGAAGGTGGTTTGCAGGCGATCGCGTTCGCGCACCCGCACGTGCACAGGTGTGGCGTCGGCGGTGGCCGCGTCGGGGTCGATGGTGACGGAGACGGTGTTGAACAGGCCCGTCTTGACCAGCCGATCCTGGTAGTCGAGCAGGGCTTTCTCGCGCAGCGGCTCACCGACGGCGAAGTTGAGCACGGCGCGCAGTGCGTCCGGCCGGACGTGTTCCAGGCCCTCGAATCGAGGTTCGCCAAATCGGAACAGCGGCCCGCTGTCGGCGACGAGAAACAGCTTCGCGGTCTGGTCTTGCGGGCGCACCTGCGCCACGGCGCCGCTCCAGGCGGCCGACAGATAGCCCTCTGCCCGCAGCAGGCCGATGGCCTGGCTCTTGGCCGAGCTCCAGCCCCGCTGCGTGAATCCCCGCCGGGCCGGCAAGGTCCAGCCCTGACGGACGCGCCCCTGGAGTTCTGTGGCCACGGGATCCCCTTCGTCGGCGCTCACGGACAGGGCGCCTTCGAACTCGACCCGCACGTCCTGCACGCGGGTGCGGGGCCCGGGCTCCACCTGAACCACCACCCGCAGGTCCGGTGCTGCCGTGGCTTCGCCGAGGCGGTCGTCGGACGATCGGGGGCGAATCAGCGATTCGAGCTCGCCGGCCACCCGCGTGGCCAGCGCGATCGGGTCCAGCCAGGCGCTGGCGACGGCGCCGGTGCGGCTGCCGTCGACCGGCTCCAGCCGGGTCGACACCTGGGCGTCGAAATAACCTTCGGTCTCCAGCAGTGCCTGGGCCTGGCGCGGGGTGGCCGACAGCAGGCGCATGAGTTCGGCGCGTGTGATCCGCTCGGTGCGGGCGGTGCGCTGGTAGCGGGCCAGGTCCAGATGCTGGGCGAGCAAGGTCTTCAGCGTTTCGTTGGCGGACTGGACTTCCAGCTCCCACTGCACGCCCTTTTCGACGTCCTCGCCCTGACCGACGGGGCCGGGCTCAGCGGGGGGGATGGCGGCGGGGGTGTCGGCGGCCGGGGGGGACTCCAGTCCCCCCTCGCCCTGGGCTGCGCTGACCCCTGGCAGGACCAGCAGGCCGCACAGCAGGCCGCACAGCAGGGTGTACAGGCCACGGCGGGGGCGAAGTCGGGTCATTTCGACAGCAGGCGCATCGCCTGTTCCAAGCCCTGCAGGGTCAAGCCGAACATGCGCTGGTTCATCAAGTGCTGGATCATGCCGATGCTCTGGCGGTATTCCCAGACCCCCTGGGGTTCCGGGTTGATCCAGGCGTGGTGCGGAAAGGCGTGCGTGAGCCGTTGCAGCCAGGTCGCGCCCGATTCGGGGTTGTGATATTCCACGCTGCCGCCCGCCTGCAGGATCTCGTAGGGGCTCATCGTCGCGTCGCCGACCAGGATCAGCTTCCAGTCCTTGTTGTACTTGTGGATCAGGTCCCAGGTATCGGTCTTCTCGGCGTAGCGGCGCTGGTTGTGCTTCCACACGTGGTCGTAGACGCAGTTGTGGAAATAGAAGAACTCCAGGTGCTTGAACTCGCTCTTGGCCGCCGAAAACAGCTCTTGCACCCGGTGCACGTGGTCGTCCATCGTGCCGCCCACGTCCATCAGCAGCAGCACCTTGACCTTGTTGTGGCGCTCGGGGCGCATGCGGATGTCGAGCAGGCCGGCGTTGGCGGCCGTGGCGTGGATCGTGTCGTCGAGCGCGAGTTCCAGGTCGTGGCCTTCGCGAGCGAAACGGCGCAAGCGGCGCAAGGCCACCTTCAGGCTGCGTGTGCCGATCTCCACCTCGTCGTCATAGTCGCGGAAGGTGCGCTGCTCCCAGACCTTGACGGCGCTGCGTTCCCGTCCGGGGCCACCGATGCGGATGCCGCGTGGGTTGGTGCCGCCATGGCCGAACGGGCTGGTGCCCCCCGTGCCGATCCACTTGTTGCCGCCTTCGTGGCGGCCCTTCTGTTCTTCCAGGCGCTTTTGCAGCGTCTGCATCAGCTCGTTCCAGTCCATGGCCTGCAAGGCGGCGCGCTGCTCGGCGGTGAACTCTCGCTCCAGCATCTGCTGCAGCCAGTCGGCGGGCAGGTCGGGGCGCGACTCGACGACGGCCTCCAGGCCGTGCACATACGCCCCGAAGGCACGGTCGAACTTGTCGAACTGGGTCTCGTCCTTGACCAGCGTGGTGCGGGCCAGCACGTAGAAGGTGTCGACGGACGGCCCGCCTTCACCCTCGAGCACTCCGGCGCGCAGGGCCTCGAGCAGGGTCAGGAACTCGCGGATCGACACCGGCAGCCCGGCGGTGCGCAGCGTGTAGAAGAAGTCGATCAGCATGGGCGGGTGGGGACAGGCGGCACGTCGCCGCACGGGTGAAGTATGCCGCGAGGTCCGCCCATCGCCGAGGCCTCCGGGCGGGACCGGGTCGACGCCGGGGAACACGATGTTCGTGAACGGGGACCTGTTTGCTGGTGATGTGCCTGCTGGGAGGCTGTTTTTTCGGCGATGATGGAAAAAATACGAAATTCAGGGTGACGGAATGTGGGGCGCTGAGTTGCAGCCCCTGGCGTTGGCGCTGGGGTTGCACAATTTGTTGTACGGCGTGGTGTGGACCGTGGCGTGGGTGAAGGTGGGCGAGGCCCGCTACAGCATTGCCCATTGGTGGATCGGCAACCTGTTCGGGGCGGCGGGCTTTGGACTCATTGGGCTGCGCGACGAAGGGCAGGGGTTCTGGACGCACATCGGGGCCAACCTGTGCTTGATCGGCTACGCCATGGCCCACGTCAGGGCGGCCTCGGTGTTCCTGCACAAACCCACCGCCGATGTGGAGAACCTGTCCGTGCTGGCCTTGTGCGCCCTGGGGCTCGTGCTGGTGGGCAGTGGCCCGGAGTTCAGCGCCCACCGGGTCGTTCTGGTCAATGCCGCCGGGGCGTGGATCCTGTTCCGTTCCCTGTGGCGCACCTGGCGTTGCACGCTCCACGAGTTCGGGCCGCTGATGCTGGTGTGCACCGGGGTGCCGTCCCTGGCCACGCCCGCGGAGGTGCTGGACGTGCACCGGCGTGGCCTCCTGAATTTCTTGGCCCTGTTCAGCATCGCGGGGTTCATGGCGTTCATGAACCTCATGTACTTCCTGCAGATCGTGCTGCGCATGAAGCACCGGCTCGAGACCCTGGCCTTGACCGATCCGCTCACGGGCCTGCTCAACCGACGCGGTCTGCAGTCGGAGCTGGAGTCGGCGTGGACCGACCATGAGGCGCAAGGGCGTCCGTTTGCCGTTCTGTGCCTGGACGTGGACCGCTTCAAGCGCATCAACGACGAGCATGGCCATGCGGTGGGGGATCTGGCCCTGCAGCATGTGGCGCACGCCATGCGGTCGTGCGTGTCTCCCTACGATGTCTGCGCGCGCTCCGGAGGGGAGGAGTTCGTGCTGCTCATGCCCGGCACCCGGCTGGACGAGGCGGTGCAGGTTGGGGAACGGCTCCGGGTGAGCATGCAGGCGCCGTCGCACGCGGTGAGTCTGCACGCCTGTCCCCGTGTCACCGTGAGCCTGGGGGCGGCCATGGTCGAAATGGGGGACGACTCTCCCGAGGCCGTGCTGCACCGGGCCGATCGGGCGCTCTATCGGGCCAAGCGGGAAGGACGCGACCGGCTGGTGCCTTTCTGGCGCGACAGCGAACGCCGGCCGTCGCTGATGTCCATGCCCCTGCAGGGCTCAGCCTGATGTCCGTGGGCGGGCCAGCTGCCATTCCAGCTGCGCCTTGACCTCGGGCCACTCGCCTGCGCACAGGCTGTACATCACCGTGTCGCGCACCGTGCCGTCGCGGCGCAGGGCGTGATGGCGCAGCACCCCGTCCTTGCGGGCCCCCAGCCGTTCGATCGCACGCTGGCTGGCAAAGTTGAAATGATCGGTGCGCCAGCCCACGAGGCGGGCCCCCAGCACCTCGAAGGCGTGCTGCAGCAGGAGCCACTTGCAGGTGGTGTTGACGGCTGTGCGCTGGACACGCCGGGCGTACCAGGTCCAGCCGATTTCCAGCCGGTCGATGGCCGGGACGATGTCGTGGTAGCTGGTACAACCGATGACTGTGCCGGTGGCGGCCTCGATCACGGCAAACGGCAGGCGGTGACCGCAGGCCTGTCCGGCGAGCGCCGTCTCGATGTAGGCGCGGGTCTGGTCCGGCTCGGGGACCGACGTGACGCGCAACTGCCACAGCTCGCCATCGGCTGCGGCGGCCCGCAGGCCCGGTTCGTGGTGCAGGTCCAGGGGTTCGAGTCGGACAGGGTCCCGGGCGAGGGTGACCGGGCGGACGTTCAGGGTCATGGGTTCAACCGCTGCGGCGGCGGAGCAGGCGTCGGGCGGCGGTCTTGCCCAGGCCGGCACCCAGGCCCACCAGCAAGATCCCGATCATGCTGGTTGTGCCCCAGCCGTTTTCGGTCATGAAGTCGAAGCCCAGGGCCCGAGCCAGCAGACCGCCGGCCAACGCCCCGGCCACAAAACCGAGCGCGTCCACGACACCTTCGGCCAGCGAGTTCTTGAGTTGGGGATCCATGGGCATTCTCAGCGGTGACGGTTTTGCATGAAGACCAGTTTTTCAAACAGGGCCAGGTCCTGCTCGTTCTTGAGCAGCGCTCCCACGAGCGGTGGCACGCCGATCTTCGGGTCGCCGCTGCTCAGGGCGTCGGCCGGGATGTCCTCGGCCATCAGCAGCTTGAGCCAGTCGATCAGCTCGGAGGTGCTGGGTTTTTTCTTCAGGCCGGGCAGGTCGCGCACGGCGTAGAAGCTCTGGAGCGCGGCCCCCAGCAGGTCCTGGCGGATGTCCGGGTAGTGCACGTCGACGATGCGGCGCATCGTGTCGGCGTCGGGGAACTGGATGTAGTGGAAGAAGCACCGGCGCAGGAAGGCATCGGGCAGGTCCTTCTCGTTGTTCGAGGTGATGAACACCAGGGGACGATGCCGGGCCCGCACCATCTCGCGCGTCTCGTAGACGTGGAATTCCATGCGGTCGAGTTCGCGCAGCAGGTCGTTGGGGAACTCGATGTCGGCCTTGTCGATTTCGTCGATCAGCAGGGCCACGGGCTGTTCTGACGCGAAGGCCTGCCACAGCGTGCCCTGCACGATGTAATGGTGGATGTCGCGCACGCGTGCGGCGCTTTCGGTGTCCTGAAGCTGGCTGTCGCGCAGCCGGCTGACGGCGTCGTACTCGTACAGGCCCTGCTGAGCCTTGGTGGTGCTCTTGATGTGCCACTGCAGCAGCGGCAGGTTCAGCGCCCGGGCGACCTCCTCGGCCAGCAGGGTCTTGCCGGTGCCCGGCTCGCCCTTGATCAGCAGCGGGCGTTGCAGCGTGATGGCGGCGTTGACGGCCAGCATCAGGTCTGCCGTGGCGACGTAATGGTCGGAGCCGGTGAACTTCATCCAGGTGAGGCGGTGAGGGCTGAGGATCGGCCGGGCGCATTTCCCGGCCCGGGGGCGGATTCAATTCAGTATATCGAGGCCGTTGGGGGCGATCCGATGGGGATCGCTCGGTGTGCGTCGGCGTCTCGAATTGGAACAGGCCGAATACACCCCCCTATATCTTGCCCTCGTGGGTGTACGGGAACACTGAAACTGAGCGTACACGTTTTCGATCCGACGTTTTCAATCTGGCCTAAGAGCGGCTAACAAAACCGCAATAGCGAGCGAAGGCAGATGACGGAG
>CAYYCN010000073.1:0-16287 GCA_964470355.1 uncultured Sphaerotilus sp.
GGCGGTACGGGCCCAGCTCGGCCGCGCCGCTGTGGGCGTGCACGGTCTTGACCGGGCGCTCGACGCGGGCGCGGCTGTCGCCCTCACCCTTACCGGTGATCCAGTACTTGCCCTGCTGCATGTCGACCACGTCACCCTCTTCGAGGTAGACGATCTGGTCGGTCACGCCGGCCAGCGCCATGGCGTCCGAAGCCAGGAAGGTTTCCGCCTTACCCACGCCCAGCACCAGGGGCGAGCCCAGGCGGGCGCCGACCACACGCTGCGGCTCTTCGCGGCAGAACACGGCAATGGCATACGCACCACGCAGCTGGACGATGGCCGATTCCACCGCCTGGAACAGGTCGCCTTGGTACAGCGAGTCGATCAGGTGAGCGATGACTTCGGTGTCGGTCTGGCTCAGGAACTCGTAGCCACGGGCCTTCAGGTCGGCACGCAGTTCGTCGTGGTTCTCGATGATGCCGTTGTGGACCAGCGCGATGCGGCCGGCCTTGGCGCTCTGGGCACCTTGTCCCGTGCCGTGCGAGAAGTGCGGGTGGGCGTTGTGCACCGCCGGAGCGCCGTGGGTGGCCCAGCGGGTGTGGGCGATGCCGATCAGGCCTTCGACGCCGTCTTGCTGCACTTGCGCGTCCAGCTCGGAAACGCGGGACGTGGACCGCGCACGCCGCAGTTCTCCCCCTTGGTGGACCGCCACGCCGCAGGAGTCGTACCCCCGGTATTCCAGGCGCTGCAGGCCCTGGATGAGGATGGGAACGATGTTGCGCTGGCTGACAGCGCCGACGATGCCACACATGGGTCAAGTCCTCTCATGACGGGTGAATGGCCGCGATCGTAACGAAATCAACAAGAAATATTCTTGCGATAATCACGAATGCAAGATCAAAAAGTTCTCAAGTTTTCTTTATCGATGAAATGAATCCCAAATCATCGATTCATGAAATATTATTTCCTTATGACCCCTCAGTTGGATGCCATCGACCTGCGACTTCTTCACGAACTGCAGCGTGACGCCGCCCGCAGCAACCAGGAATTGGCCGCTGCGGCCCACGTGTCGCCGGCCACGAGCCTGAGACGGGTGCGCCGTCTGCAGGAAGAAGGGGTCATCGAACGAACGGTGGCCGTGCTGTCACCGGAGCGCCTGGGCCACGGCCTCACGACGGTGATCGAGGTCACGCTGGATCATCAGAGCCAGGAGCGGCTGGAAGCCTTCGAGGTTCGCGCCGTGGCCGAACCGCGGGTGCAGCAGTGCTACCGCACCCAGAGTGGCCCCGATTTTGTGCTGATCACGCAGACGGCCGACATGGCCGACTACCAGGCCCTGACGCAGCGTCTGCTCAACGACGACGCCAACGTGCGCAACGTGCGTGCCTTCTTCAGCGTGCACCGCGCCAAGTGCGGCATGGAGGTGGTGCTTCCCCAGGCTTAGGCGCCACGGACGGTGCCAGACTCCCCTAGATCCACCAAATCAGGATCACAGCCAGTCCGAGGGCGGCGGCCCCACCCCACAGCAGCATCTGTTTGCGCTGGCGGTTTTCCTGCTGCTGATGCACACGACGGCGCTCTCGCCGCAGATAGGCATCGTAGGCATTCTTGCGCAGGGGGTCGGAGAGCACCTCGACGGCCAGCGCCACGTCCGGAGGAAGGGGATGCGCCCGCGCTTTCGTGTCCGACTCCAGCTGCTGCAGCGCGAGCGACAGCTCGCCCGGCATCACGGCGTCGTCCAGGCCGAGACGGGCGTAGTGTGTCGGATCCAGCGGCGGCCCCCAGCGGGCCGGGTCGTCCTGCCACGGCGCGCCGGCATCCATGCCGACACGGTGCCAGTTGACCCTGCCGCCCAGCAGCAGCTCGATGAGGTTGCGCGCCAAGTTCAGCCCGCCTTCGGCGCCTTGGCGGGACGGGTCCAGCCTGAAATCAGGGCCTGCCGGCCGCGGGCCACCGCCAGCTGGCCCGCTTCAACGTTCTTGGTGATGGTGGAGCCGCCCCCCACCGTGGCACCGGCGCCGATGGTGACCGGCGCCACCAGCACGCAGTTGGACCCGATGTGCACGTCGGCCTCGATGACGGTGCGGTGCTTGTTCACGCCGTCGTAGTTGGCGGTGATGCTGCCGGCGCCGTAGTTCACGCGCTCGCCCACGGCGGCGTCGCCCAGGTAGGCCAGGTGGTTGGCCTTGGCGCCGTCGGCCATCGTGGAATTCTTGACCTCGACGAAGTTGCCGATGTGCACGCCCGTGCCCAGCTTGGCGCCGGGACGCAGCCGAGCAAACGGCCCAATCAGCGAGCCCTCGCCCACCTCGACGCCCAGCTTCTCGCCATCGATGTGCGTGAAGGGATGAATCACCGCGCCCGCCGCGATCTTCGCGTTGCGGATCACGCAGTTCGCGCCGATGCTCACGTCGTCGCCCAGCTCAACCTGGCCTTCGAAAACGCAGTTCACGTCGATGGCCACGTCGCGGCCGCAAACCAGCGAACCGCGCACGTCGAAGCGGGCCGGATCGACCAAGCGCACGCCGGCTTCCATCAGGGCTTCGGCGCGCACGCGTTGGTAGCGGCGCTCCAGGTCGGCCAGTTGCAGCGGACTGTTCACGCCCAGCACTTCGGTTTCACCGGTGGCCAGCGCAGCGACCACGGGCACGCCCTCGGATTCGGCCATCGCGACGATGTCGGTCAGGTAGTACTCCTTCTGGGCGTTGTCGTTCTTCAGGTTGGCCAGCCAGCGCTTGAGGTGTGCGGTGGGCACGGCCATCATGCCGGTGTAACCCTCGTTGATGGCACGCTGCTCGGGCGTGGCGTCCTTGTGCTCGACGATGGCCAGCACGCGCTCACCATCGCGCACGATGCGGCCGTAGCCCGTGGGGTCGGCCAGCTTGACGGTCAGCAGCGCCAGACGCTCGCCACCGCAGGAGTCGATCAGCGCTTGAGCGGTTTCCGGCTTCACCAGCGGGGTGTCGCCGTTGAGGATGAGCGTGGTGCCGGACTCGGGCAGTTCGGGCACGGCCTGCTGCACGGCGTGGCCGGTGCCCAGCTGAGGCTCCTGGCGCACAAAAGCCAGCGGAGCGGCGGGCAACTCGGTGCGCATCGCGCCTTCCACCAGCTCGGCGCCGTGGCCGGTGATGGTGATCAGGCGCTCCGCGCCCAGGCTCAGGCCCATGTCGAGCACGTGGCGCAGCAGCGCCTTGCCCGCCAGGGTGTGCAGCACCTTCGGCTTGGCCGACTTCATCCGCGTGCCCTTGCCGGCGGCCATGATCACGATGTCGAGCGTCATGCGCTGTTCCTCTCTGAGTCCGTCACGAGTTACCTATCGAGACCGCGATTATCGGCAACCGTCAAGTCTCCCCAGCGACCTCCACGCCAGCGGGGCCCTGCGGACGGGGGTCTTCTCACTGCATATCTTCACGTTCCAACCGCCTGGGGCGGCCCCGCCGTGGGGCCGGCCCCACACCACCGGTCACTGGGGACGGCTCTTCACCCAGGTGATGGGCATGGCGTCGTCCGAGTCACTGACCGGCGCCGGTGGGGCGCAGGACTCGTCGTCCTCGTCGAAGGCCTTGTCGCCCTCCGGATCGGCCTCGCCTGTGGGGCGGATGGTCTGGAACGGGAACAGGTTGCGGTCCATCAGGTGCGAAGGCACGACATGGGCAAACGAACGGTGCATGTTGTCGATGCGCCCCGGGAATTTCTTGTCCCACTCGCGCAGCATCTGCTTGACCTGCACGCGCTGCAGGTTCTCCTGGCTGCCGCACAGGCTGCACGGGATGATGGGGAACTGGCGGTGCTCGGACCACGTCTCCAGATCCGTCTCGGCCACGTAAGCCAGCGGGCGGATCACGGTGTGCTTGCCGTTGTCGCTGACCAGCTTGGGGGGCATGCCCTTCAGGCGCCCCTGGAAGAACAGGTTCAGGAAGATGGTGCCCAGGAAGTCGTCGCGGTGGTGGCCCAGGGCGATCTTGGTGGCGCCCAGCTCGCCGGCCACGCGGTACAGGATGCCGCGACGCAGGCGCGAGCACAGGCTGCACATCGTGTCGCCTTCGGGGATCACGCGCTTGACGATGGAGTAGGTGTCCTGGTTCTCGATGTGGAACTCGACGCCACGGGACTTCAGGTAGTTGGGCAGCACCTCGGCCGGGAAGCCCGGCTGCTTCTGGTCGAGGTTCACGGCCACGATCGAGAAGTTGATGGGGGCGCGCTGCTGCAGGTTGATCAGGATGTCGAGCAGGCTGAAGCTGTCCTTGCCGCCCGACAGGCACACCATCACGCGGTCTCCGTCCTCGATCATGTTGTAGTCGGCAATGGCCTGGCCCACCTGGCGGTGCAGGCGCTTGCTGAGCTTGTTCATCTCGAAGGCGGCCTTCTTTTCGGCGCGCAGGGCCTCGGCATCGGCCTGAACCTGGGAGACTTCGGAAACAGCGGTGTCGGGAGGGGTCATGTCGGGTCCTCACAGGCCAGGCCTGCATGGGGGTGGCACCGTGTCACGGCACCGATGGAAATGCGGCGATCAGGCGGACGGCTTGAGGCGGAAGATCTCCACGCCCACCGCCTCGCAGTCCGGATACACGTCGGGCTTGCTGGTGGCCACCCGCACGGCACGCACCTTGGGGTGCGCCAGCATCAGCGCGGCGACGTCGTCGCACAGCGTCTCCTGCAGGTGGATGTGCCCGCGCGAGACCCGCTCGGCCACCGTGCGGCGGATGAAGTCGTAATCGACCACTTCATCGAGCTCGTCGTGCGTCGGTGTGGTGTCGGCCAGCGGCACGAAGAGGTCGACGTTGATCAACACACGCTGCTCGCCGCGCTTCTCGAAGTCGTGCACGCCGATGTTGATCCAGATCTCGTAGTTGGCGAGGAAAACACGCCGGCAATCCATCAGGGCCGGGTGGACGAGCAGGCTGTGCATTCAGCGATCCTTGACAAGATAGAGCACATCGCGCGACTGGCGCGACAGGTGCTGGCCGCCATCGACCAGCAGCGTGGTGCCGGTGATGGCCGGAGATTCGAGGGCGAAGCGCACCGCGTGGGCGATGTCTTCGGGGGTGGACGAGCGGCCCAGGGGCGTGAGTTGGTGCGCCTGGGAAAACTCGCCGTCGGACATGGGCCCGGACACCAGCGTCACCCCCGGCGAGACGCCCACGACGCGCAGCGTGGGCGCCAGTGCCTGCGCCAGCATCACGCCGGCGGCTTCGAGGGCGGCCTTGGACAGGGTGTACGAAAAGTAGTCCGGATTCGGGTTGGACAGCTTCTGGTCCAGCAGATTGACCACGCAGCCTTGCGCATGGCGCGACTGCAGGTGCTCACACAGCGCCTGCGCCAGCAGGATGGCCGGTGCGGTGTTGGCCCGCCAATGGCGCTCCATCGCGGCATGGCCGAAGGTGGCGGGGCTGTCGTATTCGAATGTGGACGCGTTGTTCACCACGGCATCGAGGCGGCCCAGCGCCTGGACCGCCTCGGGCACCAAGGCCCGACAGGCGGCTTCGTCGGACAGGTCGGCCACCAGCACGGCGGCCTTTCCGCCCAGCGCGCGCACGGCATCGGCCACGGCCTCGGCGTCCTCGCGGGACGAACGGCAGTGCACCGCCACATCCCAACCCGCTTCAGCCAGGACCTCGGCCACCACCCGGCCGATGCGGCGGGCCGCACCGGTCACCAACACCACGGGACGTGAGCGCACAGGGGTCGATTCCTCGGCAACGGCCACAGCCGTGAGGGAATCGGTCGTCGAAGCGGCAACAGGGATCATGGGGTGTGCAGCGGCGAAACGGGCGGGGGCTTCCTACAATGGCGGCCGGGGATGGCAGGCGAAGCAACCCGCCAGTGTATCCAGCCCCACTCGCCCTCTCGCAGAGGCCATCCTCTCGACTCGAATACCCCGTGAGCCCTCTTCAGTCCCTGATCGTCACCGAGATCCAGAACGCGGGAGGCTGGATCGGCTTCGAGCGCTTCATGGCCCTGGCCCTGTACACGCCCGGCCTGGGCTACTACGCCCGCGGCGATCGTCAGTTCGGCACCGACCCATCCTCGGGCAGCGACTTCATCACCGCACCGGAAATGAGTCCGATGTTCGGCCGGGCGCTGGCCCGTCAGGTGGCGCAGGCCCTGGACGCCTCCGGCACCGACGAGATCTGGGAATTCGGCGCCGGCTCCGGCGCCCTGGCTTCGCAGCTGCTGGAAGTGCTGGGCAATCGCATTCGGCGCTACACCATCGTCGATCTGTCCAGCGCCCTGCGCGCGCGCCAGCAGGCCACCGTGGCCGCACGCGTGCCGCAGCACCTCGACAAGCTGAACTTCGCGCTGGAGCTGCCCGACCCGATCCGGGGCGTGGTGGTCGGCAACGAGCTGCTCGACGCCATGCCGGTGGTGCTCCTGCACTTCGACGGCGAACATTGGCGGGAACGCGGCGTGTCCTGGCAAGCGGAATCGGTGCCGGCCACATCCACGGCCACGGGCACCACGTCGACGGCGGGAACGGACGGAGCGGTCCCCGTGGAGCCCTCCGGCGCCGGCCATTTCGTGTGGGTGGACCGACCCACCGATCTGCGCCCGCCACCCGAAGCCATGGAACGCGGGGGCTTCGTGCCCGGCACCGTGGTCGAGCTGCCGCGTCAAGCCAGTGGCTTCATGCGCACCCTGGCCGCCACGCTGGAGCGCGGTGCGGCCTTCCTGATCGACTACGGCTTTCCCGAGCTGGAGTTCTATCACCCGCAGCGCACCGGCGGCACGCTGATGTGCCACCGCGCCCACCAAGCCGATGACGACCCGCTCGATGCCGTCGGCGACAAGGACATCACCGCCCACGTCGACTTCACCGCCGTGGCGCTCGCCGCGCAAGACGCCGGCATGAACGTGCTGGGCTACACCACGCAAGCCCACTTCCTCTTCAACTGCGGCATCACCGACGACTTGCAGGCCGCGCACACCGCGGGCGACATCCGCGCCCTGGCCATGGCCCAGAAGCTCATCACCGAGCACGAGATGGGCGAACTGTTCAAGGTATTGGCCGTGTCCTCCGGCGACCTGGAATTCGAGCCGCTGGGCTTCACCCAGGGCGACCGCCTGCACACGCTCTGACCATGCGCTGGCTGGCCATCTGTTTCGTGTCCTTTGTCGTCTTCAACGGCCTGCATGGCTGGCTGCGGCGCATCGGGCTGGGACGGGTGCCCGGCGACTTCAGCGTGAAGGTGGGCCGACGTGAGTGGCATTTCCCGTTTGGCTCGGTACTGCTGCTGACGTTGCTGGCCTCAGTGGTTTCACACTGGCTCTGAAGACTGTAGACCGGCCGCATCCAGCCCCTCCAGGGCCTTGGCGCGCGCCCACGACAGCGCCTGCCCGATGGCCGGTCCCTTGAGTCCCATCGCCAAAGCCTGGGCACTCACCGCCCCGGCGTCCACGGCCCGGGCCCGTGTCCAGGCCCTGCGCAACCGCGCCCCCGCCTCATAGGACACCTCACCGAAGCCCGTCCGCCCACGAGCGTCGCATTCACAGGCCTGAAGCAGCTGTTCGAACCGATCCGGTCGGCGCCAGGCGTCGCAGCGGTCCATCAGCCGGATCAGGGCTTCCGCGCCCAAACCCGAACTCCGGTGCACGTTGCCATGCTCCCGCGCCACCAGATCGGCCAATTCCCGGCAGTCGTTGGGCACACGCAAGCGCTGACACAAAGGCCGGAGCAGCTGGGCACTTCGGCCCTCGTGGCCCAGATGTCGAGGCCAGACCTCGGGCGGCGTGTTGCCCTTGCCCAGATCGTGCGTGAGCGCCGCAAAACGCACCGGCAACGACACGCCCAGCCGCGCCGCCATCTGCACCACCTGCATCACATGCTCACCGGTGTCGACCTCGGGGTGGAAATCCGCACGCTGGGGCACCCCAAACAACGCATCCACCTCAGGCAGGAGCCGAGCCAGGGCTCCACACGCCCGCAGCACCTCGAAGAAGCGGCGAGGATGCGCCTCCATCAGGCCCCGGGCCAGTTCCTGCCACACCCGCTCCGGCACCAGCGCATCCACCTCGCCGCGCGCCACCATCTCCTGGCACAGGGACAAGGTTTCCGGAGCCACCGAAAAATCTCCGAACCGGGCGGCAAACCGGGCCAACCTCAGGACCCGGACGGGGTCTTCCACAAAGGCCGGACCCACATGCCTCAGAATCCGCGCGGTCAGGTCGCGACGCCCTCCCCAAGGATCGACGAGGGTCCCGTCACGGTCCAGGGCCATCGCGTTGATGGTCAGGTCACGACGTGCCAGATCCTCTTCCAGGGTGACATCGGCCCCCGCGTGGAACACGAAACCCCGATATCCAGGCGCCGTCTTGCGCTCGGTGCGGGCCAGAGCGTATTCCTCGTGCGACTCCGGATGTAAAAAAACCGGAAAGTCTTGCCCGACGGGCGTGAACCCCGACCGGAGCATCTCCTCGACCGAGGCCCCCACGACCACCCAGTCGCGGTCGCCCGGTTCGAGGCCCAGCAGCGCGTCGCGCACGGCCCCCCCCACGAGAAAAGCAGAAAGTGGTTCTTTCGGCACAGTCAATCCAGAAAGGTCGTAAAATTTGCTACGAAGACGCAACAAACCCCTGGGTCAAGGGGTGCATTTGCGCGCCGCAAATCTGATCATTCAGTCTGTAAATTCCGTCAAGCTGTACGGCGGAGACATCATCTTGCCTCAGGTCGCGGGGAATCCGCTCATGTCAGCCATGGGATCCGCGCCCGAACAAAGGGAGTCAATCATGTATCTTCGTCAAGCAATGGTTTCAGCCGCACTTGCGGCACTCGTTCCGTTGAGTGCCCACGCGGCCCTCTACAACGAAGCCGAAGAGGCTCACGACGACACCAACGCCCTCGACGGCTGGAACGGCGTCACCGAAACCCCCACGGGGCAGGCCGAAGCCTTGGGCACGCTGAATTCGGCTGACCCGGTCACCATCAACGGTTACATGGGCTGGGCCCAAGGCCAGGACGGCAGCGTCTTCGCCAGCACCGACAGCTACTCGTTCTACGTGCTGGCCGGCACGACCGTCACCGCCACGTTGTCCATCTACGTGGACGGAAACACCGTCGATCCCATCGCCAACCTCTCCAGCGCCCATCCCACGGTCGGCCTGTACAACACGAGCTCGGGGCTGTCGGGCAGCGTGGCCTATGACTCCTCCGCACCGCTGACGGTGACCTACACCTTCGCCGACACCGGCACCTATCGTGTGGGCGTGGGCGCCGGCCATGGCGATCAGGTGGCGGGCACGACCGGCTGGAACTACACCCTGCAGGTCACGTCGGTCACCCCCGTGCCGGAACCCGAATCGCTGGCCATGATGCTGGCGGGGGTGGGTGTCGTGGCCTCGCTGGCCCGTCGTCGCAAGGCTCGCGGCTGATCGATTCCCGCGCCGCCGCCGGGTCCAGCGCCCGACCTGAAAGTCACCGAGAGGACCGCCAGCGGTCCTCTTCTTTTTGGGCACGCGTCAGGTACCGGGGAACCTCGGCCCGCAACGAGGCCGCTTGAATGCCGCAACTCGCCAGGCCCGGCCACCGCCCCGTGGCCACGTTGGGCACCCGCATCGACGCCAGGTTGTCGGCCGACATCATGGGCTCTCCGGGCAGGCAACCCAACACGGCCGCCTGAACCCGCCCCACCCCTTCCGGCATCGGCCACACCGGGCGCGGGTTCCCGGACCAGGCCCCCGCCAGACGCACCAGATCCCCCAGCGTGTAGACATCCGGTCCGGCACACTCGATCACCTCGGCCCCCCGTGGGCCCCGCGTCAACACCGTCACGATCGCCTGCGCCACGTCCTCCACCCAGACCGGCTGAAACCGGGCCTGTGCCCCCGCCAACGGCATGACCGGGGCCAGACGCAGCAGCCCCGCGAACAGGTTCATGAAGCGGTCGTGCTCACCAAAGATCACGCTCGGCCGCAGCACGGTACAGGGCACACCACAGGATCGCAGCACCCGCTCGCCCCGAGCCTTGGTCCGCAGATAGTGCGAGGGCGCCGAGTCGCCGTCGTCGGGGACCCCCAAGGCGCTGACATGCACGATGTGCCGGACACCGGCCTTCCGGCTCTCCACGCCGAGGTTTTCGGCGAGCTTGACGTGAGCATGCTCAAACGCCTGGGGCGAGCCGTGCAGGATGGCCACAAGGTTGACGACGGCATCACAGCCCTGAAGCAGCGCAGACAGCGCCGCAGGATCGTGGATGTCGGCAGCCGTGACCCCCACGCCGGGCAAGCTGGCCAGGTCCTTGGCCCGTCCCGGCCGCCGGCTGGGTACCTGCACCACCGAGCCGCACTGTGTCGCGACCCATCGGTTCAAGAACGCATGGCCGACAAATCCCGTCCCGCCAAGCACCAGAATGCGGCGAGGAACCTGCGAAAACGAGTTCATTGCACCTCCTGCTCTTCTGGAGCCGAAGTATCGGGCATCGCCTTGGGCATCACCGTCTGCTGCAACCGCGTGCGGACCCCCGCACGGGAGTGGCCGGCCAGGATGGCCTCGTAGTCCGCCGCGTTGCTCAGCACTTTCTTGACATAGTCACGCGTCTCGTTGAACGGGATGTTCTCGACCCAGACGGCCGCGTCCACCGGAAACCCCTCCCGCCAACGGCGCGGACGGTTGGGGCCGGCGTTGTAGCCGGCCGCCGCCAAGGCCTGCATGCCGTCGAAATCATCCAGGATGATCTTCAGGTATCCGATGCCCAGCCGGAGGTTGGCGTCGGGATCGGACAAATCCCGCGGCGTGTAAGACAGCCCCAGTTTGCGCGCCGTCCAACGGGCCGTGGCCGGCATGACCTGCATGAGCCCCGACGCGCCGACATGAGAGCGGGCGTCACTGACAAAGCGGGACTCCTGCCGAATCAGCCCGTAGACGTAGGCCGCATCCACGCCCACCTCGCCCGACAGGCGCTGCACACGCTCCCGGTAAGGCGTCGGGAAACGCTGGGAGAAATCGTGCTGCTGCTGGGTACGCTCGCTGGTGTTGATGCACCGGTCCCAGATCTGCCGCTCGCAGGCCCGCTGGGCCGCTGCGATGAGGTCTCGGTCGCCCATGCCGCGCAAGGTGTAATTCCACTCCTTCACGGCCTCGCTGCGCAGGCCCAGACCAAACAAAGCCAGTGAGCGGTTCAGCCCCAGGTTCTGCGAAGCCCGGAGCGTTTCGTACGTCGTCGCGGGTGCCGGGGGCTGGGGATGTGTCGGCGTTCGGCCCAGATCCTCGGCGGCGAGCTTGCCGTAGTAGTGGTGCTGAGAGGCCAAACGCTCCAGCAGGGCCTGGGCTTCTTGCCCGCCGGCAGACTCCTTGGGCAGGCTCCCCTGAAGTGCCCGGGCCTTCCAGTACACCCAGGCGGGGTCCTGCTGCGCACCCGGAGACATGGCCGCGATCGCCCTTTGGACATCGCCCCATGCGGGCTGACCGTTGGGACGCCGCAAGGCGGTGCGGGCCCACCAGGCCAGCGTGTCATCTCCCCAACGCTCCGGCCGGGCCCCCTCGATGGAGGCCCCGCGCTGGAACCACCCCAAGGCGTCCGGTAGGAGCTTGAGCGCCCCCTGACGACCGATGGCTGCCCAGGCCCAGGCCCGGGCCTCGGGCGCCAACTGGGCCTCCCACCGCAGTGGCAAGGCCAGAGCCGCGGCCGCGGGGTCCGAAGCCGCCCACCGAATGAGCGCCAGCGTCACGATCTCGCTTGGCAGGACGTCGGCGCCGTCCGAGCCTCGCGACAACAGGACCTGCGGCTGCTCCCAGGCCTGGTTCACCCACGGCACCCATCCCACATCCACCACGGACACCGCCTGACGCACCGCACGGATGCGCCCCGCCTCCATCATGGTCCGGGCCCGCCACCACACGTCGGCGTCGGCCATCACACGGTCATCCCGCAGGGTCTTGGCCATCAGCTGGCAGCCATCGTCCGCGTCCTTCTGCGCCATCCAGGCCGCAGGCGCCTGCGCACGCACGTCTTCCTTGGCCAGGTGTTTCGCCCACAAGACGTAGCAGGTCACCTCCCGGTCATCGTCCATACGGAAACGGGCATGGTGTTCGACCAGACGCGACCCATCGCGTCGACGTCCCAGTTCCAGCAGCCAGTCGTTGCGCATGCGATCTTCGACATAGCTGTCGGGCCACCGGGCGAAAAAGGCATCGGCCTCGTCGTGCGTGAGATCCCGGATGCGCGCCAGATGATCCCAATAGTCCACCCACGAGGCCAGCCGGTGGTGGCTGGCCATCAGAACCTCCCGGTCTGCCGCCAGACGGGCGCGGTCGCCTCTGCGCAAGGCCTCGCGGGCACTCACGACACGGCGATCCATCTGACGCATCTGAGCGAGATCCTCGGCATCGCCCGGCTCCCCGGCCTGCGCGGGCCAGATGCTCGATCCCGCCAGCAAGGTGCACAGCACCGGACTCCACCAACTCACACGCCACCGTCCCAGGTGGTCTTTCAATCCCCGCATGCCCGCTTGCTCCTTGTTCTTCAGCAGGATCCGGGGCGCCGGCCCCGGTCCATCCGCACATCGTCCATGGTAGCGACTGTGGTGCATTGCCGAGGACAGCGCCGGCCCATGCCCGGATCCATTGCCGCCGGGAAGGCCCCCAACGCACAATCGGGACTTCCGCCGCGCGGCGCACTGCCCGATGGGTTCCCCAATGTTCAAGCTGCCCGAACCGCCCCGAGACAAAGCCTCCCTGCGCAAGCAGTTGCAGGCCGAGCGCATGGCCATGAGCGACCGACACCAGCGCTCCGTGCACCTGCAGGAGGTCCTGCGCGTGTGGCTGCTGTCCCGTCAGGAAAAAACGATTGGCGCCTTCTGGGCCATCAAGGGCGAGTTCGACGCCCTGCCCGCGCTTTACCGCTGGGCCGAAGCCGACCCGAAACGCCGCATCGGCCTGCCGGTGATGGACCGCCTGACCAAGCACCTGCGGTTTCACGTCTGGTACCCCGGCTGCCCGATGGAGGAAGACGCCTTCGGCATCCTCAAGCCCAAGGACACCGAAGAATTCCATCCGGAGTTGCTGCTCGTGCCCTGCGTGGGCTTCGGGCCCAAAGGCATCCGCCTGGGGTACGGCGGCGGCTTCTACGACCGCACGCTGGCCTCGCTCAAGCCCATGCCCTTCACGGCCGGGTTGGGCTACTCGCATGGCTTCGTTCCCTGGCTGGAAGGCGAAGCCCACGATGTGCCACTCGACGCCATGCTGACCGAGGACGGCCCGGTCTGGGAACGGGGTTGACCCCTCTCCCCCCGCAGGCGCCCCACCGGCGGCATCCGGACATCCTGTCCAGAAAGCAGAAAGGGTCGCATGATGCGACCCTTGACCCCTCCGTGCACACGCGCCTCCTACCGGGCGCGCGGTGCCTTGAACGGAAATCAGAACTTGTAGCCGACGCCCACGCCGACCAGCAGCGGGTTGACCTTGACTTCCCCGATGGACGAGCCGTTCGACTTCAGGTCAAAGGCCATCTGCACCTTCTTGATGTCGACGTTGACGGACCAGTTGCCGGTGATGGGCACGTCCACGCCCGCTTGCAGGGCCAGGCCGAAGCTCTTGTTTTCCAGGTCGAAACCGGCCGGCAGGTTCACCTTGTACAGGTGAGTGAAGTTCACACCCGCGCCCACGTAAGGCTTGATGCCATAGGGCAGACCCGTGAAGTGGTACTGGGCCGTCAGGGTGGGCGGCAGGTGCTGCAGGGTGCCGATCTTGCCGCCGTGGGCGGTCGACGACACGTCGTGCTCTTGCGGCACGGTCAGGATCAGTTCAGCAGCGATGTTCGACGTCACGAAGTAGGTGAAGTCGATCTCGGGAATGACCTTGCTGTTCAGGCTCACGTCGGTGATCGCCACATCGTCGTCGTTGGCGGGCTCGACGTTGACGGCACGGAAGCGTGCCACGAAGTCACCGGCCGATTGGGCCATGGCAACCGGAGCCAGGGTGGCGACAGCGAGGGCGATAGCGAGCTTCTTCATCATGATGGGACACTCCTGTGTGTGGAAACCGTCGACCCGGCATGGCTGTTGTAGGGCCGGGACTGAGTTCATTACACCGGTGTGATCCCGCTCGGCGCTTGAGGCGGCGCAAACCGCCGCCCGCCGCCCACCGAGCCCTGTGCGCGGTTGATTCGGATCAAGTGCACAAGCCACCTCGGCTCAGGGGCTGACGTGCGAGCGCAACACACCGTGTGCGGCACCCGACAGCCCCCTCCGACGCGTTTCGCTCAGGCCACGCCCAGGCCCAATCGCCGGCAGATCTCCAGCACCGTGGCGCTGCTGTTCATCGTGTAGAAGTGCAGCGCCGGAATGCCTTGCGCCCGAAGGCGCTCACACAGCTCGGTCACCACGTCCAGGCCGAAGGCCTTGATGCTGGCCGTGTCGTCGCCAAAGCTCTGCAGGCGCAGGCGCATCCAGCGCGGGATCTCGGCCCCACAGCCTTCGGAGAAGCGCAGGATGCCGCTGGCGTTGGTGATGGGCATGATGCCCGGCACGATCGGCAGGTCCACGCCCAGGGCGCGCGCGTCGTCCACGTAGCGGAAGTAGGCGTCGGCGTTGAAGAAGAACTGCGTGATGGCCGAGTTGGCGCCGGCCTTCACCTTGGCCGCGAAGGCCTGCAGGTCGGCCTGTGGCGACTTGGCCTGGGGGTGCATCTCGGGATAGGCGGCCACCTCGATGTGGAAATGGTCGCCCGTCTCGGCACGGATGAATTCGACCAGATCGCTGGCGTAGCGGATGTCGCCCATCTGACCATAGCCACTGGGAAGATCGCCGCGCAGCGCCACGATGCGGCGCATGCCCATGGCCTTGAACTCGGCCAACCGGGTGCGCACCGACTCGCGCGTCGCGCCGACGCAGGTGAAGTGCGAAGCGCCGTCCTGGCCTTCGCTGAGGATGGCCTGCACGGTCTGCAGCGTGCCGTCCTGGGTCGATCCGCCCGCGCCGTAGGTCACGGAGCAGAACTGGGGCTTCAGGGCGTAGAGCGCCTGGCGCGCCGCCGCCAGCTTGACGGCCCCTTCGGGCGTCTTGGGCGGGAAAAACTCCAGGCTGATCGGGAGGGCGTGGGATGGGGTCATGTCGGATCCAGGAATGGCAGCCGGCAAGCCCCTCCGCAGTGGCGACCGGTGTCACGGTCGCGGGCGCACGGACACGGCCGCCGGGGATGTGGAATCAGGCGGTGGGCTTCTTGGGCGTCGGCTTGGCGATGGGCTTGTCACCCTCGGCCAGATGGCGCGCGTGCAGGAAGAACTCGGTGTTGCCATTGCCGCCGGTGATCGGGCTCTGGAAATAGGCCAGCACCTTGATCTGGGCGTCGCGGCAGCACTGACGCACACGCGTCTCCACCTCGTTGAACAGGGCCTTGTCGCGCACGATGCCGCCCTTGCCGATCTGGGCCGGCTGCAGCTCGAACTGCGGCTTGACCAGCACCAGCAGCTCGCCGGTCGGCGAGAGATAACGGAACAGCGTCGGCAGCACGTGCGTGAGCGAGATGAACGACACGTCGGCGGTGATGAAACCGAAGCTGCCCTCGGGCCATTCGGCGGCGAAGTCCGTGCCCGTGACGTCGCGGGCGTTGAGGCCCTCGAAGCTCACCACGCGCGGGTCGTCCTTGAGCTTGGCGGCGAGCTGGCCGTGGCCCACGTCCAGGCCCACCACCTTCTCGGCGCCTTGCTGCAGCAGCAAATCGGTGAAGCCGCCGGTGCTCTGGCCCACGTCCAGGCACACACGGCCCTTCACGTCGATGCCGCAGTGCGCTAGGGCGCCTTCCAGCTTCAGGCCGCCGCGCGAAACGAAGCGCAGCTCCGCATCGTCGGTGACCTCGACCTGCGCACCCTCAGGCACGTCCTCGCCGGACTTGGTCGGCACGACCCAGCCCTTGGGGCCGAGCCAGCGCACGGCCTTGCGCTCGATGAGGCGCTGGGCGGCCGAGCGGGTGGGCACCAGGCCCAGTTGGACGATGCGTTGATCGATGCGCATGGAAAAGCTTTCTGTAGGGGTTCAGGCTCGCCCCAACGGGCGGGCGACGCCGATCCGGGCACCGCTTCCGAGAAGGCTCCGAGGAGTCCTCCGGAAGACGGCGCGCACTAGATCAATAGCGGTAGGTGTCGGGCTTGTAGGGGCCTTGCTTGGGCACGCCAATGTAGGCGGCCTGCTCGTCGGTCAGCTCGGACAGCATGGCGCCGACCTTCTTCAGGTGCAGACGGGCGACCTTCTCGTCCAGGTGCTTGGGCAGCACGTACACCTTGCCCACGTCATAGCCTTCCGAGTGGCAGAACAGCTCGATCTGGGCGATGGTCTGGTTGGCGAACGACGACGACATCACGAAGCTCGGGTGGCCCGTGC
>CAYYCN010000074.1:0-15980 GCA_964470355.1 uncultured Sphaerotilus sp.
AGATCGCCAAGCTGCACCGCGACCTGGGCGCGACCACCATCTACGTCACCCACGATCAGGTCGAAGCCATGACGCTGGCCGACCGCGTGGTGGTGCTGCGCGACGGCCAGATCGAGCAGGTCGGCACGCCGCTGGAGCTGTACGACAAGCCCGCCAACCAGTTCGTGGCCCAGTTCATCGGCACGCCGCAGATGAACGTGCTGCCGGCCGAGAAGCTGCCGCAACTGGAGGCCGTGTACGGCTTGCCGGTGCCGGCGGGCGGCCACGTCGGCCTGCGTCCGGAGAGCGTCACGCTGGCGCCGGCCGGCCGCGGCGTGGTGCCCGGCCAGGTCGAGCTGGTCGAGGCGTTGGGCGCCGAGACGCTGATCTATGTCGGCACGCCGGGCGGTGCACAGATCGTGGTGCGGCAGAACACCCGCACCCCGCTGCACGTCGGGGATGCGGTCGGCCTGAACTTCGACGTCGACGCGGCCCACCTGTTCGATGCCCAGGGGCGCATCACCCGCAACGGGGCGGCACCGGCCCACGTCCACCACGCCTGATCGCAAGGAGCCGACATGACCCAAGCCTTGCAAGGCAAAGTGGCCGCCGTCACGGGTGCGGCGTCCGGCATTGGTCGGGCCAGTGCCGAGGCGATGCTGGCGGCAGGCGCGCGCGTCGTGTTCGTGGACCGCGATGCGGCCGCGCTGGAGCGCGTGTGCGCCGAGCATGGTGACGCTGCCCTCCCGCTGGTGCTGGATCTGCTCGATGCCGAGCAATGCCGGCAATTGGTGCCCGAGGTGCTGGCGCGCGCCGGGCGGCTTGACGTGTTCCACGCCAACGCCGGCCTGTACGTGGGCGGCGATCTGGTAGACGCGAGCCACGACGCCATCGACCGCATGCTGAACCTCAACGTCAACGTCGTGATGAAAAACGTCCGCGACGTGGTGGCCCACATGATCACGCAGCGCACCGGCGACGTGATCGTGACCAGCTCGCTGGCGGCGCACTACCCGACGCCCTGGGAGCCGGTCTACGCCTCGTCGAAATGGGCCATCGACTGCTTCGTGCAGACGGTGCGCCGGCAGGTCTTCAAGCACGGGCTGCGCGTGGGTTCGATCTCGCCCGGTCCGGTCATCACCTCACTGCTGGCCGACTGGCCGGCCGACAAGCTCGCCGAGGCCAAGGCCACCGGCAGCCTGCTCGACGCGTCGGAAGTCGCCGAGGTCGTGATGTTCATGCTCACGCGGCCGCGCGGCATGACCATCCGCGACGTCGTGATGATGCCCACGCAGTTCGACCTCTGAATTGGAGTCTCCTCATGAACGTCATGCTGCATCTGGGTCTGGGTTCGTTCCACCGTGCACACCAGGCCGTCTACCTCCACGAACTGATCCAGACCGGCGACGCCTCGTGGTCGCTGGCCGGCGGCAACACCCGTCCGGACATGGCCGAGACGATGGCCGCGCTGGCCGCGCAGGGCGGGGCCTACACGCTGGAGACCATCTCTCCCGCCGGTGAGCACCGCTACGAGCGCATCACCTCCATCCGCAAGATCGTGCCGTACACGCCGGACCTGGCCGGGTTGATCGCCGAGGGCGCGGCGCCGTCCACGAAGATCATCTCGTTCACCGTGACCGAGGCGGGCTATTACCTCGACGCCGCCAACCGTCTGGATCTCGCGACTTTCTCGGACCTTCGCGCGGATCTGGATGCGGCCCGAGCCGGCCGCGCGGGCTCGACGATCTATGGCGCGCTGACCGCCATCCTGCGTGCGCGCCGTGCCGCCGGTGCCGGCTCCGTCACGCTGCTGAACTGCGACAACCTGCGCCACAACGGCGACCGCTCGCGCGGGGGCCTGCTGCAGTTCATCGAACTCGTGGGCGATGCCGATCTGCTGGCCTGGGTGCAGGCCAATACCTCCAGCCCCAACGCCATGGTCGACCGCATCACCCCCCGTCCTTTGCCCGCCGTACGAGAGCGGGTCCTGGCCGCCACCGGCGTGGACGATCCCGCCGCGCTGATGGGCGAGAGCTTCATCCAGTGGGTCATCGAGGACCGCTTCATTGCGGGCCGCCCCGCCTGGGAAAAGGTGGGCGTCGAGATGGTCACCTCCGTGGACGCCTACGAGGAGGCCAAGATCCGCCTGCTCAACGCCACGCACAGCTGCATCGCCTGGGCGGGCACGCTGGTGGGCTACACCTACATCCACGAAGGCACGCACGATCCGGTCATCCGCCAGTTCGCCTACGACTACGTGACCGACGACGTGATCCCGGTGCTCGACACCCCAGAGCACCCGTGTCCGCTGGACCTGCCCCGCTACCGCGACGTGGTGCTCGACCGCTTCGGCAACCCCGCCATCGCCGACACCAACCAGCGCGTGGCAGCGGATGGCTTCAGCAAGATCCCGGGCTTCATCGCGCCCACGATTCGCGAGCGACTGGCGCGCGGCGAATCCATCGCCAGCGTGGCCATGCTGCCGGCGCTGTTCCTGGCCTATCTGCAGCGCTGGCATGTGGGCGGGATTCCGTACGCGTACCAGGACCAGGCGATGGACCCGGTCGTGGCCCACGCCCTGTGCGAGGCTGCAGATCCGGTGACTGCCTTCTGTGCCGACGTGCCGCTCTGGGGCGACTTGGCGGGTGACACCCGCCTGGTGGAGGCCGTGCGGACCGCGTCGGTGCGGGTGCAGGCCTTCGTGAGTTCGCGAGCGGCATGATCTGCCTGCATGATGCGCACCCCGGGGCGGCGTCCGGCCTCGGGGATCGTTTGCCCTGATCCCGGAGCCGTCATGTCCTTCAAGCCCCGTGCCGTGCCGCGTCAGCTCAAGCCCGAGCTGGAGCACGACTATGCCCGTTCCCCCGCGTTGGGTTACGAGCCGCCGGACGAGGTCGGGTTTGTGCGCTGCCTGGCGCACGGGTTTCCCACGCCCCTGGCGCGCTGGCACTACCACGACGAATACGAGCTGCACCTCATCACCAGCACCTCGGGCAAGGCCTTCGTGGGGGACTGGATCGGTCCTTTCCAGCCAGGCCACCTGGTGCTGACGGGGCCGCGTCTGCCGCACAACTGGCTGTCCCTGGACCTGCCTCCGGGTGGGGTGGGGCTGCGGGACATGGCCATCCAGTTCGCGCACGAACCGATCACCCGGGCCGTGGCGTCGTTTCCCGAGCTGGCCGAGGTGCTGCCCCTGCTGGAGCGGGCCCGCCACGGCATCGAGTTCTTCGGCATGGGCGAGCGTGCGCAGTGGCACTGGGAGCGGGTGAAAAACGGGCAAGGGTTGCGGCGCTTTGCTGCCTTCTGCGACTTCCTCGCCGACCTGGTGGCTTGCACCGACTACCGGCTGCTTTCCAGCGTGCAGATGCAGAGCATCGACGACGACGACTCGCTCGACCAGATCGACGGTGTGGTCAGCCGCATCACTGAGAACCTGGCGCAGCCGCTGTCGGCCTCGCAGGTGGCGGCCGACCTCGGCATGAGTGAAAGCCGGTTTTCGCGCTTCTTCCGCCGTGCCACGGGCAACACCTTCACCGACTTCGTCAACCGCGTGCGCATCAGCCGCGCCTGCCAGCTGCTGATGGAGACCGACCGCCAGATCACCCACATCTGCTATGAGGTCGGCTTCAACAACGTGGCCAACTTCAACCGGCGCTTCCTGGAGATCAAGGGCATGACGCCCAGCGAATTCCGCAAGCAGGCCGACAGCCGGTTCGGCACCCGACTGGAGGTTTGAGGCCAGCGCCTCACCCGGTCTGACCTGTCGCCAGCCGGTGGGTGCTGGCGCTTCACTTCTAGGCGATTGTTTTCATGTACCTCGGTCTTGATCTTGGCACTTCCGAAGTGAAGTGCGTCCTGCTGGACGAACACCACCGGGTCCACGCCACCACGGGCGAGCCCCTGTCCGTGCAGCGCCCGCAACCGTTGTGGAGCGAGCAGTCCCCTGCGGACTGGTGGGCGGCCACCGACCGCGCCCTGCAGCGCCTGAAAGCGGAACATCCGGACGCCATGGCGCGTGTGCGCGGCCTCGGCCTGTCGGGCCAGATGCACGGAGCCGTGCTGCTGGACGCGCACGAGCAGGTTCTGCGGCCCGCCATTCTCTGGAATGACGGCCGCAGCGGGGCCGAGTGCGCTGAACTGGAGGCCGCCTGCCCCGATCTGCACACGATCACTGGCAACCGGGCGATGCCGGGGTTCACCGCGCCCAAGCTGATGTGGGTGCGCCGCTACGAGCCCGACCTGTTCGCCCGCACGGCCCGCGTGCTGTTGCCCAAGGACTGGCTGCGCCTGCAGTTGACGGGTGAATGCGCCAGCGAGATGAGCGATGCCGCCGGCACGCTGTGGCTGGATGTGGCGCGTCGCGGCTGGTCGTCCGAGGTGCTGACTGTCTGCGGACTGGAGGCGACCCACATGCCCCGATTGGTCGAGGGCAGCGAGGTCTCGGGCCGGCTCAAGCCGGAACTGGCGGCCCGTTGGGGGCTGCCGAGCGGGGTGATCGTGGCGGGGGGCGGGGGCGACAACGCGGCCAGCGCCGTGGGCATCGGTGCCGTGCGTCCCGGCGAGGGCTTTGTCTCGCTGGGCACCTCGGGGGTGGTGTTCCTGACCGGAGACCGCTTCCGGCCCCATCCCGCCCGCGCCGTGCATGCGTTCTGCCATGCCCTGCCCGGAACCTGGCACCAGATGAGCGTGATGCTCAGTGCGGCCGCGGGCCTGCGCTGGGTCAAGCAACTCGTGGGCGCTCCCAGCGAGGTGGCCCTGTTGACCCAGGCGGCCCGGCTGTCGACCGAGGAACTGGAACGCGCCCCGCTGTTCCTGCCCTACCTCAGCGGCGAGCGCACGCCCCACAACAACCCGCACGCGCAGGGCGTGTTCTTCGGCCTGACCCACGAGCACAGCGCCGCAGCCCTGGGCTACGCTGTCATGGAAGGGGTGACGCTGGGCCTGCTGGACGGCTGGCAGGCGCTGGAGGCCCGGCCCGGCGAGGTGCAGAGCCTGTCTCTGGTGGGCGGCGGGGCCCGCAGCGCGTTGTGGGCCCAGCAGCTGGCCAGCGCGCTGGGGGTGACGATGGTCACCCGCCATGGCGGCGAAGCGGGTGGTGCCCTGGGGGCCGCGCGTCTGGCGTGGCTGGCCGACGGCGGCACGCTCGACGCGGTGTGCACGGCGCCGGACGAAGCGGCCCGCTTCGAGCCCAAGGCGGCCGAGGCGGACCGCCTGGCGCGCCGTCACGCCCGGTTCAAGGCGCTGTATGCGGCGATCGAGGGGCAGTTCCCGCGCGTTGTCTGATCCACCAGCCGACGATGTCGGCGCTGGCCTTGGCCGCGACGGCCTCGATGAACCGCGGAAAGTCGACGTGCGCGGCATCGTCGGCCCGGTCGGAGATCGTGCGCAGCACTGCAAAGGGCAGGCCCAGGTCGTGACAGACCTGGGCGAGGGCGGCCCCCTCCATTTCCACTGCCATCACCCCGGAGATGCCTTCGCGCAGCGCTTGGGCCTCGGCCGTGGTCGAGACAAAACGGTCGCCGCTGGCGATCAAGCCCCGGTGCAGTCGGGGCCGGGTCACGCCCAGCGCGGCGGCGTCCGGACCGAAGTGGTCCGGTTCGTCCAGAACGGCTTGTGCCGCGGCGTGCAACTCGGCGCTGAGGGCGGCATCGGGCTCGAAGTTCGAGCGGCCCGTCAGCGGCACCTCGTAGCGGGGAAACAGCGGGGAGGCGTCCATGTCGTGCTGCAGCAGGGCATCGGCCACCACCACGTCGCCCACGCGGACCCCTTCACCCAACCCCCCGGCCACACCGGTGAAGACCAGCTCCCGCACGCCGTAGCGCTGGTGCAGCAGCACCGACGTGGCGGCGGCGGCCACCTTGCCGATGCCGGCCAGCACCAGCACCACCGGCACGCCGTGCAGGTGGCCGTGGTGAAAACGGCGTCCGGCCACCGTCTCGACGTGGGCGTCCCCGACGGCCTCCAGCAGCAGCGAGAGCTCCTGTGCCATCGCGCTGACGATGGCGATGGGGTGCTCGTGCGCGATGGGCGCGGGGATTTCGTTCGGGGTGGGGGCTGCGGGATTCATGTGGCGCCAGCATACCGCCCGCGGATCCGGTCGGCGCGGGTCTACAGGGAGTGGAACAGCGACCGATCCGACGACTTCACCCTTGCGCGGTGAAACAGCACCGGTCCGAGCAGCAGCCACAGCGGCACCAGCGCCCACAGCCGCCCCCGACTCAGGTCATAGGCGGCCAGCAGTTCGCTCCACGGACGGTGACCCACGTAGTGGAAAAACAGGAACTCGAAGGCCACGGTCATCAGCATCCAGACCCCGCCGATGCCCCAAGCCTGCGAACGCGAGCGAGGCGGGTGCCAGTGGAAGTGAGCGGCCATCACGGCCCACAGCAGGACCAGCTCCGTCAGGGTGGAGATCTGGTGTGCGGCCAGTTCGGACAGATGCAGGTGCGGGGCATAACCCAAGTCCCGCACCGTGCCGTTGGCCACGGAGACGAGCAGCATCGCGATCCACGTGATGAAGACCCTCATCAGGTGACTCTCCTGGGCGGACGCCCAACGGTGTTTCTCCCTGTGTCCCGTGGATTGTGCGGCGTCCCGAAGGCGTCGCACAGGGGGTCAGGTCAACCGTGGGCCGGCTCTGCTTCGCGCAGTTTGCGGCGCAACACCTTGCCGACGTTGGTCTTGGGCAACTCGCTGCGGAACTCGATGACTTTGGGGCGCTTGTACCCGGTGAGGTTCTGCTCGCAGTAGTGGCGCACCTGTTCCTCTGTCAGCGTGGGGTCGCGCTTGACGACGACCAGCTTCACGGCCTCGCCCGAGTATTCGTCGGGCATGCCCACCACGGCACATTCCAGCACGCCGGGCATCTCCGCCACCAGGTCTTCGATCTCGGTGGGGTACACGTTGAAGCCCGACACCAGGATCATGTCCTTCTTGCGGTCCACGATCTTGTAGTAGCCGCGCTCGTCCACCACGCCGATGTCACCGGAGCGGAAGTAGCCGTCCGGGGTCATGGCGTCGGCGGTTTCTTGCGGGCGTTGCCAGTAGCCGGCCATCACCTGCGGACCGCGGATGGCGATTTCGCCTGGCTCACCCACGCGCACTTCGTGTCCGTCGTCGTCCAGCAGCTTCAGTTCGGTGCTGGGCAGGGGCAGGCCGATGGTGCCGGTGTAGGCCTTGCTGTCCGTTGGGTTGCAGGCCACGGTGGGTGAGGTTTCGGACAGGCCGTAGCCTTCGCAGATGGCGCAGCCGGTCTTTTCCAGCCACAGCTTGGCGGTGGCGCGCTGCACGGCCATGCCGCCGCCCACCGACAGCCGCAGATGGCTCCAGTCGACCGTGCCCACATCGGGGTGGTTGGCGATGGCGTGGAACAGGGTGTTCACGGCCGGGAAGGTGTGGAACTTCTGCCCGTGCAGGGCTTTGAACACGCCCTTGAGGTCACGCGGGTTGGGAATGAGGATGTTGCAGCCCCCCACGCGCATGCCCAGCATCATGTTGATGTTGAAGCCGAAGATGTGATAGATCGGCAGCGCACAGACCTGCGTGAGCTGCTCGCCTTCGGGGATGCGGTGCAGCGCGGGCTGGTACCAGCCTTCGGACTGCAGCACGTTGGCCACCAGGTTGCGGTTGAGCAGCATGGCTCCCTTGCTCACGCCTGTGGTGCCGCCGGTGTACTGCAGCACGGCCAGATCGTCGGGTCCGGTCTTGATGGGCTGGTAGGGCAGGTGTCGGCCCGCGGCCACTGCGTCTCTCAGGCGTACCGCACCCGGCAGGTGGAAGGCCGGCACTACCTTCTTGACGTGGCGGACCACGAAGTCCACCAAGGTGCCTTTGGGGAACGGCAACATCTCGCCCAGCGAGGTGAGCAGCACCGTCTTGACCGGCACGAGGGCCTGGATCTGCTCGAAGGTGGTGGCGAAGTTCTCCAGCACGAGCAGCACGCGCGCCCCGGAGTCCTTGAGCTGGTGTTCGAGCTCCCGCGGGGTGTAGAGCGGGTTGACGTTGACCACCACGGCGCCGATGCGAAGCACCGCCGCCACGGCCACAGGGTACTGCGGCACGTTGGGCAGCATGATGGCCACCCGCTCGCCCGGCGTCACGCCCTGGGCCTGGAGCCAGGCCGCCAGCGCCCGCGACTGCTCGTCGATCGTGGCGTACGACACGTCCTTCTCGAAGTACCGATAGGCGGTGCGGTCGCGATAGCGGGAGAAGGCCTCTTCCACGAGGTCGGCCAAGGAGGGGTAGAGAGTCGGATCGATCTCCGCCGGTACGCCCTCCGGATAGTGCTTGAGCCAGGTCTTGTGCATGGTTCGCTCCGGTCGTGGTCCCATTCTGGCGTGTCGCAGTGGGGGCCGGCATCGGGGTACACCCGGCAGGCCGGCCCCGTGCCGTCGGGCTCAGACGTCGAGCGTGTAGACCTCAGCCCCTTCGCGTTCGCGGGGGCTGTGACCGGAGAGGGCCTCGTTCCATTCCGGCCCGGTGGCGCCGTGCACGGCACGCAGGCCGCGGGTCATGTGAGCGGTCTCTTCCGTACTGGCGTCAAACTGCGCCACTTCCTCGCGGTTGTCGAGAAACAGGCGAGCCACCGGCGCGCCCTCGGACTCGATGATCACGAGATAGCGCGACGGCCGGTGGACGGCCCCCTGGGTGTGGTGTTCGGGGCGGGTGTTGCCGAAGGCCTGGTCCATGGGGTCTCCTCTCGTTTCAAGGGTGGGTGTCCGTTGGAGGGGCGTGCCGCCTTGAGGTTCCGGCTCGGGCCCGCGGCGGCGGGTGCTCAGCGCGCGCCGGTGATGTAGTGCTCCAGTTGGCCGATGATGAACTGCTGTTCGGAGATCGTGTTCTTCACCAGGTCGCCGATGGAGACCATGCCCACCAGGCGGCCGTCGTCCACCACCGGCAGGTGGCGCAGGCGATTGGCACTCATGACGGCCATGCACTCGTCCGTGTTCTGGTCTGGGCGGGCGTAGAGCACGTGGGTGCTCATGATGTCGCGCACGGGGGTTTCCCGCGA
Organism: uncultured Sphaerotilus sp.; assembly: GCA_964470355.1. Taxonomy (GTDB): domain Bacteria; phylum Pseudomonadota; class Gammaproteobacteria; order Burkholderiales; family Burkholderiaceae_C; genus Sphaerotilus. The sequence goes on from CAYYCN010000074.1 coordinate 8,990, forward strand.
GCTGCGGTCGCGCAGGATCACCTTGCGGGCATAGTCGCGCTCGCTCAGGATGCCCACGACACGTTCCCCCTCCAGGACCACCAGTGCTCCGATGTCCTTCTCGGCCATCAGCTGCAGGGCCTCGAACACGCGCGCATCGGGTGCGATGCTGAACACGGTCTGGTGTGACTTGATCTTGAGCAGATCGGCGGCTGTCGTCATGTGAAAGCTCCCCGCAGCCCGGTGCTGCATGGCCACCATACTGCCGCCACCAAGGCGCGTTGGCGTCAGGGTTTGCACGATTCAGGTCGAGTTTGCCGAGCTGGGTGGCCCTCAAGGTTCCCGGATTTCCGCCGATACGCCAAAGGGGTGGCGGCATTGAGGCCCCCTCCTCGAAGGAGTCCATCCATGGCAGGCAAGAGGCCGGTCCTGGCGCGCATGAGAGATGCCTGGCGAGGCGCGCGCGCGGGCTGGGTCGACGGCGCACAACCGCAGGCGCCGACCCCGTGGCGGCCGGAGCACGACGTGTTGGGCGAGGTGCTGGAGCGCAGCCCCGACTGTGTGGTCCAGACCGACGCGCAAGGGGTCATCACCTATTTGAATCCGGCGGCACGCGGTGCCCTGGGCCTCGGTCCGGCCGCGCCGGTGGCGGGGCTGCGGCTGTCGGCTTTCCTGACCCCGGCCACGCGTCGGCAGTTCGAGACGGACATCCTGCCTGCGCTCCTGCGCCAGGGGGTGTGGGTCGGGGAGGCCAGCCTGAGCATTGGGCAGAAGTCCGTGCCGTTCAGTCACATGTTGCTGGCCCACCGGGGCGCCCACGGCCAGCCGGTGCGCTACTCGGCGGTGATGCGCGACATCTCGTCCGACGTCGAGGTCCGCCAGCAGGGCCAGCGGCAGGTGGACGTCCTGAAGGCGATCACCGAGGCCATTCCCGCCACCGTGGTCATCGTCGATGCCCAGGGCCGCTACCGCTACGTGAACCAGGCCTTCCAGAATTACGTGGGGCGCGAGGCTTCTCAGATCCTTGGCCGCACCGCGATCGAGGTGCTGGGGACCGAGGAGGTGGCCCGTCGCAAGCCGTACATGATCCGGGCGGTCGGTGGTGAGGCGGTCGAGTTCACGCTGGACTACCCAGGGCCGGACGGCACCCGCTACCTGGCACTGAGCTGCATTCCCCTGACGCTGGACGGCGTGGTCGACGGTTTTGTGGGCATCAGCCAGGACGTCACCCATCAGCGGCGCGAGCAGGATCGCTTGTCCCACCTGGCTGAGCGCGATCCGTTGACGGGCCTGCTCAACCGAGCCGGCTTCGAGAGCCGGGTCGAGTGCAAGGTGTGGAGCGGGGAAGGGCCCTCACTGGCCATGCTCTACATCGATCTGGACCATTTCAAGCCGGTCAACGACCGTTACGGGCACCAGACGGGCGACCAACTGCTGCAGATGTTCTCGAAACGCCTCTCGGAGACCGTGCGCAGTTCCGACGTCGTGGCCCGCCTGGGCGGCGATGAGTTCGCCATCCTGCTCGAAGGGGTGCCCGACCTGACCACGGCCCGGCGGGTGGCCGACAAGGTGCTGGCGGCGGCCAGTCAACCGTTCGAGATCGAGGGCCGCCGGATTCAGGTCAGCGCGAGCGTGGGGGTGTCGATGGCCCGAGGGGGCGAACAGGACTGGCGAGCGCTGCTGCACCAGGCGGATCAGCTGCTCTACCGGGCCAAGAAGGCTGGCCGGGGCCAACAGGCCGCGCAGGCCTCCCGCCTGGAGGCGGAAACCCGTCCCTCGTGAGGCCTGGCGATTCCCGGCGGCCTGCCCCGCAGGGCTTCAGCAGGCCACCAGATTGACGGCCAGTCCGCCCAGGGCGGTTTCCTTGTATTTGGCGTTCATGTCGGCGCCGGTCTCGCGCATGGTCTTGATGACCTGATCGAGGCTGACGTGGTGCGTACCGTCGCCCCGCAAGGCCATGCGGGCGGCGTTGAGGGCTTGCACGGCCGCGATGGCGTTGCGTTCGATGCAGGGAATCTGCACCAGCCCGCCCACGGGGTCGCAGGTCAGCCCCAGGTGATGTTCCATGCCGATCTCGGCGGCGCATTCCACCTGGGCGGGTGTGCCGCCCAGGACCGCGGCCAGCCCGGCCGCAGCCATGGAGCAGGCCACCCCCACCTCGCCCTGGCACCCGACTTCGGCGCCCGACAGGCTGGCGTTGCGTTTGTAGAGCCCGCCGATGGCCCCCGCCGTGAGCAGGAAATCGCGCCGTCCCGCCGCGCAGGCACCGGGCACGAAGCGGGTGTAGTGATCCAGCACGGCGGGCACGATGCCTGCGGCCCCATTGGTGGGGGCGGTCACCACCCGTCCCCCGGCGGCGTTTTCCTCGTTGACGGCCAGGGCGCAGAGGTTCAGCCAGTCGAGCGCCACCAGGGGATCGGACGGCGCCGAGGGGGTGGTGAGCCGGCGATGCCAGTCGGCCGCCCGCCGACGGACGCGAAACCCACCCGGCAATTCACCGTCGGCCGAGAAGCCCCGCGTCATGCACGCTTGCATGACGCTCCAGAGCCGGTCGAGCTGATGGTCGATCTGTGCATCGGTGCGCCACACGCGCTCGTTGTCCCGCACCAGATCGGCGATGGTGCCACCGCGGCGGTGGACCTGGGCCAGCAGCTCGGTGGCGTGGGTGTAGGGCCAGGGGGTGGCATCGGTGTCCTCGGTGGCATGGGCATCGGCCTGCGACTCGTCGACGACAAAACCGCCTCCCACCGAATAAAAATCCCGCCGATCCAGGACGTCTCCACGGGCATCGTAGGCCTGGAATCGGAGTCCATTGGGATGGAAGGGCAGGCGCAGCCGACCCAGGAGATGCAGGTCCCGGGCTTCCACGAAGTCCACCGGGTGGTGTCCAGCCAGTTGCAGCGGGGCGCCGCTGCGGAGGGCCGCCAGACGGGGGGCGATGTGGTCCGGATCGACGGTCTCGGGGTCTTCGCCCTCCAGTCCCAGCAGCACAGCACGGTCGGCGCCATGGCCCCGGCCGGTGGCGCCCAGCGAGCCGAACAACTCGACCTGCACCCGGGCGACCCGTCGCAGGAGATCGGCCTGCGTGAGCCGGGTCAGGAAGAGCCCCGCCGCGCGCATCGGCCCCACCGTGTGCGAACTGGACGGTCCGATGCCGATCTTGAAGAGGTCGAAAACGCTGATGACCATGTCCGCAATGTCGGCCTTGCCGGGCTGTTGCGCATCGGGGTTGGCCCGCAACCCCTGTGGCAGATGGGACATCGCGCACTAACATTTGCGGGTGAGAGCCGTTTGTCCCCTTTGCCTGAGACCCCAAGCCACCTGTCTTTGCCATTGGGTGTGCCCCACGCCGAACGTGCTGCCGGTCCTGTTGCTGCAGCACCCGTTGGAGGAGAAACAGGCCAAGGGCAGCGCGCGCCTGCTGGCGCTGGGCCTGGCGCGCTGCCGTTTGGAGGTGGGGGCGGTGTTTGATCCCCAGGCCCTGACGGGCTGGCTGAACGAGCTGGGGCCGATGCCGGTGCTGCTCTATCCCGACACCCCGGCGTTGCCGGAAGCGCCGGCCGGGGTGGGCCCGCCCAGCGGGCTGGTCGTTCTCGATGCCACCTGGCGCAAGAGTCTGCGGCTGCTGTTTGAGAACCCGGCCTTGTTGGCTTTGCCTCGGCTGGCCTTGACTGCGTTGCCCTCGTCCCGCTATGCGATTCGGGTGGCCCGGCGGCCTGAGCAGCGTTCCACCCTGGAGGCGACCTGCTTGGCCCTGGAAGCGCTGGAACCTCGGCCAGAGGGTGAGGCGCCTGATCGCGGGGGGCGCTATGCCGATCTGCTCTCGGGGTTCGACGGCTTTGTGGGCGAGCTGGCGGCCCGGCTCAGAGGAACGAGTGGTCGTGCACCCGTTGCGCATGACGGCGCCAGTGGGAAGGGCTCATCCCGGTCCAACGCTTGAAAGCCCGGGTGAAGGCGGCCTGATCGGCGTACCCGACCAGCAGGGACAGTTCCGCGATGCGCAAGGCCGGGTCGGAGAGGTAGGACTTCGACAGGTTCTGGCGCGTCTGGTCCAGCACCTCCTGGAACGACGTGTGGCGCTCGTCGAGCCGGCGCTGGAGGGTGCGGGGCGAGCAGCTCATCCGGTCGGCGCAGGACTGCAGGGTCGTGTCGCCCCGGGACAACTGTTCGGCCATGGTCTCCTGGAGCGATGAAATGAAGTCGTGGTGGGGCGCCGAGCGGCGGATGCGGTCCCGTGCCTGCATTTCCAGAAGGCGCAGCAGGGATTCGTCGTGGGCGCGGATGGGCGACAGCAGCACCCGGTATGGGATGAGCATCGAGTAGTGCTCCGCCCCAAAAAACACCGGGCACTTGAAATAGGCTTCGTAGGGCGAGAGGTCCGCAGGGCGTGGAAACGAGAAGTGAACCTCCAGCGGGCCGTCGTCCGGGGCCTGGCAGGCGTTTCGGGCAAAGGCGACGATGGCGGCCATGCCCTGCTCCTGCAGCAGTCGGTTGCCGGTGTGGGCGTCGGGTTTCCAGTAGACGCGCAGCCCCCGCAACTCGGGGCGGAAACGGCCCTGGTTCTGGTCCCAGTAGAGGCGGGCGAACTCCTTGTCGCGGGCCACGGCCTGGACGAGGGTCTTGCAGCTGAGCAGCAAGTAACCGACCAGGCCCAGGTGGGCCGGCTCGATCAGCGCACCGACGGCAATGCCCATGGCCGGCTCGCCGATGGCCCGATCGGCCCGTTCCAGCCATTCGACCAACTCCGACACCCGGGAAAAGGACCGGCCCGTCGGATCGTCCGCCGGTGCCGGTCGGCCGACGATGGTGGTGGCGTCCAGCCCCCGCTGCTCAAGGTACTTGTACAGCAGTCGGACGTAGGAGTTGGAGACGCGCGAGGACATGGGCTTACAGGAAGGCCTGTTGAGGGACTTGCTGCGCCTGTTTGCGCCAGCGTGACGGGCTCATGCCGGTCCAGCGCTTGAATGCGCGAGTGAAAGCCGCCTGGTCGGCATATCCGACCAGTTGAGAGAGCTCCGCCATGCGCAGCGCTGGATCGGATAAATAGGATTTGGATAGATTCTGCCGGGTCAGGTCCAAAACGGATTGAAAGTTGGTGTCCAGTTCCTCCAGCCGGCGTTGGAGTGTCCGGGCCGAGCAGTTCATTTTCGGGGCGCAGGTGATGAGCGTGGATTCGCTGTTGGCCAGTTGCTCGGCAATGACTTTCTGGAGGTCGCTCAGGAAATCGTGGTTGGGATAGGCCTTGGCGATTCTTTCCCGGGCTTGTGCTTCCAGAATGTGGTACAGGGATTCATCCGGCTCACGAATGGGAACCCTCAGGATGCTGTATGAGAACAGCATGGAGAGTATGGGGGCGTCAAAGTGGACGGGGCATTTGAAAAAGTGCTCGTAAGGTGCGGTGTCCGCCGGTCGGGGAAAAGTGAAATGGACCTCGAGGGGCGCGTCGTTGGGGGCGTCGCAGAGGTTGCGTGCAAAAGCGACGATGGAGGCCAGGTTGTGTTCCTGGAGCAGCCGATTGCGTAGATTGGGGGTGGTTTTCCAGTGCACGCGAATCCCCCGGAGTTCGGGTCTGAAACTGCCCTGGTTCTGATCCCAGTACAGCCGTGCGAATTCCTTGTCTCTGGCAATGGCCTGCGCCACATTCTTGCAATTGAGCAGCAGATATCCGACCAGTCCCAGATGGGCGGGCTCTATCAAGGACCCGACGGACAGGCCGAGGGCGGGTTCTCGAATGACCTGGTCGGCGCGTTCGAGCATTTCCACCAGATGCGACACCAGGATGAATGACCGTCCCGTCGGGTCGAAGGGTGGGGGGGATTGGCCCAGGGTGGCGTGCGGGTCCAGTCCGCGACTTTCCAGATACTTGTACAGCAACCTGATGCATGAGGTGGAGGCGCGTTCGGTCATGGTTGAGAAGCCTCATGATTAGGGGGCGGTCCGGATCCTGGCGCGTCGGGTCTGGGACGTGGATCGGCGAGGGATTTTAGGGGACGGCTCTTCTTCGCCCAGGGGTGGAGGCGGGCCGGTGATGGGTGAGTGCGTCCTGCCTATCGCTGGCATTGGCAGAACCAAATGGACCCCGTGGCGGTCTGACTTCAAGATTCATTCCACGCCGCCTGACCCGGCATTCGTCGAACGAAGGAGAGACACATGACCACCGAATCCCAGTGCCCGTTCCACCAAGCCCAGTCCGCTCCGAAGCCCACCACCAACACCGACTGGTGGCCCCACCAGCTCAAGCTCGGCATCCTTCACCAGCACACGGCCGAGTCTGACCCGATGGGCGTAGCTTTCAACTACGCCGAGGCCTTCAAGACGCTGGATCTGGACGCGGTTGTGGCCGATCTGCGCACCCTGATGACCGATTCGCAGGACTGGTGGCCGGCCGACTGGGGCCACTACGGTGGCCTGTTCATCCGCATGGCCTGGCACAGCGCCGGGACCTACCGCATCCATGATGGCCGCGGCGGCGGTGGCACCGGAAACCAGCGCTTCGCACCGCTCAACAGCTGGCCCGACAACGGCAACCTCGACAAGGCCCGCCGCCTGCTGTGGCCGGTCAAGCAGAAGTACGGTCGGCAGCTGTCGTGGGCCGACCTGATGATCCTGGCCGGCAACGTCGCGCTCGAATCGATGGGTTTCAAGACCTTCGGCTTTGCCGGCGGTCGCCCCGACATCTGGGCGCCCGAGGAAGACGTCTACTGGGGTGCCGAAAAGGAATGGCTGGCCACCAGCGACAAGCCCAACAGCCGCTATCACGGCCAACGCGAGCTCGACAACCCGCTGGCCGCCGTGCAGATGGGCCTGATCTACGTGAACCCGGAAGGTCCGGACGGCAACCCCGACCCGGTCGCTTCCGGCCGCGACGTGCGCGAGACCTTCGCCCGCATGGCCATGGACGACGAGGAAACCGTGGCCCTGGTGGCCGGCGGCCACACCTTCGGCAAGGCGCACGGCGCGGGCGATCCCAAGCTGGTCGGTCCCGAGCCGGAAGCCGCCGGCATTGAGGACC
>CAYYCN010000075.1:0-15859 GCA_964470355.1 uncultured Sphaerotilus sp.
ACGATGGCGCTGGCGCGCTTCATCACCGGCTCCCAGTTGGGGTCGGTCATGTCGGTGACCAGCACGTCGCCGGGCTGCACGCGATCCATCTCGGAGATGTTGTGCACCAGTCGGACGGGACCGGCACCGATCTTCTGGCCAATGGCGCGGCCTTCGGCCAGCACGGCGCTGTGGCCCTTGAGCTTGTAGCGGTGCTCAGCCTGGCCGGCGGCCTGGCTCTTCACCGTCTCGGGACGGGCCTGCAGGATGTAGAGCTTGCCGTCACCGCCGTCCTTACCCCATTCGATGTCCATCGGGCGACCGTAGTGCTGCTCGATGATCATCGCGTAGCCGGCCAGTTCGGTGACGTCCGCGTCGGTCAGCGAGTAGCGGTTGCGCATCTCCGGCGGCGTGTCGGTGGTCTTCACCAGCTTGCCCGACGCGGCCTTCTCTTCCGGCGACGAGAACTCCATGCGGATCAGCTTGGAACCCAGCGAGCGGCGGATGACCGGGAACTTGCCAGCCTTCAGGGCGGGCTTGTGCACATAGAACTCGTCCGGATTGACGGCACCCTGCACCACCGTCTCGCCCAGGCCGTAGCTGGAGGTGATGAAGACCACATCCTGGAAACCGGACTCGGTGTCGATGGTGAACATCACGCCCGAAGCGGCCAGATCCGAGCGCACCATGCGCTGGATGCCCGCCGACAGGGCCACCTCAGCGTGGGTGAAGCCCTTGTGCACGCGGTAGGAGATGGCGCGGTCGTTGTACAGCGAGGCGAACACCTCGCGGATCTTGTGCAGGATCTCGTCGATGCCGACGACGTTCAGGAAGGACTCCTGCTGACCGGCGAACGAGGCGTCGGGCAGGTCCTCGGCGGTGGCCGACGAGCGCACGGCGAACGAGGCACCGGGGTTGCCGGCGGTCAGACGCTCGTACTCGGCGCGGATGCCGGCTTCCAGGTCGGCCGGGAACGGTGCGGCCTCGACCCAACCGCGGATCTCGGCACCGGCTTCGGCCAGCGCACGCACGTCATCGGTGTCGAGCGCGTCCAGGCGGGCGTTGATCTTCTCGGTCAGGCTGTTGAAGGTCAGGAACTGGCGGAAGGCATGGGCCGTGGTGGCAAAACCACCGGGCACACGCACGCCGGAAGCGGCCAGTTGGCTGATCATCTCGCCGAGCGAGGCGTTCTTGCCCCCCACGGTGTCGACGTCGGTCATGCGCAGTTGCTCGAACGGTGCAACCAGCGCGGTGGCCAGGGATACAGAAGACATGACAAAGCTCCACGATGTAAAAAAACTGGGGGCTCTCCGTCACATCGGCCACAAGGCCATCACGCGCAGACCATCCTCGATCAGGTTGGAGTTGTTGTTCGGTCGAGGAGGTGTGTCAGCCGGCCGATGCGTGGGAGCGAGTTGCCCGAGATTCTAGGAGGAACCTTCGGCGTCATGTCAATTTCCACTGGACGAAATGCAGAATTTTTATGAGACTGACGCAGTCTTTGCATCCGAACGCCATGTCTGCCATGCCCAACCGCACCGTCTTTTTCGTTTCCGACGGCACCGGGATCACCGCCGAAACCTTCGGCAACTCGATCCTCGCCCAGTTCTCGACCAAGTTCAGGCACGTTCGCCGCCCCTTCATCGATTCGGTGGAAAAGGCTGAACAGATTGTGCGGGAGATCAACACCACCGCCACCGAGGAGGGCCGTCCGGTGGTCTTCACGACCGTGGTGAACGAAGATGCACGCAGCCTGATCCACGACAAGTCCAACGCGCTCGTGCTGGACATGTTCCGCACCTTCGTGGAGCCTCTCGAATCCGAACTCGGCATCAAGAGCAACCACCGCGTGGGCCGCTTCTCGGATGTGGCCAAGTCGCAGGAGTATCACGACCGCATCGAGGCCATCAACTACTCGCTGGCACACGACGACGGCCAGTCCTCGCGCAACCTGGCCGAGGCCGACGTGATCCTGGTGGGCGTGAGCCGCAGCGGCAAGACGCCGACCTCGTTGTACCTGGCCATGCAGCACGGCATCAAGGCCGCCAACTACCCGCTGATCCCGGAAGACTTCGAGCGCAACAACCTGCCGTCGATGCTGGCCCCATACAAGCGCAAGTGCTTCGGTCTCACCATCGATGCCGACCGCCTGAGCCAGATCCGCAACGAGCGCCGCCCCGGCAGCAAGTACGCCGCGATCGAGAACTGCCGCTACGAGATCAACGAGGCCGAACGCCTGATGAAGCGCGAAGGCATCGGCTGGCTGTCGTCGACACACAAGTCGATCGAGGAGATCGCCACCACGATCTTGCGCGACATCCGGCCCGACCGGCTGATCTACTGATCGGCAGCGGCGGACCATCAAGGCCCTCAGGACGGGCGCCGCAGGGTCTGGCGCAATGATTCGTACAGGCAGATGGACGCCGCACTCGCCACGTTCAGCGATTCCTCGCCGCCCGGCTGGGGAATGCGCACGGTGAGTCCGCAGCGCTCGATCAACTCGGGTGCGACGCCCTGCCCTTCGTGCCCGAACACCCAGGCGCAAGGATCGGGGAGATCCAGCTCATGAATCGCCGAAGGGGCATGTGAGCTGGTGGCCACCAGCGGTACCCCCAGGCCATCCAACGAGGCGGGATCCAACCCTTCCACCAGGTGCAATCCAAAATGCGCGCCCATGGCCGCACGAAGCACCTTGGGGGACCACAGCGCCGCACAACCCTTGAGTGCCAGCACCTGCCAACCCCCCAAGGCGGCCGCACTGCGCAGGATGGTGCCCACGTTGCCGGGATCCTGCAGCCGATCAAGGACCACGGTGCGCATGCCAGCCTGGGGCGTGCAGGAGGCCGAAGGCAAAGCCACCAGCATGCCAATGGGCGCCGGAGACTCGAGCGAGCTGATGTCCGACAGCAAGGCGTCCTCGACCACCACCACCTCGGTCCCACGCAGCGCCAGTTCCCGCGTGAACGGCTGACCCCAGGCCGAGGCGCCGATCACCATCAGGCCGGGCGGGTGTGCCCGGTCGAGCCAGGCCCGGCACAGGTGATCCCCTTCCAGCCACACCTCACCCAGACGGCGGTAGGCGCCCGCCTCACGGGCCAGTCGATGCAGCTTCTTGATCAGCGCGTGGGCGCGGGAGGACAGTTGTCTCACAGGTGGGGTCATGGCCCCATTGTCTCTCGTGCCCGCTGGGCCTTGCGCACCGGCCCGAACGACAGGCGATGGTGCGGCGTGGGACCGAGCCGCTCCAACGCCTGCAGGTGGGCGGCCGTCGGGTATCCCTTGTGGACGGCCAGCCCGTATTCAGGAAACGCGGCATGCAGCTTCAGGCAGTCTCGATCACGAGACACCTTGGCCAGGATCGATGCGGCCGAAATCGCGGGCTCCGTGGCATCCCCTTTGACGATGGCCTCGCCAGGAACCGACAGCTTGGGCAACCGGTTGCCATCGACCACCACCCGCCCCGGCACCACCGACAAGCCCTCCACCGCGCGCTGCATGGCCAGCATCGTGGCGTGCAGGATGTTGAGCCGGTCAATCTCCTCGACCGACGCCTGGGCGACGCACCAGGCCAGAGACCGCTCACAGATCTCGTCGTACAGACGCTCGCGTCGCTTCTCGGAGAGCTTCTTGGAATCCGCCAACCCCACGATCGGTCGTGTCGGGTCGAGGATCACGGCTGCGGCAAAGACCGGTCCGGCCAGAGGCCCGCGCCCGGCCTCGTCGACCCCCGCCACGCGCACGATCACCGGATCATCGGCCAAGGAAACGAACAATGGCATCGGTGGCCCGTGTGGCGGTGTCCTGCCGCAATTGCAGGTGCAAGTCGTTGAATTTCTGCTCCACCGCCTGGCGACGCAGCGGATCGTCCAGCCAGGCCTCGCTCTCGCGGGCCAAGGCCTCGGGCGTGCAGTCTTGCTGAAGCAATTCGGGCACCGCGAATTCCCGCAGCAGGATGTTGGGCAGTCCCACCCACGGCTGATAGGCCATGCGGCGCATGCGCCACCACGACAGCGGGTGCATGTTGTAGGCGATGACCATCGGACGCTTGAAAAGCGCCGCCTCCAGCGTGGCGGTGCCACTGGCGATGAGGGTCAGGTCACACGCGGCCAGCACCTCGTGGGAACGTCCGTCGAACACACGGATTCCCGCGTGGGGGGCATGCTGCGCGCACTGGGCCTCCACCATCGACCTCAGGCGGGGAATGGCCGGCAGCACAAATTCAAGCTCCGGGCGCCTGGCCTTCAGCAAGGCCGCGGCACCCAGCAAGCGGGGACCGATGCACTCGATCTCGCCGCGCCGACTGCCCGGCAGCAGCGCCACCACCCGGGCCCCGGCGTCCAGTCCCAGCGCAAGCCGGGCCTGCGCCTGCGGCACCTCCAGGGGAATGGCATCGGCCAGCGGGTGTCCGACGTAGGTCGCCGAGATGCCCGCCCGCTCGTAGATCTCAGGCTCGAAAGGAAACAGGCACAGCACGTGATCCACGGAATCGCGGATCTTGTGGATGCGCTCGCCGCGCCACGCCCAGATGGATGGGCTCACGAAATGGATCGTGCGGACCCCTTCGCGCTTGAGCCGAGCCTCCAGACCGAGGTTGAAGTCCGGGGCATCCACCCCGATGAACACGTCGGGCCGGTCGGCCAGCAGGCGATCACCCAGCGATCGGCGCAGCTTCAGCAGGCCCCAGACCTTGCGCAGAACTTCAAGGCTGTACCCGTGCAGGGCCAGCAGATCGTGCGGCCACCAGGCCTCGAAACCCTGCTCGGCCATGCGGGGTCCTCCCATGCCGAAGGATTCGAGTGCGGGCCATCGCTGGCGCAAGGCCCGAAGCAGAAGCCCCGCGAGCAAATCACCGGAGGTTTCCCCCGCCACCATCCCGATGCGCGGGTCACGCAAGCCCGGGCCCACGAAGCCTCAGCGCACCAAGCCGCGGCGCGCGGCGGCCACGAAGTCGATCATCACCTGCAGATCCGGCGCCGAAACCGGCTCCGCGGCCTGCAGCGCGGCAATCTCCGCCATGGCCTGGTCCAACGCCAGTTGAGAGCGATACAGCAATTTGTGCATCTGCTTGATCACCGCGATGCGCTCGTTGCTGAAGTCCCGGCGACGCAGCCCGGTGACGTTGACGGCGCGCACCGCCAGCGGGTTGCCGTCCACGGTCATGAAAGGCGGCACATCCTGGGCGACGTGTCCCTGGAAACCGATCATGGCGTGGGCCCCGATGTGCACGAACTGGTGCACCCCGCTCAAGCCCCCGATCGTGGCCCAGTCGCCGACGTGCACATGCCCAGCCAGCGTGGCGTTGTTGGCCAGCACGCAGTGATCGCCCAGACGGACGTCGTGGGCGAGGTGCACGTAGGCCATGATCCAGTTGTCAGACCCCACGCGGGTGACGCCGTCTTCCTTGTACGTCCCGGTGTTGAACGTACAGAACTCGCGGATCGTGTTGCGGTCACCGATCACCAGTTCGGTGACCTCGCCCCCATGGCTCATGTCCTGGGGCATGGCCCCGATGGAGTTGAACTGGAAGATGCGGTTGTCGCAGCCGATGGTCGTGCGGCCCTCGATGACGCAGTGCGCGCCCACCTGCGTGCCCGCCCCGATGCGCACCTGCGGACCGATGACGGTGTACGGACCGACGACCACGTCATCGGCCAGCTGTGCCGACGGATCGACCAGCGCGGTGGGGTGGATCCGGGACATCGCCGACCTCACTCCACGGTGCGCTTGGTGCACATCAGCGTGGCTTCGCAGACCAGTTCCCCATCCACGGTCGCCTTGCCCGTGAACTTGAACATGCCGGCCCGTGCACGGTCCAGGGTCACGTCCATCATCAGCTGGTCACCCGGCTCGACCGGACGCTTGAAGCGTGCACCGTCGATGCCGGCGAAATAGAACACCGTCTTTTCGTCCGGTTCGGTACCGTCCGTCACGAAGTACAGCACGCCGGCCGCCTGGGCCATCGCTTCGAGGATCAGCACCCCCGGCATGACCGGACGGTGCGGGAAGTGCCCCGTGAAGTGCGGCTCGTTCATCGTGACGTTCTTCACCGCCAGGATGCGCTTGCCTTCCTCCAGTTCGACCACCTTGTCCACCAGCAGGAACGGATAGCGGTGCGGGAGTTTTTTCAGAACCTGGTGAATGTCCATCACGCTCATGGCTTGCTCTTCTTTTCTAGGGCACGGAGACGGTCACGCAAGGCCGACAGCTGGCGCACGGACGCCGCGTTCTTTTCCCAGGAACCGTTCTCGTCGATCGGAAAAATCCCGGTGTAGAGCCCGGGCTTGGTGATGGAGCGCATCACCACGCTGGCGGCCGAGATGTGCACACCATCGGCCAGTTCAAGGTGACCCAGGATCATCCCGGAGCCACCGATGGTGCAGCCGCGGCCGATGCGCGTGCTGCCAGCCACACCGGTGCACCCCGCCAGCGCGGCATGGTCGCCGATCTGCACGTTGTGTCCGATCTGGATCTGGTTGTCGAGCTTGACGCCATTGCCGATGACGGTGTCGTCGAGCGCCCCCCGGTCGATGCAGGTGTTGGCGCCGATCTCGACGTCGTCCCCCACCACCACCGAACCGAGCTGCTCGATCTTCACCCAACCTTCGGGCGAGGGTGCAAACCCAAAACCGTCGGCCCCCAGCACCGCGCCGCTGTGGAGCAGACAGCGGGCCCCCAGGCGCACGCCCTGCATCAGCGTCACACGCGGCGACAACCGGGTACCCGGTCCCACCTGGACCCCGCGGCCCAGATAACACTGCGCCCCGATCACGACCCCGTTGCCCAGGCGCACGCCCGGCTCGATCACGGCGTGCGGTCCGACGCTCACACCCTCCCCCCACTCGACATCCGAAGCCACGACGGCCGTGGGATGCACGCCCGCCTCGGCAGGGCACGCCCCCTGGGAGGCCCACCATTGGGTGAGCCGGGCGAAATAGAGGTAGGGATCGGGGGCCACCAGCCGCGCGCAGTCGGCGGGCACCTCGTCGGCCAAAGCCGGCGATACGATGACACAGGAGGCCTTCGTCGCTTTCAGGGTCGCCAAGTACTTGGCGTGGGTCACGAAGGTGATGTCACCCTCGACTGCACTGGCCAGCGGGGCGATGCGCACCACAGTGGCTCCGGCATCACCGGACAGTTCCCCGCCCAGCGCTGCCTGCAGCGTCTGCAGGGAAACCGGATCCATGTTCAGCGGCCGCCAGAGGTATTGAGTACGCGAATGACCTTGTCGGTGATGTCGACCCGCGCGGACGCAAAGACTGCGTCCTGCACGATCAGGTCGTACTTCTCCTGATCGAAGATCTGCTTGATCGCCCGATTCGCACGTTCCAAGACCACCTGGGTCTCCTCGTTCTTGCGTTGGGCGAAGTCTTCCTGGAACTCCCGGCGTCGGCGCTGCAGATCCCGGTCCTGGTCCAGCAAGTCACGCTGGCGCCGGGCCCGTTCGGACTCGGTCAGCGTCGGGGCGTCCTTCTCCAGGCGATCCGCCGTGGCCTTGAGCCGGGTGGCGGCCTCGTTGAGCTCACGGTCACGCTTGCCGAATTCCGACTCCAACTTGGCCAGCGCCGCCTTGGCCGGGGCCGCATCCCGCAGGACCCGGTCACCGTTGACGTAGCCGATGCGCAACTCCTGCGCCTGAACCCCGACCGACGTCAGCGTGGTCAGGACCACACAAGCGGCAGCCAAGACGGGGCGAATGAAGGATTTCGTCATCAGAATGCAGTACCGATCTGGAACTGGAAGCGCTGGATTCTATCCGTGCGCGCATAACGCAAAGGCGTGCCCCAGCTCAGCTTGAGCGGGCCCACCGGAGAGATCCACGACAGGCCGATGCCCGCCGATACCCGCAAGGGGTTGTCCGCGGTGACGCTGATGTTCTGGTCCGGTCCCCACACGTTGCCCGCATCGGCATATCCGAACAACCGCAGCGTGCGGTCGTTGCCCGCCCCGGGGAACGGCACGTACAGCTCTGCATTGAGGTTGAGCCGCTTGTTGCCGCCAATGTAGGTGTTGGTCACGTCGACCGGACCCAGCGAGCTTTGGTCGAACGCCCGGACGGTGCCCAGGCCCCCGCCGTAGAAGTTCTTGAAGATCGGATAGGGGCGCCCGCCCAAGCCCGTGCCCCATCCCAGTTCACCGTTCAGGCCCAGCGTGAACTTCTTGGACAACGGGAAGTACTGCTGGATCTGGTAGTTGCTGCGCAGGTAGCGGGTGTCGCCGCCGATGCCCCACTCCAGGTTCACACGCTGGTAACGGCCGTCGTTGGGCACCAGCGCACTGTCTCGGCCATCGCGCTGCCAACCCAGCGTCACGGGCACGGACGTGCTCTTGTCGCCGTAGGTGTAGCGGAACCGCTCATAGTTCTCCGGCAGCGTCGACGACGAACGGATCTCGGTGCGCTCCACACCAATGCCCAGGAACACCGTGTCGTAGTCCGAGAACGGAATGCCGAACCGCACCGCCGCGCCCGGCGTGACCAGCTTGTACTCTTCACCCGAACTGTTGAGCGGCTTGTTGGTCCGGTAGAACACGTCGAGCGAACGGGACACCCCGTCGTTCGTGAAGTAGGGATCCACGCTGGACAGCACCACCGTGCGGCTGTAACGGCTGGTGTTGAGCTCGATGCCCAGGTAGTTGCCGGAGCCGAAGATGTTGTCCTGCTTGATCGAGCCCGAAAACGACAGCTTTTCGGAGCTGGAGAAGTTCGCCCCAAGCAGCAGGCTGCCAGTGGGCTTTTCCTTGACCGTCACCGTCAGGTCGACCTGGTCAAAGGTCCCCGGCACCTCGGAGGTCTCGACGTCCACTTCCCCGAAGTAGCCCAGGCGGTCCACACGGTCACGCGAAAGCTTGATGCGGCGGCTGTCATACCAGGCCGATTCGAACTGGCGGAATTCGCGGCGGATCACCTCGTCGCGGGTCTTGGTGTTGCCTGCGACGTTGACGCGACGCACATAGACACGACGTCCCGGATCACCCGTGAGCGTGACCGCCACCCGCCCGGTGTTGCGGTCGATCTGCGGCACGGGTTCCACCTTGGCAAAGGCGTAGCCGAACGAACCGAAGCGATCGGAAAACACCCGCTGGGTCTCCGCCACGTCTTCGGCACGGTAGGGCTCACCCGGCTTGATGGTCACCAGGGATTCGAACTCCGCGTTCTTGCCGAGGAAATCACCGGCCAGCTTCACACCCGTGACGGTGTAGCGCATGCCTTCGCTGACGTTGACGGTGATGTCGATGTCCTGCTTGTCCGGCGAGATGGCCACCTGCGTGGACTCGACCTTGAACTCCAGATAACCGCGGTTGAGGTAGTAGGCGCGCAGCGTTTCCAGGTCGGCGTTGAGCTTGGCCCGCGAATAGCGATCGCTCTTCGTGTACCAGGTCATCCAGCCGCCGGTGGTCAGGTCGAGCTGGGACAGCAGCGTGCCCTCCGAGAAGGCCTGATTGCCGGTGATGTGGATGTTGCGGATGCGGGCCACGCCCCCCTCGCTGACGGCGAAGTTGACGTTGACGCGGTTGCGCTCGACCGGCGTGACGGTGGTGACCACTTCGACGCCATACAGGCTGCGCGACAGGTACTGGCGCTTGAGTTCCTGCTCGGCCTTGTCGGCCTGTGCCTTGTCGAAAGGCTGCCCTTCCCCGACACCGATGCTCTTGAGCGCCTTGACCAGCGTATCGCGGTCGAACTCGCGGGTACCGGTGAAGTCGACGTTGGCGATGATGGGGCGTTCTTCGACCACCACCACCACGGCCGCGCCTTCCACCTCCAGGCGCACGTCCTTGAACAGGCCCGTGGCGAACAGGGCACGCAACGCGGCCGCCCCTTTCTCGTCGGAATAGGTGTCCCCGATGCGGAAAGGCAGCACCGAAAAGACCGTTCCGGCTTCGGTGCGCTGCAGGCCTTCGATGCGGATGTCCTGAACCGTGAACGGCGAGGCCGCCCAGGCCGGAAGACACACCTGTGCGGCGGCAAAGGCCACGGCACAGCTCAGGGGACGCAGGGAAATGGGGGGGAACTGGAAAGATCGCATGCCGTCTTCACAGGCCCATGAGGCGGGCCACATCGTTGTACAGGGCGAGCGACATCATCAACAAAATGACCACCAACCCGCCTCGTTGCAGCCGCTCGATCCACGCATCGGGGATCGGACGCCCGATCACTCCCTCCACCAGATAATACAGGAGGTGTCCACCGTCGAGCATCGGCAGCGGCAGGAGGTTCAGAACACCCAGGCTCACGCTGACCACGGCCAGGAAGCCCAGGTAATAGGCCAATCCCATGTGGGCCGACTGCCCGGCGTAGTCGGCGATCGTCAAGGGACCGCTCAGATTGCGCACGGAGACGTCCCCCGTGAGCATGCGGCCGAACATCTTCAGCGACGTGACGATCATGTCGCCCGTGCGCAGCCATCCCCGGTGCAGGCCCTCCAGCCCTCCGTATCGCACATGGACGATTTCCGGCGAAGCTCCCACCACGGCCTCGATACGCCCGAAGTGCTGACCGCGCTCTTCCACCCGCATGGGTTGAACGGTCAAGGTCAGCACCCGCATGCCACGCTGGACGTCCCACTGCTGGGGCGTGGGGGCCTGTTGCACGCCACTGTCACGGATCTGGTGGCGCAGGGACGCCGCGTCCACGACCGTCGCGCCATTCACGCGCAGCACACGGTCGCCCCGCGCCAGCCCCGCGTGCGCCGCCGGGCCACCGATCACCACCTCGCCCAGGACGGGCTCGGAATAGGGTGCGCCGAGCCCGATGACCCGCATCATCTGGGCATCCGGCTCGCGGCTTTCCAGGCGCGACAGCGGAACCAGCACCTCTCGCTGCCCCCCAGACAAACCGCGGATGTCGAGCAGCACGTCCTGCCCATCGAGAGCCGACCGGGTGAGCTGCCAGCGCAGATCCGACAGCGACGCCACCGATTCCCACTCATGCCCCCCAAGGGCGCTGTCATCGTCGCGATCCAGCACAGCCAGGGCCCGCACCCGGTCGCCCGCTTGCACGCCCGCCGTCGACAGCAGGCTGCTGCTGGCGGGCGAACCCACCACGGCAGCCGGCTCCTCGGTGCCGATCCAGTATGAGGCGGCGTACAAACCCACCGCCAGCACCAGATTGGCCAGGGGCCCGGCCAACACCACGGCACTGCGTTGCCAGAGCGACTTGCGATTGAACGCACGGTGCCGCTCGGCCGGATCCACCGGACCCTCACGCTCGTCGAGCATCTTCACATAGCCCCCGAGCGGCAAGGCGCCCAGCGACCACTCGGTTTCACCGACGCGCCGGGTCCACAAAGGCTTGCCGAAGCCGATGGAAAAACGCAGGACCTTGACACCACAGGCACGCGCCACACGGTAGTGGCCCCACTCGTGCACGAGGATCAAAATCCCCAACGTCACGACAAAGGCGATCAGGGTGGTCATGAAAGGCTCCGGAAATGAGGGGGGGCACACCATCGGTGCGCCGGAGATCCGGCGGATCTCAGCCACGCAACCGCTCGACGATGTCCGTCGCTCGGACCCGGGCGCGGGCATCGAGTTCCAGCAAGCCTTCGACGCTCTCGGCATCGCCGACGCGAACCTCCAGCGCATCCAGGGTTTCCCGGTTGACCTGGTGGATCTGGTCGAAACGCAGGGCTCCGTCCAGGAAGCGGGCCACAGCCACCTCGTTGGCGGCGTTGAGCACGGTCGTGCTGCCTTCCACAGACTCCAGCGCCCGCCACGACAGATAGAGTCCCGGATACCGGGCCTCGTCCGCCGGCTCGAACGTCAGCGACGACAATTGAGTGAAATCCAGCCGGCTCGCGCCAGATTCAATGCGCTCCGGCCACGACAGGCCATAAGCGATCGGCACACGCATGTCGGGCGTGCCGAGCTGAGCCAGCACCGACTCGTCTCGGCACACGACCATCGAATGGATGATGCTCTGCGGGTGAATGACCACACGCACATCGCGCGGCGCGAGATCGAACAACCAGCGTGCCTCGATCACTTCCAGCGCCTTGTTCATCATCGTGGCCGAATCAACCGAGATCTTGCGGCCCATGCTCCAGTTCGGATGTGCGCAGGCCTGGTCCGGCGTGATCGCTGCAAAGGTCGAGGGATCGCGCTGGCGGAACGGCCCCCCGGAGGCGGTCAGCACGATGTGGTCGATGCGCCGCGCCCAGGCGTCCCGCTCCTCGGGCAGGCACTGGAAAATCGCCGAGTGTTCGCTGTCGATGGGCAGCAGCGTGGCGCCACCCTCCTTCACCGCGCGCATGAACAAGGCGCCGCCGACCACCAGCGCTTCCTTGTTGGCCAGCAGCAGCCGCTTGCCGGCCCGGGCCGCGGCCAGGCACGGGCGCAGACCCGCCGCCCCGACGATGGCCGCCATGACCATGTCCACGTCCGGATGAGCCGACACCTCTTCCAGGGCCTGTTCGCCCACCAGCACCTCGGTGCGCAGGCCGGCCGCCTTCAGGCGGGCCGACAGATCCGACGCCAGTTCCGCCGTCGGCATCACGGCATAGCGGGGACGCCACTGCAGGCATTGCCCAGCCAACGCCTCGACCCTGCTGTGGGCCGTGAGGGCAAACACTTCAAAACGCTCGGGGTGGCGCGACAGCACATCCAGCGTGTTGCAACCGATCGAGCCCGTGGAGCCGAGAACACTGATGCGCTGAACGCCGCGCGAGGCAAGATCAATCGACATGGAACCGATCACTGAATGAGGGCCAGGGCCAACGGGCACACCGGCAAAAGGGCGTCGATGCGGTCGAGCACGCCGCCATGGCCCGGCAGCAACTGGCTGCTGTCCTTGGCCCCTGCCGCCCGCTTGACCAGCGATTCGAACAGGTCGCCCACGACGCTCATGCCCGCCAGCGCGGCGCAAGCCCCCACGGTGCCAGCGACACCCCACTGCTGCCAAAGGCGGCTGTACAGGCTCAGGCTGTCCACGGCGACCCGAGCGTCGATCTGCATCCAGACCCCGGCCAGCACCGCCACACCCACCATGCCACCGATCACCCCCTCCCAGCTTTTACCGGGGCTGATCGAAGGTGCCAGCTTGCGTCGACCAAAAGCGCGCCCGCTGAAATAGGCGGCGATGTCGGCCATCCACACCAGGCACAGCGTGGAAAGCAAGAAATTGAGCCCGACCGACTTGGCTTTCCAGATGGCCAGCCAAGCCAGCCACAGCAGCAGCAACCCCCCAGCCTGCCGGAAGGACTGCGGCACATTCGGCCATGCCGCCACGCCACGACTCAGCACCAGACTGCCACCCAGCACCCACGCCGGCCACGCCGCCCACCACAGCCAAGCCGGCACGTTCGCCCCCCCCAGCGCGGTGATGCCCGTGGCCAGGGCCAAACCGGCACCCGCCGCATAGGCAGGCAGGCCCTGGCGCCCATTCAGCCGCGACCACTCCCAAGCCGCAGCAGCGATCATGGCGATGGACAACAGGGCAAAAGGCCAGGCCTGGGCCGAGAACAGTGCCGGCAACAGCACCAGCATCAGGATCACGGCCGTGATGACGCGTTGCTTGAGCATGGCAAGCGACGCCGCGAGGCGCCGATCAGGAGGAAGGAACGGACACGGGCGTGCCGCCCGCGCCGATGTCGGTCTTCACACGTCCGAAACGGCGATCGCGCCGGGCGAAGTCCGAGAGGCAGGCATCCAGCGCCTTCTCGTCGAAATCGGGCCACAGCGTGTCGGTGAAGACCAGTTCGGCGTAAGCCACCTGCCACAGCAGGAAGTTGGAAATGCGGTACTCGCCGCCGGTTCGGATGAACAGGTCGAGCTCCGGCGCGTAAGCCAGCGAGGTGTACGAGGCCAGGCGATCCTCGGTCAGCTCTTCCGGCTTCACCCCATCGCGCATGGCGCGCTGGCAAGCCTGGATCACATCCCAACGCCCGCCGTAATTGAAGGCCACATTGACCGTCAGACGGGTGTTCTTCTCGGTGATCCTCTCGGCGTGGTCCCAGGCGGCACGCACCTTCTCGGACACCACGCTGCGGTCCCCGATGATGCGCACGCGCACGCCGATCTCGTCCATGCGGGCCAGGTACTTGGACACCGCCACCAGAACGAGGTTCATCAGCCCGGAGACCTCTTCCTCGGGGCGCTTCCAGTTCTCGGACGAAAACGCGAACACCGTCAGGTGCTCGACCCCGCGGTCGGCACAGGCATGGATGATGCGCACCAGCGCGTCCACACCGAACTTGTGCCCCACCACACGCGGCATGAGGCGGCGATTGGCCCAGCGCCCGTTGCCATCCATGACGATGGCAATGTGGCGAGGCACCGCCGATTTCGGGTCGGAAGTCGCCACTGTGCTCAGACCGCCAGGATGTCGGCTTCCTTGGCCTGAACCACCTTGTCGATCTCGGCGATGTGGCGGTCGGTCAGCTTCTGGATCTCGTCCTGGCTGCGGCGCTCGTCGTCCTCGCTGATCTCCTTGTCCTTCAGGAGACGCTTGGCGTGATCGTTGGCGTCACGGCGCAGGTTGCGCACGGCCACCTTGGCTTCCTCGCCGGTGTGGCGGGCCACCTTGGTCAGTTCCTTGCGACGCTCTTCGGTCAGCGCAGGCATCGGCACACGGATCAGGTCACCCATCGTGGACGGGTTCAGGCCCAGGTCCGACTCGCGGATGGCCTTCTCGACCTTGGCCACCATGGGCTTTTCCCACGGCTGGACGCTGATGGTGCGCGCGTCGATCAGCGACACGTTCGCCACCTGGCTCAGCGGCAGCATGGAGCCGTAGTACTCCACGTGGATCTGGTCCAGGATGCCGGGGTGGGCCCGACCCGTGCGGATCTTGCCCAGTTCACTCTTCAAGGCCTCGATGGACTTGTCCATCTTGGCCTCGGCGGTCTTCTTGATCTCGGAAATGCTCATCATCGTCTCCCGGCTTCAGACGTGCACCAGCGTGCCTTCGTCCTCGCCCATGACCACGCGCTTGAGGGCGCCGGCCTTGAAGATGGAAAACACCTTGATCGGCAGCTTCTGATCGCGGCACAGCGCAAACGCCGTGGCATCCAGAACGCCGAGGTTCTTGGCGATCGCCTCATCGAAGGTGAGGCTCGGATAGCGCGTGGCCGACGGATCCTTCTTGGGATCGGCGGTGTACACGCCATCCACCTTGGTGGCCTTGAGCATGATCTGCGCACCGATCTCCGCCCCGCGCAGCGCAGCCGCCGTGTCGGTGGTGAAGAACGGATTGCCCGTTCCGGCCGCAAAAACCACCACCTTGCCTTCTTCGAGATACTGCAGCGCCTTCGGACGCACGTACGGCTCCACGACCTGGTCGATGCTCAGGGCGGACATGACCCGAGCGGTCATGCCCTCCAGGCGCATCGTGTCGGCCAGGGCCAGCGCGTTCATCACCGTGGCGAGCATACCCATGTAGTCGGCGGTGGCCCGGTCCATGCCGACCGAACCGCCGGCCACACCACGGAAGATGTTGCCGCCGCCGATGACCACCGCCACCTCCACACCCAGCTCCGTCACTTCCTGCACCTCGCGCACCATGCGCACGATGGTGTCGCGGTTGATGCCATAGGCATCGTCGCCCATCAGGGCTTCACCGGAAAGTTTCAGAAGGATGCGTTTGTAGGCGGGCATGCGGATTCCTCAGGGCTGTGGGACTCGAAGAGTTTAGGCGAAGGCCGGTGTCAACAGATCACTGACCCTTGGCGGCAGCGACCTGAGCCGCGACTTCAGCCGCGAAGTCGTCCTGCTTCTTCTCGATGCCTTCGCCCACGATGAACATCGTGAAGCCGGCCAGCGAGGTGTTGGCGCCCTTCAGGTAGGCGGCCACGGTCTGCTTGCCGTCGGCGGCCTTCACGAAGACCTGGTCCAGCAGCGAGACTTCCTTCAGGAACTTCTGCACCGAGCCTTCGACCATCTTGGC
>CAYYCN010000076.1:0-15182 GCA_964470355.1 uncultured Sphaerotilus sp.
GCCTGGTTGTAGAAGATGCGGCCGAAGTGGTCGCGGTCCGGGAAGACCTCGTCCTGGTTGGGCAGGTTGGCGCCGCCCGAGTCCACGAGGTAGACGCAGGGCAGGCGGTTCTCGCGGGCGATCTCCTGGGCGCGCAGGTGCTTCTTGACCGACAGCGGGTAGTAGGTGCCGCCCTTGACCGTGGCGTCGTTGCAGACGATCACGCATTCCACGCCGGAGATGCGTCCGATGCCGGCGATCACGCCCGCGCACGGCGCCGAGTCGCTGCCGTCGGCTTCCTTGTAGACCTCGTGGGCGGCCAGCGGCGCGATTTCGAGGAAGGGCGAGTCGGGGTCGAGCAGGCGCTCCACCCGGTCGCGCGGCAGCAGTTTGCCGCGGGCGAGGTGCTTGGCGCGGGCCGTTTCTCCCCCGCCTTCGGAGATGCGGGCCAGGCGGGTTCGCAGGTCCTCGATCAGCGAGTGCATGGCGGCCGCGTTGGCCTGGGCTTCGGGCGAACGGGGCAACAGCTTGGAAGCGATGACGGCCATGGCGTATCCGTGACAGGTGAAAGCGGGACGGCGGCGGGTGCGTGAGATCGGGCGTGGGCGCGATTTACATCGTCTCGTTGAACAGCTCGCGCCCGATCAGCATCCGGCGGATCTCGCTGGTGCCCGCGCCGATTTCGTAGAGCTTGGCGTCGCGCCACAGGCGCTCGACGGGGAAGTCCTTGGTGTAGCCCACGCCGCCCAGCGCCTGGATGGCTTCGCCCGCCATCCACGTCGCCTTTTCGGCGGTGTAGAGGATGACGCCGGCCGCGTCCTTGCGCAGCGTGCGCGAGTGGTCGCCACGGTCGCAGGCCTGCGCTACGGCGTAGGCGTAGGCGCGGCAGGCCTGGAAGGTGGAGTACATGTCGGCGATCTTTCCTTGCATGAGCTGGAATTCGCCAATGCTCTGGCCGAACTGCTTGCGCTCGTGCACAAAGGGCACGACCACGTCCAGGCAGGCGGCCATGAGACCCAGCGGCCCGCCGGAGAGCACGACGCGCTCGTAGTCCAGTCCGCTCATCAGCACCTTGGTGCCGTTGCCCACGCCGCCCAGCACGTTCTCTTCGGGCACTTCGCAGTCGTCGAAGAACAGCGGGTAGGTGTTGGAGCCGCGCATGCCCAGCTTGTCGAGGTGCTCGCCATGCGTGAAGCCCTTGAAGTCCTTCTCGATGAGGAAGGCGGTCATGCCCTTGGCACCGGCCGCGGGGTCGGTCTTGGCGTAGACCACCAGCGTGTCGGCATCACCGCCGTTGGTGATCCACATCTTGGAGCCGTTGAGCACGTAGCGGTCGCTGCGCTTCTCGGCGCGCAGCTTCATGCTGACCACGTCCGAGCCGGCGCCGGGCTCGCTCATGGCCAGTGCGCCGATGTGTTCGCCGCTGATGAGCTTGGGCAGGTACTTCTGTTTTTGCGCCTCGGTGCCGTTGCGCTTGATCTGGTTGACGCACAGGTTGGAGTGCGCGCCGTACGACAGCGCCACCGACGCGCTGGCCCGGCTGATTTCTTCCATGGCCACCATGTGGGCGGTGTAGCCCATGGGGGTGCCGCCGTATTCCTCGGGCGCGGTCAGGCCGTGCACGCCCAGCTCGCCCAGCTTGCGCCACAGGTCGGCCGGGAAGAGGTTGTCGCGGTCGATCTGCGCCGCACGGGGGGCGATCTCGGCCTGGGCGAAGGTGCGCACGGCGTCGCGCAGGGCGGCGATGTCCTCGCCGAGGGGGAAGGTGAAGGTCGATTCGAACATCGCGCGCGCTCCGGATGAGAGGGTGAGTTGATGTTGACTCAATCATGGATGCGCGTGACCTGTGGTTTACACGGATCCAGAACGCGTATTTCGATTTGAGATTCAGAGCGATGGAGTTGGTTTTTGTTGAGTTCTACTCAATTTTGATCCACTCAAGTTGAATTCCGGAGTGCCGATGACCCGCACAGAGAAAACCGCAAGGAGAGGCCATGCAATGCGAGCGTCTGAGGTGGGCGGCGGGGTCGGGGTGGTGCACCGAAGGGGCGGCGATGGACCGCAGCGCCACCCTGGTGCTGGCGTTTTCCACGCTCAATGCCGAAGACTCCGAGGAAATGTGCGCCGACCTGCGCGTGAGGCATCCACTGGCGGTGTTGGCCGCCTGCAGCACCGCCACGACGGCGATGGGGGCGGAAGTGTCTGACGAAGGGGCCGTGGCGGTTGCGGTGCATCTGGCGCACACCCAGGTGAGCGCCCAGCGGGCGGTCGTGCTTCGCCCCGAAGATTCCTTTGAAGCCGGACTCGGCATGGGGCGTTCGTTCCGCACGGATGACCTCGTGCTGGTGCTGCTCCTGTCCGATGGCCTGAACGTCAACGGCAGTCGGTTGATTGAAGGGCTGAGTGCCGGTTTGGGGGGCTCGGTGCTCATCGCTGGCGGGCTGGCGGGCGATGGCGCCCGTTTTGTCCAGACCTGGACGGCGCTGGACGGCGAGCCACAGGCCCATCAGGTGGTGGCCGTCGGCTTTCATGGGCGGCACTTGCGGGTGTCGGCCGCCGCTGTGGGGGGCTGGGACCCGTTCGGTCCTCGCCGAGGGGTGACGCGTTCGTGTGGCCCGGTGCTGCATGAACTCGACGGCGCTCCGGCACTGGATCTGTACGAAAAATACCTGGGTGACGAAGCGGTGGAACTGCCGGGCAGTGCGCTGCGATATCCCCTTCAGATCTGGCCGCCGGGCGAGCCCGAACGGGCCGTGGTGCGGACGGTGCTGGGCGTCGACGCCCGGACCCGTTCCATGACGTTTGCCGGAGACATGCCGCAGGGATGGAACGCCCAGCTCATGCGGGGACACCACACCCGCCTGGTCGATGGTGCGGAGCAGGCGGCCCGGCTCACCTCGCAGGATCTCCTGGCCCAAGGGCACCGGGAGGACGAGCACGCGCTGGCGCTGCTCGTGAGCTGCGCGGGTCGGCGTCTGGTGATGCATCAGCGAACGGGCGAGGAAGTCGACGCCGTTCAGCAGGTGCTGGGAGCCGGGGTGACCACGCTGGGTTTCTATTCCCACGGCGAGATGGCTCCAGTGCGCCGCGGCGGGCCCTGTGACCTGCACAACGAAACGATGTCCGTGACGTTGCTGAGTGAAGCGTTCGAGGGGGCCGGGTCATGAGCGGCTGGGATCATCCCCTGCTGCGCAGGCAGTGGGCGCGCTGCCTGGGGGAAGACGGCCGCGTCGATCTGGATCGGCTGTGCACGCTGGTCCAGGCCACCTACGACGAACAGGACCGTGACCGAGTGCGCGTCGATCGGGCCAATCTGCTGATGGCCGAGGAAATCGAGGCCGAGCAGGCCCGTTCGCGGGCGCTGGTCGAGTCCCTGCGCACCCAGAACACGCGCTTCGATGCAGCCCTGCAGCACATGGGTCAGGGCCTGTGCATGTTCGACCGCGAAGGGCGGGTCGTGGTCCACAACCGGCGCTTTGCCGACATGTTCGGACTGGATCCTGCCCACCTGATCGGCATGGAGGCTGGGGAGGTGGCGAGCCACTGCGGCAGCCGAGTGGGTGATGCCCGTCAGTCCTCGGCCGAGGTCGACGCGTTGCAAGCCCTGTCGCGGCGGCCCGTGCGCGAGATGATTCAGCAGGAGCGCGCCGACGGGCGCATCCTGGTTGTGCTGCACGAACCCTTGCCGGATGGGGACGGGTTTGTCCACACTTTCGATGACGTGACCGAGCTGCGAGCGGCCGATGCCCGCATGGCGCGCATGGCCTCGCACGATGCGCTCACCGATCTGCCCAACCGGGTGCTTTTGCAGCAGCGGCTGGAGTTGGCGCTGATGGGGCGGCCCCACGACCGTGGCTGCGCCCTCATGTACGTCGACCTGGACCGATTCAAGGCGGTCAACGACACCCTGGGGCATCCGGCCGGCGATCTCCTGCTGGTCCAGGTCACGCACCGATTGCGCCGCGTGGTGCGCGGTTCCGACGTCGTGGCCCGGCTGGGGGGCGACGAGTTCGCCATCCTGCTCGAAGGCCTGCCCGAGGTCTTTCGCCTCGGGGATCTGGCCCAACGCATCGTGCACACGCTGGAGCAGCCGTTCGACCTGGAGGGCCACACCGCCAACATCGGTGCCAGCATCGGCATTGCGCTGGCGCCCCAGGACGGCACGGATCCCGTGGTGCTCACCAAGCGTGCCGATCAGGCGCTGTACGAAGCTAAGGCGGCGGGTCGGGGGCGCTACCGCTTCTTCCAGCCCGAGATGGACGAAACCGCCCGTGTTCGGCGTGAGATCGAGCTCGAACTGCGCGGGGCACTGGCCCGCGACGAATTCGTGCTGCACTACCAGCCCGTGGTGGGCCTGTCCGACCAGCGCGTTTCGGGTTGCGAGGCCCTGCTGCGCTGGTATGCACCCGGCAAGGGGTTGGTGCCCCCCGACCGATTCATTCCCCTGGCGGAAGAGTTGGGTCTGATCGTGCAGATCGGTGACTGGGTGCTGCGACGGGCCTGCCGGGACGCCATGGGGTGGCCTGAGCACATGAAACTGGCCGTCAACGTCTCGGCCCGGCAGGTGCAGCAAGGCGAGGCCCTGGTGCATTCGGTTGCGCGGGCGCTGTCCGAGTCGGGCCTGTCGGCCCAGCGGCTGGAACTCGAAATCACCGAGAGCGTGCTCATGGTCGAGAACGCCGCCACGTTGCACACCCTCGGGCGCCTGCGCGAGATGGGCGTGCGCATCGTCATGGACGACTTCGGGATCGGCTATTCTTCCCTGGCGTATCTGCGCAGCTTCCCCTTTGACAAGGTCAAGATCGACCGCACCTTCGTCCAGGAGATCGGGCAGCGGGCCGACGCCCTGGCCATCGTGCGGGCGGTCAGCAGCCTGTGCCACAGTCTGGGCATCGCCAGCACCGCCGAGGGCGTGGAAACCGCCGAGCAACTCGACCAAGTCACCGACCACGCATGCACCGAAGCCCAGGGTTATCTGTTCAGCCGGCCGGTTCCGAATGGGGATCTGCCGGCGTTGTTCGAGCACTTGCGGCGGGACCTGCCCCCGCAGGATCAGGCGGTGCTCGACCAATTGCAGGCGGCGTTGAACTGACGCCTGCCAGGCGGTCTGCCTGGCTGGATGGGGCTGCAGGCTTGTGAGCGCCGCCGCGCCTCCTCCCCCGGCGGCCGATCCGGCCTCCACGGCGAGCTCCGGAGCCGAGTCCGGTCGCCCCGCACGGCCGGCCGTGCGGCGTGCCGCCGCCAGCTCCCGTTCGGAGCAGCGCATCCAGGACCTGCTGCGAGTGGGGCGCGACGTGTTTGCCGAGCGGGGTTATGAGCGGGCCACCACCGCCGAGATCGCCCAACGACTGGGCATCAGCGAAGCCACGGTGTTCACCTACTTCCGCGGCAAGCGCGAGCTGTGCGTGCAGGTCATCAGCGACTGGTACGACGAGATCATCGCGGCCATGGAGACCGGCATGCCGCGCGAAGCCGGGACCCGGGCCGAACTGAGCTTTTTTGTGCACACCCACTTGCGGCTGTTCCTCATCCAGGGCACGGGCCTGTGTGCCTTGGTGCTGTCGGAGGGCCGCAGCAGGGGCCAGGCCCTGGGCGAGAGCTTCCTGCCGCTGCAGCGCCGCTACACCGCTCCGCTGATGGACCTGCTGGCCCGTGGCCAGGCCCGTGGCGACATCCGCACCGACGTGCCGTTGCGCTACCTGCGCCCCCTGGTGCTGGGGCCCCTGGAGCACCTGCTGTGGGAGGCCATCGGCCAGCCCGACAAGCCGCTCGACCTGGACTTCTCCACGGAGGCGGTGGTTCGCCTGATCTGGAGCGCGGTGGCCGCGCCGGACGCGGAGCTGGACGCCCTGCGGCGGCTGCGTGACCGCCTGTGCCTCGCCCTGGCGGAAAGTGCCGGCGGGGAGCGCCCGACTCAGAGCAGTTGACCCACGTTCATCAACGTCAAGACCCCCAGCACGGCGAACAAGGCCGCAGCGATGCGGTGCACCAGTGTCATCGACACCCGCTGGGCGATCTGGTCGCCCAGAAAGATGGCCGGCACGTTCGAGATCATCATGCCCAGCGTGGTGCCGGCCACGACCGCCGTCAGGTCGCTGTAGCGTGCGGCCAGTGCCACGGTGGCGATCTGCGTCTTGTCGCCCATCTCGGCCAGGAAAAACGTGACCACGGTGGTGCCGAACACGCCCAGGCGGGCAAATCCGGACGCCTCGGTGTCTTCGAGGTCGTCGGGAACCAGCATCCAGCCGGCCATGGCCAGGAACGACAAGCCGATCACCCAGCGCAACACGTTCGGGCCGAGGGCTTGGGCCACCCAGTCACCGACCGCGCCGGCCATGGCGTGGTTGGCCAGCGTGGCCACCAGGATGCCGAGGATGATGGGGACCGGTCGCTTGAAGCGAGCCGCCAGCAACAGGGCCAGCAACTGGGTCTTGTCGCCCATTTCACCCAGGGCGACCAGACCGGTCGAGACAAAAAATGCTTCCACGATGACAACATTCCCAGGGCCGGCGGGAGCGCAATGACCACAGCGCCTCCCGGCCCAGGGCAGAGGCGATGCGGTCATCGGTCTTGCTGGACGCCACGGGTGTCGTGGACGTTGTGGATGCCATGGCCTCACCGGCCAAGTGTGTTGACATCCACTCCGGAGGGGTATCGCAGGGGCGACGCCGGCCGGTTGGCTACTCCCCAATGACGAGAGCGGGCGCGAGTGTAGCGCAGGCGTGCGGCTGGACGGATGTGCAGGAAGTCACACTTCGTCACCGTGAGGGGGTAAGCTCGCACGGTGCGAATCACCGGGGGGTCCGGTGGCTGCGCATTCCCACTCACAACACCCACCAAAGGAGTCTGCCCATGGGCCTCATCAGTTTCTTCAAGGAAGCCGGCGAAAAACTGTTCGGTCACAAGGACACCGAGGAGGCTGCGGCTGCCGTGCAGTCGGCCCCCGATGATGGCGCCGCCCAGGCCCGACTGGCCCAGGCCAACGCCAAGGCCGCTGCAGCCATCACGACCTACATCGCCTCGCAGGGCCTGAGCACCGACGGCCTGACGGTCGAGTTCGACGGCGCCTCCTGCGACGTCACGGTCAGCGGCAACTGTCCCGACCAGGCCACCAAGGAAAAGGTCGTGCTGTGCTGCGGCAACGTGGCGGGCGTCAAGGGCGTCAACGACTTGCTGACCGTGTCCGAACCCGCCGACGAGTCGCGCTACTACACCGTCGTGAAGGGCGACAACCTGTCGCACATTGCCAAGGAACACTATGGCAATGCCAATGCTTACATGAAGATCTTCGAGGCCAACAAGCCGATGCTGAGCCACCCGGACAAGATCTATCCGGGTCAGGTGCTGCGCATTCCGGCCTGAACCGGGCCGGCCTGACGCCCCACGGTGACCCTCGGGTCGCCGTGGTGGGGGACGTTCAGCGGAGCGGAGTTGGCGTCCTGGGCTGGATCCAGCGCCGGTAGATCGGCTCGGTGAGCACCAGCACGATCACGTAACGCACGACGTGGAAACCCGTCACCAGCGGCACCCCCAGGTCGAGCACCTTGGCGGTCAGGCACATTTCGGCGATGCCACCGGGCGAGTTGCCCAGCAGCGCGGTGGCCGGGTGCACCCCGGACCCCTGCGCCAGGCACCATGCGTAGCCGGCCGATGCGGCGATCATGCCCAGCGTGCCCACGGTCACGGCGGCCAGCCACCGCGGCGCCGTGTGCACAAAGGCCGGGGTGAAACGAGTGCCCAGCGCCACGCCGATGAACAGCTGTGCCGTGCCGGAGAGTTCACGCGGAATGGCGCTGAGTTCCACGCCACTGGCCGTCAGGGCCATGGCCACGAGCAGCGAGCCCAGTACCCAGGGATTGGGTTGTTTCAACCGGGCCAGACATCCGGCGCCGGCGGCCGTGGCCAGGCCCAGCACCAGCAGCCCCTCGGGGCGAATCCCCACGCCCGACACCGGGGCCGGATCGTGACCGTGCAAGCCCAGCCCCTGGAACGCAAAAGGGATGACCCCCACCACGAGCATCACCCGCAGCGAGTGGGCGGCAGCCACCAGGTCGACCCGGGCGCCCATGCGTTCGGCAAAGGCCGCCATCTCGGATGCGCCACCGATGACGGACGCGAAGTAGGCGGTGGTCGCATCGACCGTGCCGGCAGGTTGTGAGCGCAGCAGCCAGCGCCTGAAGAGGTCGCCCATCAGCAGGGCCCACGCCGCCCCGAGCAGCATCCACGGGGCGAGTTCCAGCACACGCAGCGCCACCGTCGGCGTGAAGTACTGGCCCAGCACCGAGCCCACGATCCACTGTCCGACGTTGCGCAAGCGGCGCGAGGCGCGCAGGGGCAAACCCAGGATCGAGAGCCCGGCGGTGGCAAACAGAGGGCCGATCATCCACGGCAAAGGGGTGCGCAGGTGTTCGCACAGCCGGGCGGCCAGCCAGGCCACGAGCAGTGTGGCGCCGATGCGTGCGGCGGTGCGGCAGGCCTCGCGGGAAAGCAGGAAGGGGGTCACGGGTCGCGATGCTAGCGGGGTCGTCTCCCGTGCAACTGACAGGCTGGGGTGGCCCGACCCATCGGTCAGGGCTCCCCGAGCTGGGGGGCCGAGGGTGAGCGAGCGTTCCGCAGGCGCGACACTCCGGGCAGACCTCCTGCCTGCGGCCGCCCATGACGTCCTCCTCCCGCCTTCCCGTTCTTCGCGCCACCGTCACCGACGATCTGGAGACCTGGGCCACTTCCTGGCGAGAGCTGGAAACACGGCACGAAGGCCGGGGCCTGTACGCCAGCCACGGGTTCGTCTCTCATGCCTGGCGCCATCTGCGATCCGACACCGATCGCCTCTGGATCGTGCGCGTGGACGACGACCTGGGCCGGTTGCAAGGGGTGCTGCCGCTGTGGTTGCGTGAAGAGCGTCAATTCGGGGTGCGCCTGAAGGTGTTGCTGCATCCGGGCATCCTGGAGGGCGAGCGGCCTGATCTGCTGGCTGCAACCGATCCGGATCGGGTGTGGTCCGCCGCCTGGGCGGCCCTGCTCGCACGGCGACGCGAGTGGCATCGGCTGGAACTGCGTGAAACCGATGCGCAGGCGTTTGCGCTGCGTGAGGCGGAGCGGATGTCGGTGAGGCAGGGGTGGCGGGCGCAGGCGTCGTCCGACCATGCGGCTCCCTATTGGCCCGCCCGAAACACCTGGACGGCTTCGGGCGGGCCGACCTCGGAGAGAACGGCGGTCCTGCCACCGGGGCCGGATCCGTCCGCCTGGCGGCTGCAGGTTTTGACCCATCCGGAGGACATGGCCTGCGGCGTGGCCCGGTACGAGGCGCTGGAGGCCGCGATGCTGGCGGGCGCGGAGGCCCCGATCCGGGCCGGCACGCTGCAGGCCAGCCCGGGGGCCGGCGACCTCTACCGGCACTGGTTGCCGGAGCTGGCCCGAATCGGCCGGGTGCAATGGGCGTTCGCGGTGGATGCGCAGGGCCGGGACTTGGCCGGCTGGCTGCGCCTGCTGGAACCGAATGGGGCGAGGCCCGCGCTGGCCGGGGATTCAGCGGCATCGCCTCAGCGTTCGGCGGACGGGGGTGGGGCAGCTTGGCTGGAGCGACACGGTGCCTGGCGGCCAGACGGTTCCGGACCGATCCACCTGCATCGCCTGTGGTGGGCGCTTCAGGCCGCTCCCTGGACCGATCCCGACGCCGAGTCGCAATGCGTGCATTGGCCGGTGCCTGCGGGGGGGCACGCCGGGCCAGACCGGGCCGCTCCACACGACCGGTTTCGCGAGACCCGCCGACTGCGGATCTGGAACCTGCGCAGCCGGGTGGGTCCGCTGCTGGTGGCGCAGCAGATCGTCCAGCGCATTCAGGGGCGGCGCTGACTTTCCGGGTCCGGTGGGTCGATCAGAGCCGGGATTTCGCTGCGGCCAATGCCCAGGTCGTTCAGTTGTGACGAGGACATGTCCTGCAGGTCGGAATGGTCGCGAAGCCGGCGTTGGCGCCGGGTCCAGCCCTCGATCCCGGCGCGCCATCCCTGGGTGAGGGCGCTCAGGAGTCTGGACAGCAAGGTCGCAGGGGTGCCGCCCGGTGGGGTGTCCACCCTGGACGATCGGTTCATGGCCGGCGGTGGCGCGGCGCTGTGGGCCTGCGCCGTGCGGTGGTGCGAAGGGGGATGCGGTGTCATGGGCTCTCCTGAGAGGTCCCATGGTTCCGCGGCGAAGGGTTCATGAAAAGTTGATTTTTATGGATCAATAATTCATCTTTTCTGAAGGATCAAGGGTGCGACATCTCAACCTGGATCAGTTGCGCACGCTGGTGACGATCGCCGACCTGGGCACCTTGGCGGCAGCCTCTCGGGCGCTCCATCTGGCCCCGCCGACGGTCAGCCTGCACGTGAGCGAGCTGGAAGCACGGGTGGGGGCGCCGTTGCTGGAGCGAGGTGGGCGGCAGGTGCATCTCACAGGTGCCGGACAGATGTTGGTTGAACGGGGGCGCGGGCTGTTGCGGGATCTGGACTTGATGCTGGAGGAAACCCGCCGAGTCGCCCTCGGGCTGTCCGGCAAGGTGCGGTTGGGCACCTCCACTGGGGTGCTGGTGCATTTGTTGCCGCGGGTGTTGGCACGCCTGTCGGTCGACGCACCGGACGTGGAGGTGGATGTGGAGATCCTGGGCTCTTCCGACACGATGGCTCGCCTGCGCAGTCGGTCGCTGGATCTGGGCATCGTGGCCCTTCCTCAGCCTGTTCACGACGATCTGGAGGTGAGTCCGTGGCGCAGCGATCCCATGGTGGCGTTCCTGCCGCCGCAGTGGTCGGGTGTGCCCGACGTGGTCACGCCGAACTGGCTGGCGACCCGGCCGCTGGTGGCCAACGATGCCCACACGCAGATGCATCGTCTCACGGCGGGTTGGTTCGGGAATGCGGGCCTTCAGCCCCGAGCCCGCATCGAGCTCAATTACACCGAAGCCATGAAGAGCCTGGTCGTGGCGGGTTATGGGGCGGCCGTGTTGCCCCATGAGTGGACGGACGGCGAACCACAGGCCACCCTTGCGGCGCAGGTTCGGCCGCTGGACCCACCGCTGACACGGCATCTTGGGTTGGGTCACCGGCGGGAGACGGGACTGGATCCTGCGGTCCTGCGGGTGCTGGCTCTGCTGCGTGCGTTCGCTGTGGCGCCCGGTGATTGAATTGACCGCCCCGACGGGCGAGGGCGTGCACGGCGGTCGGCGTGTTTGGCACTGGAGTCAGTAAGGGCGGTTTTGGCCGTCACTCTCCGGCCATTCCGGCAAACTCTGCAGACCCGCCGGCACGCTGTGAGGGCCCCCCACCGGTACCCACACCCGGAAGGTGCTGCCCACGCCGACGGTCGATTTCACCTGGATCGTGCCGCCGTGCTTCTGTACGATCGAGAACGACAGCGACAGCCCCAGCCCGGTGCCCTTGCCGACTTCCTTGGTCGTGAAAAAGGGCTCGAAGATGCGGCGCATGACGTCTTCGGTCATGCCGCAGCCGTCGTCCGAGATCTCCACCCAGGCCCACTCCGAGCAGTGGCCTGCTACCCCGGTGGCGATGCGCAGCGTGCCCCGTTCGCGGATCGCCTGGGAGGCGTTGACGATCAGGTTCAGGAAGACCTGGTTGAGCTGGGCGGCCAGGCACAGCACGGGAGGCAAGGGCTGCATTTCCAGCAGCACCTCGGCCTTGTACTTGACCTCATGGCGCACAACGTTGAGTGTGGACTGCAGGCCGGCGTTGAGGTCCGCCTCCTGCCAGTCGGCCTGGTCCACGCGTGAGAAGTCCTTGAGATCCTGCACGATCTTGCGCACCCGGCCCAGGCCGTCGGCGCATTCGTCGAGCAGTTGGGGGAGGTCCTCGCGCAGGTAGGCCAGCTCCACTGTGGCGCGCATTTCGGACAGGGCGGCCCGCGCCGATTCGTCCTGTGGGGCCTGGGTGGCCCGCTCATGGGCTTCGACCAGGCCGAACAGCTCCGTGACGTAGCCGCGCAGGGTGTGCAGGTTGGAGGTCACGAACCCGACGGGGTTGTTGATCTCGTGCGCGATGCCCGCCGCGAGTTGGCCGATGGAGGCCATCTTGTCCGATTGCAGCAGCTGGTTCTGGGCTTCTTCGAGTTGCCGGTTGATGTCCTGCAGTTGGCTGAAGCGGGTGCGCAGTTCTTCCTGGGCCGAGCGCATCTCGGTGCGGTCCTGCAGCATCCACCAGGTGCCGGCGGCGGTGTTCTGGTGGTCGCTCACATAGGCGCTCTGCTGGATCCAGATGGGACGTCCGCTGCTGTGCTTCATCCACATTTCGTGGTGCAGCGGCATGCCGCGAGAGAGCAGGGGGGCGGCCACGTGGCTGAGGGCCTCGTGGTCGCCCGGGGACAGGAACAGGTCGCGCGTGGCCATGCCGGTCACGGCTTCGGGTTCCAGGCCGAAGATCTTGGACAGCGCCTGGTTGCAGCGCAGCACGCGGCCCTGGACGGTGTAGGCCACCCCGATGGGGGCGTTGTCGATGAAGGTCTTGAGTTCACGGACGCTGGCGGCCAGTTCAACCGATCGGGCTTCCACCAGCTGTTCGAGCTGGTTGCGGTGCTGGGTGAGCTCCTGTTCGGCCCGGCGCCGCTGGCTGACGTCCTGGAGGGTTTCGACCGCCCCGATGATGTCTCCGGCTTCGTTGCGCAACGGCGCGGCGGTGTAGTGGAGCCATCGCCCGTGGGGGCCCAGGTTCGGAAAGAAGGTCTCGACTTCGTACGCCCCGTCCAGCAAAGGCGAAGGCTTCACCTGGTGGTCGAACAGTTGGAGCAGTTCCCCTTCCGTGGCGCCGCTGACGATCAGGTCGGCCAACAGCGGGCGCTCTTCGTCGTAGAACGCTTTCCACGTGTCCGTGCCGCCGATCATCTCGTGGGCGGCGTGGTCGGTGAGCTGTTCGCACGCGCTGTTCCAGTGCGTGACGTGGTGCTGTGCGTCGATCACGAACGAGGCCACCGGGGCCCCGTCGATGATCTGCCGCAGCAGCCCGCTCATGGTCTGCAGGCTGTTCTGGACGTGGTGGAAGTCGCTGAGGTCGTGGCAGGTGATGAGGGCGGTGGGCCGGCCGTCCAGATCGATGCGGCGCAGCGTCAATTCGACCGGGCGGGTGCTGTGGTCCCTCGTGAGCAGTGTCAGGGACTGAGCTGGGGGTTCACCGCTGCCGTGCAGGCAGTCGTGGGCGGCGTTCAAGAAGGCCTCGCGGTCGGTGGGCGCCACCAACTGGGACGACGGCAGGTTCAGCAAGTCGTCCGGTGGGTGCCCGACCAGGCGCAGCAGCGCATCGTTGGCGTGCAGGGGGTGGTCGTCCTGTTGCAGCCAGGCCGCCGAGGGCATGGCGTTCACCAGGTTTCTGGCGAGATCCGATGGGGTGCTCATATGGCCCCTCCGCGGGTCGCGCCATGGGCGGTGAGGGCCACCGGCACCGAGTCGCGCTGAATGGACAGTTTCAGTTTGAGCCCCTGCTTGTGTGCGAAGTCGTTGACGACCCGGATGACCCGTTCGTCGAACACGTGTCCGGCCGTGAGCAGGATGGCGCCCTTGGTCGACACCAGGTCCTGGCCCAGCACCATGCCCGCGCGCAGTTCATGGGGCTCCAGCAGCACGTCGCTGCTGATTTCCGCCTGGGTTTCCTGCAGCACCTTCACGAAGGTGTCGACCACTCGGCGGTCGTAGCGGGTGTCGCAGCCCCCCTTGATCGCCTGCAGGGCCGATTCCACGGTGTGGCGTCGTTCCGAAAGGGCCCCGTGCAACAGGTCGTCGTAGTCGCTGACCACGGCCAGCAGGCGGGCGCCGAGGTCGATCTCGTCTCCCGACAGGCCGTCCGGAAAGCCCAGCCCGTCCAGGCGTTCGTGGTGCTGGCGGATGAGGTGGCCCGCCGTGTGCAGCTGGGCCAGCGGCAGCAAGGCGGCCTCACCATCGACGGGGTGGCGGCGGTAGCGCGACGCTTCCTCGGGGCTGAAGGTCGAGACCGGCTTGCCCAGCATGCGGTCCGGAAAGCCGATCTTGCCGATGTCGTGCAGCAGCGCAGCCAGGTGGGTGTCGCGCTGGGCGCGCGGGTCCATGCCCAGCCGGGGGGCCACACGTTGCACCAGAGTGGCCACGCGCCGGGAGTGTCCGGCGATGCCGTCCTCGCGCATTTCCATGAGGCCGGAAAAGACGGTCATGGCCAGCGTGAAGTTGGCGTCCAGGTCCTCATAGGCCTTGCCGAGCATGGCGTTGACCTGTTCCAGCTCCGAGGTGCGCGCCTGCACGCGGGCTTCGAGCGAGTGGTTGAGTTCGGCCAGGGCCTCGTTCTGCTTTTGCGTGAGCGCCAGCAGTTCGGCGTTGTGGCGCTCCAGCTCGCGACGGCCCAAGGCTTCGCGCACCACCAGCAGCATGTCCTGGTCATCCCAGGGCTTGGCGATGTAGCGGTGGATCTCGCCGTTGTTGATGGCGGCGATCGTGGAGGTGATGTCGGCGTAACCGGTCAGCAGGATGCGGGTGATGCGCGGATCGTGCCGGCGGACTTCTTCCAGAAAGCGGGCGCCGTCCATGACCGGCATGCGCATGTCGGAGATGACGAGGTCGACCGTGTTCTGGCGCAGCAGTTCCAGCCCTTCCTGTCCGCCAGGGGCCATCAGAATGCGATAACCCTGCGGGCGGAACAGCCGCCGCAGGGCGTTGAGCACCGAGGGCTCGTCGTCCACCAGCAGCAGGGTGGGGGGCGTCGCCGAGGTGGACTGAAGGGCGGTCACATCGTTCTCCAGGGGTCAGAGGCGGAACGTGCCGACCACCTCGGCCAGTCGGTCGGCCTGCATGCGCAGGCTTTCCGCAGCGGCGGCGCTTTGTTCGACCAGGGCTGCGTTCTGCTGGGTGGTCTGATCGAGGTCATTCATCGCCTGACCCACCTGCCCGATGCCGTCGGCCTGGTCCTGCGTGGCCTCGGAGATCTCCCGGATCAGATCACTGACCCGTTGCACCTGCTGGACGATGTCGTCCATCGAGTGGCCGGCGTCGGTCACGAGTCGGCTGCCCGCGTCCACCCGCTCGACGCTGTCGCCGATGAGGGTCTTGATCTCGCGTGCGGCGCTGGCGCTGCGCTGTGCCAGGTTGCGCACCTCTGCCGCGACGACCGCGAAGCCGCGGCCCTGTTCACCCGCCCGGGCCGCTTCCACCGCGGCGTTGAGCGCCAGGATGTTGGTCTGGAAGGCGATGCCGTCGATCACGCCGG
>CAYYCN010000077.1:0-15022 GCA_964470355.1 uncultured Sphaerotilus sp.
ACCTCTTGCATGCCATGCAAGCGCTCTCCCAGCTGAGCTATACCCCCATTCGGGTCGCGTCGACTCCAACTTGCGTTGTTGTTTTCGCTGCGCTTCGTTGTTCAAGCGAGAATGAGATTATGCGATGGGTTCATTCGCTTTGCAAGCGTTTGACCACAATATTTTTATCGAACAGTGCCAGGACCGCATCGACCGACGGTGTCTGGGCACGCCCACACACCAGGACCCGCAACGGAATGGCCAGTTGCGGCATCTTCAACTTGAATTCGCCGAGCGTGTCCTTGAGGGCCTGGTTGATGGACGGTGCGTCCCAATTCTCGAGCGCGGACAACCGTTGAGCCAGCGCAACCAGGGCCGGACGCGACACCTCATTGACGTGCTGGAGCCGATCGGCCTCGGACGGCTGCACGTCGCTGAAGTAGACGGCCAGCCACTCGGCCAGCTCAATCGTGGTCGAGCAGCGGTCCTTGAACAGCGCACACATCGCGGCCAGACGCGCGTCTGCCGTCACCGACAGGCCCCGCGCCTGCATCTGCGCAGCCACCAGCCCGGCCAACACGGTGTTGTCGCACAGCTTCATGTGCTGGGCGTTCACCCAGCGCAGCTTGGTTTCGTCGAACTGACCGGCACTGCGGCCCAGGTGGTCGAGATTGAACCACTCCACCAATTGCTGACGCGAGAAGATCTCGTCGTTCCCGTGGCTCCAGCCCAGGCGCGCCAGGTAATTCACCACGGCCTCGGCCAGGTAGCCCTCTTCGCGGTACTGGGTGACGGGCTTGGCGCCGTGGCGCTTGCTCATCTTCTCGCCCTGCTCGTTGAGCACGGTCGGGAGGTGGGCATAAACCGGGTGCTCACGGCCCAGGGCGCGGAAGATGTGGATCTGGCGCGGCGTGTTGTTGACATGGTCGTCGCCACGGATCACGTGGGTGATGTCCATGTCGATGTCGTCGACCACCACGCAGAAGTTGTAGGTGGGCGTGCCATCCGGGCGGGCGATGACCAGATCGTCCAGCTCGTCATTGCTGATCTCGATGCGACCCTTGACCTTGTCTTCCCAGACGACGGAACCGCCTTGTGGGGTCTTGAAGCGCAACACGGGTTGCACGCCTTCCGGCACGGGCGGCAGCACCTTGCCTTCTTCGGGACGCCAGGTGCCGTCGTAGCGCGGCTTTTCCTTGTTCGCCATCTGGCGTTCACGCAGGGCGTCGAGCTCGGCCACGCTCATGTAGCAGGGGTAGACCAGCCCCTGGGCAAGCATCTGCGCCAGGACAGCCTTGTAACGATCCATGCGCTGCATCTGG
Organism: uncultured Sphaerotilus sp.; assembly: GCA_964470355.1. Taxonomy (GTDB): domain Bacteria; phylum Pseudomonadota; class Gammaproteobacteria; order Burkholderiales; family Burkholderiaceae_C; genus Sphaerotilus. The sequence continues at coordinate 1,302 of CAYYCN010000077.1, forward strand.
TAGAACGGACCTTCGTCGTGGTCCAGTCCCAGCCACTGCATGCTCTCGAGGATGACATCCACAGCCTCTTGCGAAGAGCGCTCGACGTCGGTGTCCTCGATGCGCAGCACGAAGGTGCCGCCGGTGGCGCGCGCATAGGCCCACGGGTACAGCGCCGAGCGGATGTTGCCCAGGTGGATGAAGCCCGTCGGCGACGGGGCGAATCGGGTGCGAACTTGAGACATGGGACTCGGATTCAGATCAGGGCCAGACCGCGCACGAGGTCGTTCTGGAGGTCTTGCACGTGCTCCAGGCCGACGGCCACGCGGATCATGCCCTGCGTGATGCCGGCGGCCAGGCGCTGCTCTTCGGTCAGGCGACCGTGCGAGGTGCTGGACGGATGGGTGATGGTGGTCTTGGTGTCGCCCAGGTTGGACGTGATCGAGCAGATGCGCGTGGCGTCGATGACGGCAAAGGCGTTGGCACGCGCAGCCTCGGCCGTGTCGCCACGAACGACAAAGCTGACCACAGCACCGCCGTTTCCGCCCTGCTGCGCCATCGCCAGCTCGTGCTGCGGGTGCGACGGCAAGCCCGGGTAGTAGACGCGGGCCACCTGCGGCTGGGCTTCCAGCCACTGCGCCAAGGCCAAGGCCCGGGCGCCCTGCGCCTCCATGCGGATGGACAACGTCTCCAGGCCCTTGAGCACCACCCACGCGTTGAACGGCGACAGGCACATGCCGGCCGAGCGCATGACGGACATGAAGGGACCGTCGATGAGCGACGCCGGGCCACAGATCGCACCGGCCACAACACGGCCCTGCCCGTCCAGGTACTTGGTGCCCGAGTGGATGATCAGGTCGGCGCCCAGGCTGGCCGGGCGCTGCAGCGCCGGCGAACAGAAACAGTTGTCGACCGCCAGCAGCGCACCGGCACCGTGGGCGATGTCGGCCAGGGCGCGGATGTCGCAGACCTCGGTCAGCGGGTTGCTGGGGGTTTCGGCAAACAGCAGCTTGGTGTTGGGCTGCAGCGCGGCCCTCCACTCGGACACATCGGTCTGCGAGACAAAGGTGGTCTGCACGCCGAACTTCCCGAACTCACCCTGCAGCAGCTTGATGGTCGAGCCGAACACGCTGCGCGAGCACACGACGTGGTCCCCCGCCTTGAGCAGGCCCATCACCAGCAGCATGATGGCCGACATCCCACTGGAGGTGGCGATGCAGGCCTCGGTGCCCTCCAGCGCCGCCAGGCGACGCTCCATCATCATCGTCGTCGGGTTGGTGAAGCGGCTGTAGACGAAGGCTTCTTCTTCCTGCGCGAAGCGGGCGGCGGCGGTGGCCGCGTCCGGGTGCACGAAGCTGCTCGTCAGGAACAGGGCCTCGGAGTTTTCACCCCAGGGGGTGCCGGGCAGGCCCTCGCGCACGGCCAGCGTATCCAGGCGGACATCGGCCGGGAATTCGATGCGCGGCAGCTTCTTGGGATCTGGGGCGTTGGAATCGCTCATGCCGGAGTCTCTTGTCCGCTCAGTGCTCGGCGCTCTGCAGCGTCAGGCGGGTGCGGTGGGCGGCGTTTTCCTCGTCTTGCGGCTGCGAAGTGCGCTGCGTCAGGATGGCATCGAAGTCGGCCGCGGTCACGTCACCGGTGATGTAGTGCCCATCGAAGCACGAAGCCTCCAGCGTCGTCAGCTCCGGGTTGAGTTCGGAGACGGCGCGCTTCATGGCATCCACGTCCTGATAGATCAAGGCGTCGCAGCCGATGTAGGCGCGGATTTCTTCCATCGTGCGGCCGTGGGCGATCAGCTCGGTCTTGGTCGGCATGTCGATGCCGTAGACGTTGGGATAACGCACCGGCGGCGCGGCCGAAGCCATGTAGACCTTGTTCGCACCCGCCTCGCGGGCCATCTGAACAATCTCGCGGCTGGTCGTGCCACGCACGATGGAGTCATCCACCAACAACACGTTGCGTCCCTTGAACTCCATGCCGATGGCATTGAGCTTCTGGCGCACGCTCTTCTTGCGCACGCTCTGGCCCGGCATGATGAAGGTGCGGCCCACGTAGCGGTTCTTCACGAAGCCTTCGCGGTAGGGCTTGCCCAGCTTTTGCGCGAGCTGCATCGCCGACGGGCGGCTCGATTCGGGAATGGGGATGACCACGTCGATCTCGTCGGCCGGCACCATGCCAACCACACGCTCGGCCAGCGTCTCGCCCATCTTCAGGCGGGCGTGGTAGACCGACACCCCGTCGATGACCGAGTCCGGACGGGCCAGGTACACGTACTCGAACACGCAGGGGTTGAGCGTGGGCTCCGCCGCGCATTGTTGGCTGTGGACCTGGCCGCTCATGTCAATGAACACGGCCTCGCCCGGGGCGATGTCGCGATCGAACTGGTGGCCGGTGCCTTCCAGCGCCACGGACTCGCTGGCGATCATCCACTCGCGGCCTTTCTCGCCGTCCGCACGACCCATGCACAGCGGACGGATGCCGAAGGGATCACGGAAGGCCAGCAGGCCCTGGCCCGCAATCATCGCCACCACTGCATAGGATCCCTTGACCCGGCGGTGCACCGCACTCACGGCCTTGAAGATCTCGACCGGCGTCAGCGGCAGGTCGCGCGCGGCCAGTTCCAGCTCGTGGGCCAGGATGTTGATCAGCACCTCAGTGTCGCTCTCGGTGTTGAGGTGGCGACGGTCGATGGCGAACAGCTCCTTCTTCAACGCGTGGGCGTTGGTGATGTTGCCGTTGTGGACCAGCACCACGCCAAAGGGCGCGTTGACGTAGAACGGCTGAGCCTCTTCTTCCGAATAGGCATTGCCCGCCGTCGGATAGCGCACCTGACCCAGGCCGATGGTGCCCGGCAGCGCCCGCATGTTGCGGGTACGGAAGACGTCGCGCACCATGCCGCGCGCCTTGTGCATGAAGAACTTGTGATCCATGCCGGTCACGATGCCCGCCGCGTCCTGACCGCGGTGCTGCAGCAGCAGCAGCGCGTCATAGATCAGCTGGTTGACCGGGGTCGCAGAAATCACACCAACGATGCCACACATCTCGTTTTCTCCTGATGGGGCCCACCTCACGGCGAGCGCCCTTCCATCCAATGCTTGAACCACTTGGGCGGATGAAAACCATCCGCCTCAAAACCTGTTGGGAAGACGATCCGAGCGCCTCAGATCGGTGCGGCCGAATCACGGGCGTCCGATCCGGACGCTTCCACGGGGGCCACCACCGCCAATACCGACCGGGCCCAGTGCACACCCGACGACTGCAGCCAGCCTTCGTGCCGGGCCAGCGGGGTCGCCCCGACCAGCAAGACCGCCGCCAGCACGATCAGCCCGCCCCGCAGCACGCCAAAGAAAAAGCCGAAGAGCCGGTCCAGCATGGCCAGCGGCGTGGCATGAATCACCTGGCGCACCAGCCAGGTCAACAGCCGGCACACGATCAGCGCCAACACAAAAACCGCACCGAACCCAATGGTGCGCGGCAACGCGGAGGAGGCATCCCCCAATCCGAGCCACATCCCCGCTTGCTCCGCCCACATCGAGGCGGCCACCCAAGCCACCACCCAGCTGACGATGGACAGAATCTCGAACACCACCCCGCGCATCATGCCAATCACCACCGATCCCAAGAGAATCAGCAGCATGAGCCAATCGGGCCAGTGCAGACCAACGGTCACCGGCTGGCCTCCCAAGTCAGCAACTGCGCGCGGATCCCGCCCGCCTTGAGCTGGGCCACGGCCCGGTCTGCCGCTTCGCGGCTCCCGAAAGGCCCGAGTCGCACACGGATGCGCGGCCCCTGGGCCGTCTCGGTCGTGTTGTAGACGGAGCGCAGGCCCAGCTTGTGGATGCGCTCACGCATTTCGTCGGCGGACTCCATCTTGGCGTAGGCGCCGACCTGCAGCACATAGCGATTCGACGGCGACACCCCTTCCTTGGTGTCCGCCGGCTTGGTCGAGGCCTTGACCGGCTCCGCGGGCTTTTCCTTGGGCACATCCACCGGGGTCTTGGCCGGCTTTGCCACCTTCGGCTCGACGCCCTTGGCCTCAGACGCCTTGGGGGCCGCCTTGAGCAGCGAGCGATCCACAGCGGGGGTCGGTGCGGCCGACGACGGCACCACGTCTTCGACAGCCGCGTCGCGAGCGGAGGGAGCAACCGCCACGCGCGTGGCATCCGCCGCGCCGGAACGTGTGTTCAGGGTCGTGAAGGCCACCTCGCCGGTCCATTGGCCGCTCGGACGCGGCTGTGTCTCCAGGGCCATCGGCACCGCGATGACCGCCACCGCCACCAACACCGCCGCCCCGATCAAACGGCGGCGGGCCCGGGTGCGAAGCACCTCCAGCGTGGCGGGATCCTGTGGCGGCACCGCCCGGCGAATGCGGGCACCGTGGCCTTCGGCAGGGGAGCGCTTGAAGAACGAGAACAGGCCCATCTTGGTCGCCGGATGCGTATGACAGTTGGAAGTGAGGGCGAAAGGCGATCGCTCAACCCGGCAAGACACGCACCGAACCGTCGCCTGCGGAGCCCGGTTGCACATGGGACGCCCCCAGACGAGGCAGCCCTTGCTGCATCACGTCGCCCACGGTATAGAAGGATCCGAAGACAATGATTCTATCAGCGGGGTCCATTTCAGCGAGGGCCAGGGCCAAGGCCGAGTGGGGTGACGCGCAGGCCTGTGCGCGGGCGCCTGGTGGCACGGCGGGACTTCCCTTCCGACGCTCAAACTCGCTTTCCAGCAAAGCCACGAGCTCTTGGGGATGGGCTGCACGTGGCGTGGGCAACTCGCAGCAGTACCAACGCTCGACCAAGGGCAGCAGCGGCCCCACTAAACCGGCCAGGTCCTTGTCCGCCATCGCTCCAAAAACGGCGGCGGTACGGGGGTAATAGCCCATCTGATCCAGGTTCTGCGCCAACACTGCCGAGGCGTGCGGGTTATGCCCGACGTCCAGTACCAGTGCCGGCTGTCCCGGCACGATCTGGAAACGCCCCGGCAGCTGGACCGACGCCAGTCCCACCCGGATGTCCTGGGCTGTCACAGGCAGTCGTGGCCGGAGCGCTTCGAGGGCCGCAAACGCACCAGACGCGTTGAGCAACTGGTTGGCCCCCCGCAGCGCCGGATAGGCCAAGGCGTGATAGCGCCGCCCTCGCCCCGCCCAGGACCACTGCTGGCGATCCCCTGAAAAATTGAAGTCCCGCCCCTGCAGCCAGAGGTCCACCCCCAGGGCCTCGGCGTGGGACACGACACTGGCGGGAGGCACAGGATCGGAGACGATGGCCGGACGGCCCGCCCGCATGATGCCGGCCTTCTCGCGACCAATGCTCTCGCGGTCCGGGCCCAGGTAATCCATGTGATCCAGGTCGATGCTCGTGATGACCGCGCAGTCCGGATCGATGACGTTGACGGCGTCCAGCCGCCCCCCCAGCCCGACCTCAAGAATCACCACATCCAGCGCCTGGCACGACAGGGCGTGCATCAAGGCCAGGGTCGTGAACTCGAAATACGTGAGGGAGACGCCTCCCCGCGCCACCTCCACCGATTCAAAATGGGACGGCAAGAGGGCCGCATCCACCGCCCGGCCGTTCAGGCGCAGCCGCTCCTCGAAATTCACCAGATGAGGCGAACTGTAGACCCCGACCCGGTAACCCGCCTGCATCAGCACGCTTTCCATGATCGCGCAGGTGGATCCCTTGCCATTGGTACCCGCCACCGTGATCACCGGCATCGAAAAATTCAGGCCCATGCGCTCACGCACAGCCTGCACCCGGTCGAGCCCCAGGTCGATCCCCACGGGATGTAGACGCTCGCAGTGTTCCAGCCAATCGCTCAGGCTACGGGTCATGGGCTCAGTCGATCTTGAGAAATAAAAACGAAGGGCGTCTCACGACGCCCCTGGCCACCGCAGTCACCCGCGGACATGCTGGAAATCAGGCCACCGCATCCGCGCTCTGGCGCTGCAGCATGGCGAGCGCGCGGGCGATGGTGGTGCGCAGTTCGCGGCGATCGATGATCATGTCCAGCGCCCCCTTCTGCATCAGGAATTCGGAACGCTGGAACCCTTCGGGCAGCTTCTCGCGCACCGTGTTCTCGATCACACGAGGGCCGGCAAAACCGATCAACGCCCCCGGCTCACCGATGACGATGTCGCCCACGAACGCAAAACCGGCAGACACGCCGCCCATGGTGGGATCGGTCAAGACGCTGATGTAAGGCAGCTTCGCCTTCGACAGGCGGGTCAGGGCTGCATTGGTCTTGGCCATCTGCATCAGCGACAACAGGCCTTCCTGCATGCGCGCGCCGCCCGTGGCAGTGAACGACACAAAAGGCACCTTCTGCTCGATTGCCGTTTCGACGCCCCGCACGAAGCGCTCACCCACCACAGAGCCCATCGAACCGCCCATGAAGTCGAACTCGAAGCACGAGGCCACGATGGGGATGCTCATGACGGAGCCCCCCATCACCACCAGGGCATCGGTCTCACCGGTGGACTCCATCGCGTCCTTGAGACGGTCCGGATATTTCTTGCTGTCCTTGAACTTCAGCGAGTCGACCGGCAGCACTTCCTGGCCGATCTCATAGCGGCCCTCGGCGTCCAGGAACGCATCCAGTCGCGCACGCGCGTCGATGCGGTGATGGTGCGCGCACTTCGGGCAGACGTTGATGTTTTCTTCCAGATCGCTCTTGTAAAGCACCGTCTCGCACGAAGGGCACTTGACCCACAGGCCCTCGGGCACCGTGCGTCGATCGGCCGGATCGGTCTGCTGGATCTTCGGGGGCAACAGTTTGTCAAGCCAGCTCATGCGGATGCTCCTGGGAAGGTGTCGGGAGGGTGTCAAGGGCCGCGCGGATGCCGCGCAGGAATTCAGCCGCCACCGGCACCACCCGGTCCCGCGGCTCGTTTTCAATCAACTGAATGATACGGGAACCGATCACTACCGCGTCGGAAACCCGCGCCACCGCCACGGCCGTCTCCGCATCGCGGATGCCGAACCCGACGCCAACGGGCACGCTCACATGCGAACGGATGCGCGGCACCATCGCGGCCACCGCGTCGGTGTCGAGGTGCCCCGCCCCGGTCACGCCCTTGAGCGACACGTAGTAGACGTAGCCGGTGGCAATGCGGCCGACCTCATCCATGCGCGCGTCGGTGGAGGTGGGCGCCAGCAAAAAAATGGGATCCATTTCGGCTGCACGCAGGCGCTGCGCAAAGGCTTCACACTCCTGCGGCGGATAGTCGACGATCAGCACGCCGTCCACGCCAGCCACCTTGGCATCATCCACAAAGCGATCCGGTCCATAACACTCGACCGGGTTGGCGTAGCCCATCAGCACGACCGGCGTGACGTTGTCGGTCTCGCGGAACCGACGCACGATGGCCAGCACGTCGGACGTGCTGATGCCTTTGGCCAGAGCTCGCTCGCTGGCACGCTGGATGACCGGACCATCCGCCATCGGATCCGAGAACGGCACCCCCAGCTCGATGACATCGACGCCGGCGTCCACCATCCCGTGCATCAGATCGACCGTGACATCGGCGTACGGATCGCCCGCCGTCACATAGGGAATCAGCGCCTTGCGCCCTTGAGCGGCCAGGCGGGCAAACGTGGATTGAATGCGGCTCATTGGGCACCTCCCGCCCGACGCTCGGCCGCGAACTGCTCGCCGCCCTTGACGCCCAAACCCCGCTCCGACGGGCGGGCATAGAACTCGACCCCGGACAGATCGGCCACCGTGCCGATGTCCTTGTCGCCCCGGCCGGACAGGTTGATCAGCACGATCTGGTCCTCACGCATCGTCTTGGCCAGCTTCATGCCGTAGGCAATCGCGTGGCTGGACTCCAGCGCCGGGATGATGCCCTCGGTGCGGCACAGGTAGTGGAAGGCCGCCAGCGCCTCCTTGTCGGTGATGCCAACGTACTCGGCACGACCGATGTCTTTCAGATAGGCGTGTTCCGGACCCACGCCAGGGTAGTCCAACCCCGCAGAGACCGAATGTGTCTCGGTGACCTGCCCATGGGCGTCTTGCAGGATGTACGTGCGGTTGCCGTGCAAAACGCCGGGCTTACCCAACTGCAAAGAGGCCGAGTGCTTGTCGGTGTCCATGCCCTCCCCCGCCGCTTCCACACCAATCAGACGCGTGTGCTCGAACGGGATGTAGGGGTAGAAGATGCCCATGGCATTGCTGCCACCGCCCACACAAGCCACCACCGCGTCGGGCTGGCGACCCGCCAGCTCGGGCATCTGCGTCAGACACTCTGTGCCGATCACGCTCTGGAAGTCGCGCACCATGGCCGGATAGGGGTGCGGCCCGGCCACCGTGCCGATGATGTAGAAGGTGTTCTCGATGTTCGTGACCCAGTCGCGCATCGCCTCGTTGAGCGCGTCCTTGAGGGTCTTGCTGCCCGACTCGACAGGTACGACCTTGGCGCCCAGCAGATGCATGCGATAAACGTTGGGGCTTTGACGCTTCACGTCTTCGGCACCCATGTAGACCACGCACTCCAGACCATAGCGGGCGCAGATGGTGGCCGTGGCCACACCGTGCTGGCCGGCACCGGTCTCGGCGATCACACGCGGCTTGCCCATGCGCTTGGCCAGCAGGGCCTGGCCAATCACGTTGTTGATCTTGTGGGCGCCGGTGTGGTTGAGGTCCTCTCGCTTGAGGTAGATCTGCGCGCCGCCCATCTCGCGGCTCATGCGGTCGGCGTGGTAGATCGGGCTCGGGCGGCCAACAAAATGCTTGAGTTCTCGCTGGAACTCGGCGACGAACTCGGGGTCGTCGCGGTAGCGGTCGTAGGCGGTGCGCAGTTCATCGAGTGCGTGACTCAGGGTCTCGGCGACGAAGCTGCCGCCGTAAACCCCAAAATGCCCACGTGCATCGGGTTGCTGGTATTCAAACATCTGAAAATCCTTTGCGACACCGGACGTCCGTCCGGCGCGGGGAGGCAGCCTCCATCCAGAAGCCGCGGTTCAATAGCCGCTCTGTGCATCCTGCCGGCGGGCATCGGCCTCGCGCACGGCTGCACAGAATTCGCGCATCAGGCCGGTGTCCTTGATGCCCTTGGACGACTCGACGCCCGACGACACATCAACGGCCCACGGCCGAACCGACAACACCCCATCGATGACATTTGCAGGACTCAACCCACCAGACAAAACGACCGGAGCGGGCACGCCTGAGGGAATGAGAGACCAATCGAACACCTTTCCGCCCCCCCCATAACCCTCGACATGCGCGTCGAGCAGCACGGCTTGGGCGCCTGCAAACTGCTGTGCAAAGTTTAACAAATCGAAGCCTGGCGCCATGCGCGCCGCACGCATCCACGGCCGGGCCACTTGGCGACATGCCGCCGGAGTTTCATCGCCGTGGTACTGCAACAGCAGATTCGGGATCGCCTTGCATGCCCGCTCAATCTCTGCCACCCCGGCATTGACGAACAAACCCACCGGAGTCACGAACGGGGGCAAGCACCGGACCAGCTCGACCGCACGCTCGATCGCCACGTGACGGGGACTTTGGGCATAAAAGACAAACCCCAGGGCATCGGCACCCGCCTCGACGGCCGCGTCCACGTCCCGCTCGCGGGTCAATCCACAGATCTTGATGCGGGTGCGGGTCATGTCAGTGGTCGATCACGGTGAGCCCGCCCGGCAGTGCATCGAACGCCGACGTGCGCCGGGGCAGATCGAACTCCGCGTCATACAGGGCAGTGAGAAAAAACAGGCCATCGGCCGAAAAGGTCGGCGCCGCCAGGGCGCGGCTGCGCGAAACCAGCACCTTCTCCAGCCACGCCACGTCGCGCACCCCCGTCCCGACCATCACCAGACAGCCCATCAGGTTGCGCACCATATGGTGCAGAAACGCGCTGGCCTCGAAGTCGAAACGCCAGAAACTGCCATGCCGCGTCACATCGATGCGGCGCAATTCCTTGACCGGACTGAGCGCCTGGCAATCGGCCGAGCGAAACGCCGAAAAATCATGGGTGCCGATCAGCACCGCCGCCGCCGCTTTCAATCGATCCTCGTCCAGTGGACGAAAGGTCCACCCCACACGGCCGAAGTCCATCGCCGGACGCACCACCGACTCCTGCAGGATGTAGGCATAGCGCCGACCACGCGCCAGATTGCGGGCATGGAAATGGTCGGGCACCGAGCGGCACCACTGCACCGAGATGTCCTTGGGCAGATGGGCGTTGGGCCCCCGCACCCACGAGAACAGGTCGCGCTGTCGATCGGTGTCCAGGTGCACGACCTGGTTGAGGCCATGAACGCCCGTGTCGGTGCGACCCGCACACACAACGCGAATCGGCGCTGCCGCAAACCGCGAGAGCGCCGATTCCAGATGGTCCTGGACAGTCCGACCATCCGGCTGGCTTTGCCAGCCGTGATAGTCGGAGCCCCGGTAGGTGATGCCTAGAGCGAGTCGCAATTCATCCCTTCGGAGGACTCAACCCAGGTTGTCGAGCAGCGACTGGGCCTTGGCCTTGAGCGGACCCTCGGCCTTCTCGACCACTTCGGCCAAGAGATCCCGAGCCCCCTCGTAGTCACCGATCTGCTGGAACTCTTCCGCCAGTTCCAGCTTGCGGGCCAGCGGGTCCAGGTCGTCGTCCAGATCATCCAGGCCGGTCAGGCCCATGCCGGACGTGGACATGCCCGACGGAGCGGCCGACGCCGACACCGGCTCGTCCAGATCCAGCGAAATGTCGCTCAGGTCCAGCGTCGGAGCAGACGTCGTCGTCACGGGAGCCGCCGGGATGTCGCTCAGCTCAAAATCGAGCGAAGCGCTGTCCACGCCGCCACCGGGCAAGCTCGGTGCACTGAGATCCAGATCCGGCACATCCGACACCTGGAATCCGGTGGCCGGCAGCTCGGTGATGGGACCCGGCGCCGAAATGTCCAGATCCATGTCCATCGAACTGATCGGACCGCTGTCCACATCCAGATTCAGATCGGGCGCGGTCACATCCAGACGGGACACCGGCGGAACCACCGAGTGCGGCATGGTGCTGGCACCCAACATCTCGCCACCACCCGCCTCGGCCACGGAACCCGCAGCGGGTTGGCCACCCGGCTCGTAGAGCGGATTCTCAGGGTCGATGGAGCGGCCCATTTCCTGTGCCTTGGCCCAATCGTCGCCCTGACCGCCGGTCAGGCCGTAGAGCTCGCCGGCCAGCAACTCGAAGCCCTTGGTGTCACGGCGCTTGGCGTAGACCTCCAGCAGCTTGGTGCGGATGGCCAGACGATCCGGGTTGGCACGCATGGCCTCCTTGAGGATCTCCTCAGCCTGCAGGTCGCGACCGTAGGCCAGATACACGTCGGCCTCGGCCACCGGATCCACGTCACCGATGGCGTCGATCTGGCTCAGCGAATAGCTCATGGACGATGGCGCACCCGTGCTGCTGTCACGCGTGTCCACGCGCTGGCCACCGCTGGCACCAAAGAACGAGTCCGGTTGATGGTGGCTTTCGAGGAACGACGTGACCCCGGGCTCGTCCTTGCTGCGTCCACGGAAGCGATACCAGCCCAAGCCCACCAGACCGGCCAAGATCAGACCCGCGCCCGGCAAGGCGAACGGACTCTCGGTGATCTGCGACAGCAACGACGGCTCTTCCGCGTCGGTCACGGGCAACAGCGCGGGTTTTTCTTCAACCACAGGCGGCTTGACGGGAGCGACGGCCACCGATGCCGGAGCCTGCACCACAGGAGCAGACGGCGCCGACGGTGCCGCTTCGACAGGCTTGACCTCGGCAGGGGCCGAAGCCGGCGCCACGGCAACCGACGCCTTCTCTGCCACGGCAGACGCCGCAGCGGTCACGGCGCTGGCCGCACCCTTGGCCGCCGAAGCCGCGCCCTGTGTCACCTTGCCCACGGCAAGACCAACCCCAGACGACGCCGCGCCCACCACCGAGCCCGACGCGCCTTGCAGCTGCTTCAGGGCCTCGACGTTGCGCTTGAGTTCCTCTTCACGCGTGGCCGCTTCGCGAGCAGCGCGGGCCTTGGCCACCTTGTCTTCCAGCGAGGGTGCCGACGACGCCGTGACACCCTTGTCCAGCTTCAGACGATCGGGCGTCGGGGTGGCCGCCTGCTTGCGGTCCTCGACTTCCGTCTGGACCGTGCCGGTGACTCGACGGCTGGGCTCGGCCGTTTCACCCGAGGGCGGAACGGCCTTGGCCAAGCGGCTGCGATAACCGCTGAAATCGGAACTGTGCGTGCTGATGACCCGACGTGCGGCGCTGGGCGACACCTTGCCAGCCTGCTCTGCATTCGGGATGCTCAGCACCGCCCCCGCCCGCAGACGGTTCATGTTCTGACGCAGGAACGCCGACTCGTTGTTGCGATACAAGCTGACCAGCATCTGGTCGAGCGACACGCCGCTGGCCTGATTGCGCGAAGCGATGCTGTAGAGCGTATCTCCGGGACGGACGCGATAGCTTTCCCCGGAAGAGCGCTCGGCTCGGGCCGGAGTGGCCGCGCGGCGGCGAGCGGGCGCAGGCTCGGAAGCCGCTGACTCCTGGCGGGCCTCGGCACGCTCACGCACGGGTGCTGGAGCCGGTGCCGGCGCACGCTCGACCGGGGCCGCCGGCACACGCGCCACCGGCGGCGGTGCCACAGGCTCCGGCGCCACCGGCAAAGTGTTCGCCACAGGGGCCGAAGGCGTGCGGTTCGAAGCCGGAGGATCAAACAACAGCGTGTATTCGCGCGACAACCGACCGCTGGCCCAGGCCAACTCCAGAATCACATCCACGAAGGGTTCCTGAACCGCCCGATCGCTCGTCACGCGAAGATATGCACTTCCGTCGGCGCGGCGCTGCAGCGAAACCCGGGTTGTAGGCAACACCGGGCTGTAGTCGATGCCAGCCACGCGATACGACTCCGGCGGAGCCACGCGCGCGCTCAAGGCGGCCGCCTCTTCGGGCGTGAGACTCGTCACGTCGATTTCGGCGCGCAAGGGCTCGCCCACAGCCGACTTCACGGACAAACGCCCCAAGCCCAACGACCAGGCCGAAGGCGCCGCACACAGCAAGGCCGCCGCAGCCGCAATCGTGGCGCAGCGGTTCAGGTTTGACCAACGGTTTGTTTTCATCTGAGTATTCAAGGCGTCTCCCACGCGACGGGGCCCGTTTTTGGGCGCCCCACCTCAGTCGGACCGAGCGCACACCGCCCGGATAAGCAAAAACACAATAACATCAAGCAGATACAAAGACAAGCTCATGCACCGGCTGACGTTTCACCGAAACCCAGCCGAATGTGCACGAATCGTCATTGCGTTGCCCGACCGCAACGTATTGTTACACCTCGCGAACCCAGTCAGGCATCCAGCAGGATGCGCAGCATGCGGCGCAGCGGCTCGGCCGCGCCCCACAACAGCTGGTCGCCAATGGTGAAGGCGCCCACGTACTCCGGCCCCATCGCCAGCTTGCGGATGCGACCCACGGGAATCGTCATCGTGCCGGTCACGGCCACGGGCGTCAGATCCTGGATGGTGGCTTCACGGGTGTTGGGCACGACCTTCACCCACTCGTTGTCGGCAGCGATCATGGCCTCAATGTCGGCCACGGGCACGTCCTTCTTGAGCTTGAAGGTCAGCGCCTGGCTGTGGCAACGCATGGCGCCCACGCGCACGCAGAAACCGTCGACCGGGATCGCGTTGGAGCCGAAGCCTTCGCCCAGACCCAGGATCTTGTTGGTCTCGGCCATGCCCTTCCACTCTTCCTTGGACTGGCCGTTGCCCAGGTCCTTGTCGATCCAGGGGAT
>CAYYCN010000078.1:0-14990 GCA_964470355.1 uncultured Sphaerotilus sp.
GCAGGATCTGGCGCAGGTAGCCCAGCAGGAAGTCGATGTTGAGGCTGCGCTCGTGGGCCTCGTCGATGATCAGCGTGTCGTAGGCCTGCAGCAGCGGGTCGGTCTGCGTTTCGGCCAGCAAGATGCCGTCGGTCATCAGCTTGACCGAAGCGCCCGGTTGCAGCCGGTCCTGGAAGCGGACCTTGTAGCCCACCACCTCGCCCAGTGGCGAGTTCAGCTCCTCGGCGATGCGCTTGGCCACCGAACTGGCGGCGATCCGCCGCGGCTGGGTGTGGCCGATCAGGCCAGCGCCGCCCGCGCCCAGGCCGCGTCCCAGCGACAGGGCCAACTTGGGCAACTGGGTCGTTTTGCCTGAGCCGGTTTCGCCACACACGACGATCACCTGATGTGCCTCAAGTGCGCGCGCAATTTCGTCGCGCCGGCCGGACACCGGCAAGCCCTCGGGAAACGTGACGGGCGGTACGGGCCGAATCAGTGCAGGATCGGGGCGGCGGGGCCGCGGCGGTTTTCTGGAAGAGTTGTTGTCGTTCACCACCGGCCGGATTATCCCCGCTCCAGCCCTGGGGCCGGGCTCGGGCACAATCCCCAGGTTTGAGTTCTTCCGATCCCCTTGCGCGCGCCGGCCATGAGCATGAACCTCGTCTTTCCGCATACCTTCGTGCCGCTGTTCCGTGCAGTGGCGCCGCACATCCACGCCTATCACGGCAAGACCTTCGTGGTGGGAATGACCGGCGAGATGATTGCCGCGGGGAAACTCAACACCTTCGTGCAGGACCTGTCGATCCTGCACGCCATGGGCATCCGGATCGTGCTCGTGCACGGTTTTCGTCCCCAGGTCAACGAGCAACTGGCGGCCAAGGGCCACCCTTCCCGCTTCAGCCACGGCAAACGCATCACCGATGCCGTGGCCCTGGATTGCGCGCAGGAAGCCGCAGGTCAGCTGAGATTCGAGATCGAGGCGGCCTTTTCCCAAGGCCTGCCCAACACTCCGATGGCCAATGCCACCGTGCGGGTGGTATCCGGCAATTTCCTCACAGCGCGCCCTGTCGGCATCGTCGACGGCATCGATTTCATGCACAGTGGTGTGGTGCGAAAGGTGGACGCCCGCACGGTGAGAAGCGCCATCGACATCGGTGCGCTGGTCCTGCTGTCGCCGTTTGGGTTTTCACCGACCGGCGAAGCCTTCAATCTGTCGATGGAAGAAGTGGCCACCAGCACTGCGATTGCGCTGAAGGCCGACAAGCTCCTGTTCATGACCGAGGTGCCTGGAATCCGTGAGCAGCCCGGGGATGAAGACAGTCCGATCGATACCGAATTGTCCTTGGCCGAGGCCAAGCGCTGGCTTTCGGCGCGTCCTGAGCCCACCGATCCGACCGATCCGGCCTTTTATCTGCGTTATTGCGTCAAGGCCTGCGAAGGTGGAGTGGAGCGTTCGCACATCCTGCCCTACGGCGTGGACGGTTCGCTGCTGATGGAGGTTTTCACCCACGACGGCATCGGCACCATGGTGGTGGATGAAAAACTGGAAAGCCTGCGCGAAGCGGGCCCCGACGATGTGGGTGGAATCCTGCAGCTCATCGAGCCCTTCGAGCGTGACGGCACGCTCGTCAAACGGGACCGCACCGAGATCGAGCGCGACATCACCAACTATTCCGTCATCGAGCACGATGGCATCATCTTCGGCTGCGCCACGCTCCACCCATACCCCGAAACCAAGACCGCTGAGATGGCGGCGCTCACCATCTCCCCACAGGTGCAGGGTCAGGGCGATGGAGAACGCATCCTCAAGCACATCGAACACCGCGCCAAGGCCATGGGCATGGAAACCCTGTTTGTCCTCACGACGCGCACCATGCATTGGTTCATCAAGCGCGGGTTCCAACAGGTGGACCCACAATGGTTGCCGCCGGCCCGACTGCGCAAGTACAACAAGGACCGCCGCTCTCAGGTTCTGGTCAAGAAACTGTGAACCGAAGATTCCATCCCTTCCCACTGGAGAACCGATATGTCCCGTACCGTTGAATGTGTGCTGCTGAAGAAGTCTGCCGAAGGCCTTGACTTTGCGCCTTACCCTGGGGAGCTGGGCCAGCGCATCTTTGCCGGCGTGAGCAAGGAGGCCTGGCAGATGTGGCTGCGCCATCAGACCATGCTGGTGAACGAAAATCGCCTGAATCTGGCAGATGCGCGGGCACGTCAATATCTGGCACGTCAAATGGAAAGCTATTTCTTCGGAGGTGGGGTCGATCAGCCCACCGGGTATGTCCCCCCCTCGGCTTGAGGTCTCGGGAGCCTTCTGACGATTTTTCGGGTTTTCCCCGGCTGATTTCATGTCGATGGGAAACCGATCCGATTTGTGGCTATACTCCGCGCCAGACTGGTATCTCGTCGATCCGGTTGAAAAACTCAGACATTCACCGATTCCCCTACAGGACCTGACAATGGCAAGCCTCCAAGAACTCGTTGCACAGAAAGAAGAACTCGCCAAGCAGCAAGCTGAACTGGAACGCCAGATCTCTGAAACCCGTCGCGCCGAGCGCGC
Source organism: uncultured Sphaerotilus sp. (assembly GCA_964470355.1). Classification (GTDB taxonomy): domain Bacteria; phylum Pseudomonadota; class Gammaproteobacteria; order Burkholderiales; family Burkholderiaceae_C; genus Sphaerotilus. The sequence continues at coordinate 2,540 of CAYYCN010000078.1, forward strand.
TGGCGTGATCAACCAGATCAAGGCCTTGATGGCCGAACATGGTTTGACCATTGCCGATCTGGGCTCTGCCAAGGCCCCGAAGGCCGCCAAGGCCGACGGCACGACGCGCAAGGTTGCGCCCAAGTTCTGTGATCCGTCGACCGGCGAAACCTGGTCCGGCCGTGGCCTGAAGCCCAAGTGGCTGGCCGCTGCCCTGGAATCCGGCCGCACCCTGGAAGAGTTTGCGGTCTGACCCTGGTTTCTCGCGCTCAACGCCCCCTTCATGGGGGCGTTGTCTTGTGTACTTTCCCCCGCAATGGGTCAAAGCAGACCTTTTTGTCAGGTCATTGTCTTGACAGGGTCATCTTGTCCTTTATCCTGCGCGCCAAGATGCATTTCCCCAAATCGACCTTTCGACCCCTGTCTGCCGTGTGTGCCTCTCCCCTGGGGGGTGTGCTGCGTGCAGGTGCGGTGGTGATGGCCCTCGGGATGGCGCAATGGTGTGCGGCGGCCCCGGTGGATCTGGATCCCCTCGTGCGACTGCTGCAGGAAAAAGAAAGCGCCAGCACCGCTTCCGAAGCCGGCGGCGTGGTCAAGCGGGTGCGTGACACGGCCAGCGATCTGGTTGTCTCCGCGATGAATTTCCTGGGTGTTCCCTATCGCTGGGGCGGCACTTCGGCTGAATCCGGTTTTGATTGCAGTGGCTTCACCCGCCACGTGTTCGAGCAGAGTCTGGGTTTGCTGTTGCCCCGCCGTGCGGCCGAACAGGCGAATTCGGCGGGTTTGTTGAGCGTGCAGTCGAGCGAGCTCAAGCCGGGTGACCTGGTGTTTTTCAACACCATGCGGCGGGCGTTTTCGCACGTCGGCATCTATGTGGGCGACAACAAGTTCATCCACGCCCCCCGCACGGGCAGCCATGTCAAGATCGATGACCTGAGCAGTTCGTATTGGCAAAAGCACTTTGACGGCGCCCGTCGCGTCCCTCAATTGACCACCGGCACCTTCCGCCTGCCGGCCGATCTGTTCTCGGTCGGCAAGGACGGCGCGCGCCAAGATTGACCTTCGTCATCTCGGCGGGCATCTCGCTCGGCGGGTCTTTGCCTTGCACGCACAATGCGCGGCATGGTCAGCCGTCCGATCTTTCCCATCCACTCCCTGATTGAGCCGACGCGAGGTGCTCCGGCACCGGTTCATCCGGACGGGCTCCCCGTGCCCGTGCTGGGCGACGAGGTTCGGGACCTCCGGGGGCGTGTCCTGCGCGATCTGCGCATCTCGGTGACCGATCGGTGCAATTTCCGCTGCAGTTATTGCATGCCCAAGGAGGTGTTCGCCTCCAACCACCGCTTCCTGCCTCGACCTGCCCTGCTGACCTTTGAAGAAATCGAGCGCGTGGCCCGTGTGTTCGTGGGCCTGGGGGTGCAGAAAATCCGGCTGACCGGCGGAGAGCCCCTGCTGCGCAAGGGCCTGCCGGATCTCGTGCACCGTCTGGCGCAGATCCGGACCCCGCAGGGCGAAGCCCTGGACCTCACGCTGACCACCAACGGCTCGGCGCTTCGAGCACTGGCCCAGGACCTACAGCAGGCGGGACTGCGGCGCATCACGGTCAGCCTCGACGCGCTGGATGACGCCGTGTTCCGGCGCATGAATGACGTTGATTTCCCCGTGGCGCAGGTGCTCGAGGGCATTGACGAAGCGCTGCGGGTGGGCCTGGACCCGCTCAAGATCAATATGGTGGTCAAGCGTGGAGCCAATGACCATGAGGCCTTGCCTCTGGCCCGTTTTGTCCGCGACCGGTACGGTGATCGGGTGCGCCTGCGTTTCATCGAGTTCATGGATGTGGGCCAGACCAATGGCTGGCGCATGAACGACGTGGTGCCTTCTGCGGAGTTGCAGCAGCGCTTGGCCCAGGCCTTTCCGATGGATCCCTTGGCCCCCGCCTCTTCAGGAGAAACCGCCGAACGCTGGCGCTATCGGGATGGGCGTGGTGAGGTGGGATTCATTTCCAGTGTCACCCGGGCTTTTTGCGGGGCATGCAACCGAGCCCGGCTGTCCACCGAAGGCCAGTTGTATGCGTGCCTGTTCGGCTCCGCGGGCCACGACCTGCGTCGCATGCTTCGCGAACCGATGCCTTCGGGGCAGCCCTTCTCGGATGCGCAACTGGCGCAGGCGGTGGGGGGATGGTGGCAGGCTCGGGGTGACCACTATTCCGAACTGCGCAGCCAAGCCACGGCCGATCTGCCGTCACGGGGTTCCCGCGTCGAGATGAGTTACATCGGTGGCTGAATCGGGGTTTTCAGAGCCGCCCAACCGCCGGGGGCTCGGTCCGAACGGTGCTTCGGTGACGGGGATGGTCCTGGCGGGCGGGCTGGCGCGGCGCATGGGCGGTGTGGACAAGGGCTTGCAGTCTTGGAAAGGCCAAGCACTGGCCTTGCACGCCCTGCGGCGACTGGAGCGGCAGGTGGACACGGTGGCGGTCAATGCCAACCGGCATCTGGACCACTACCGCGAATGGCGTGTCCCCGTGTGGGAAGACGAGGTGGCGGGGCATCTCGGCCCCTTGTGCGGGCTGCTCACGGGCCTGGTGCACATGTCCACGCCGTGGCTGGTCACGGTGCCGTGCGACGTGCCGAGGTTTCCCGAGGACCTGGTTCAGCGCCTGGTGGACGCCGCCGAACGGGGCGGCGCTGAGCTGGCCGTGGCGGCCGCTGCGGACGACGACCCAGGTGGCGTGCGCGATGAAGCGCCGCGCAGACACCCGGTGTTCTGCCTCATCCACCGGGATCTGCAGGACGACCTGCGCCAAGCCCTGCTGGAGGGTGAGCGTCGGGTGGATCGCTGGACACAGGGCCGCCGCCGGGTGGTGGTGCCGTTTCCCGACGCTCGGGCCTTTGCCAACCTCAACACGTTGGGCGATCTGGCGCGTGAGTCCGGTGGGTGGGCACCAGAAGCCACGGGCTCGGCCGTGTCAGATTTGAGGGGCTGAGCGCCAGATCCTGCGGGGTTCAGGATCCCCGCACGAGCAGGCAGACGGCGCGGGCTTCGATCGATTCGCCGCGCCCGACCGGGCCCATGCGCTCGGCCGTCTTGGCCTTGACGTTGACGGCTCCCTCATCAATGCCCAGCGCCTGAGCGATGCCCGCGCGCATGGCCGGGATGTGTGGGGCCATTTTGGGAGCCTGGGCCACGATGGTGCTGTCGACATTCACCACCGACCACCCCTGTTCCCGCACCCGACGCACCGCTTCGACCAGCAGCACGACCGAATCGGCTCCCCGGAAGGCTTCAGCCGTGTCTGGGAAGTGCCGTCCGATGTCACCCAGACCCGCCGCCCCGAACAGGGCATCGGTGAGGGCATGGAGCAAGGCATCGGCGTCCGAGTGGCCGAACAGCCCCTTGTCGTGGGGAATGGTGATCCCGCCCAGCACGAGCGGTCGGCCTTCCACGAGCGCGTGGGTGTCCCACCCTTCGCCGATGCGCATCACGGGCATGCTCATGCGCGGCGCTCCGTCGGTTCCTTGTCGATGGCGGGGTGCATGTCGTCGATCCACAGCACTTCGTCCGCGTAGCACTGCAGGTCGGTCGAGAGGTTGGCCATGGCCCCGTGCAGCCAGAACTCCTTGTGCAGTTCGGACTTGATGTACGTGATGGCGTCCTCGAAGTCACCGTCGCCGGCCGACAGGATCAGGCGGTCGTACACCCCCTGGGCGGCCAGCTTCAGGATGAGCGTCGCGATGCCCACGTCCACCCCCTTTTGGATGGAACGGGTGAAGGTCCGCTCACAGCCCGGGCAGGTGCAGTGCAGCTCCTTGAGGGCGTAGAGCTGGACCCGCATCTTCGGCCCCCGGGGCGCGGCGGACTTGAGCCAGCTGTGGAATGCATTCTGGCTGTCGGTGGCCACGTCGGGCGTGGTGTTGAGGTAGTAGGCCTCGTGGATCGGTCCGCCGTTTTCACGCTCGATCTCGGCCTTGAGCCGGAGATAGTCGAAGGGGCGATTGCGTCCGTAGTTGAATAGGTAGGCGCCGTCCACGATCCAGACGGTCTTCTTGGCTGCATCCATAGGGACTTTCTAAGTCGAACAGAGAGAAACAGAGCTAAGGAGCCGAAAAGCCCGGACCCACCGGGTCGGGTTTTCGGAGAAAAGCGAGAGTGTGCCCCAGCGGGCGACGCCGGTTCAGGCGAGGGTGCGCAAAAGCCGCTCGGCCAGCGAAAAATCCTCAGGCCAGGTCACCTTGAAGTTGATGAGGTCCCCCCGCACGAGCCGGGGCGCCCGACCGACCGATTCGATGGCGGACGCCTCGTCGGTCACGGCGGCGCCGGCACTGGCCAGCGCCCGCGACAACTCGCCCAGGCGAAACATCTGAGGTGTTTGCGCGGCCCACTTGCCTCGGCGATCCACCGTGGCCGCCACGCGGCCCTCCTCTTCCTGCTTGAGTGTGTCGGCGACCGGAAGGGCCAGCAGTCCCCCCACGGGATCGTCGAAGCAGGCATCGATGAGGCGGTCGACCCACTCGGGCTGAAGCAGGCACCGGGCGGCGTCGTGCACCAGGACCCAGTCCCGCTCGTCGGCGCCGGTGTCGAGCAGGGCACGCAAACCGGCGGCCACGGAATCGGCGCGCGTGTCACCGCCACAGCGGTGCACGGTCAGCCCCAGCGCTTCGGTGTCCAGACGCAGTGTGTCGAACTGGACATCGTCCGGTGCCAGCACGACGCAGGTGCCGGCCAGGCGGGTCACCTGCGCCAGGGCGCGCAGCGTGTGCACGACCATGGCCTCTCCTGCCACCGGGTGATACTGCTTGGGGCCGCCCACCGCGGCGCGCTGTCCCACCCCGGCGCACGGCACGAGCGCATGGCAGCGCGGTTCAAATCCTGTTGTCATGTCCGGGATTGTGCCCTTGGGAGGGGCACGAAACGTCACCCGGGCGGCCCACGGGAGGGTGAGAGGTTGGGTGGGTCGCGGCCGGCTCAGGCCACCGAGGGGGCGTTCAGCACCTCGAGCGCTTGACGATGGAGTTCGGCCGAGGCTGCGACCACCACGTCTCCTGCGCTGTCCATGGTCAGGGGGCGGCCCTGCCAGTCGGAGATCACGCCCCCTGCCCCTTCGATCACGCACACCATCGACAAATAGTCGTACGGTTGCAGGCCGGCCTCCACCACCAGGTCCACGTGTCCGCTGGCCACCAGTCCGTAGGCGTAGCAGTCTCCGCCATAGCGACGCATGGCCACTTTCGCCGTCAGGCGGTCGAACGCGGCCAGCTGGGGCGCGCTGAAGATGTCCGGAGATGTGGCGTACAAACGGGCCCGGCGCAGGTCGGTGCACCCGCTGGTGCGGCAGGCCGGGGTGCTGGCCGACGGGCGGTGGTCATGGCGATAGGTGGTGGCCCCGGAGCGGCCAGCGCTCCAACGCTCGCCGATGGCCGGGACGTCGACCAGGCCCAGGAGGGCCTGTCCCCGGTGCATCAGGGCGATGAGCGTGCCCCACAGCGGCAGCCCGCTGATGAAGCTGCGGGTGCCGTCGATCGGATCGATCACCCAGACGTATTCGGCATCCAGGCGTTCGCGTCCGTGCTCTTCGCCCAGGATGCCGTGGTCGGGATGGCGTGCGGCCAGGTGGGCCCGCAGCGCCGCTTCGACCCCCCGATCGGCCATCGTCACCGGGCTGTCATCGGCCTTGAGGTCGACGGTCAGCGGTTGTCCGAACCACTGCAGGGACAGGCCCCGTCCCAGGTCGGCCAGTTCGTGGGCGGTCTGCAGGAGCGTCGGGAGATCGGGAGCGGTCATGGTTCGGTGATGTCAGGTCTCAGGGGCTGGCGCGCCGCGTGTCCGTCTTGGCAAGGGGGCTGCGGTGTGGCCGATTCTGCCGCACCGGCCGAGGGGCTCCGAGGACACCGATGTGACCCCTCTATGGCCGCCATGAAACCAATCGAATGTACGGACGGGCGGCGCAGGACTAGATTTCAAAGCAGGTTGTCACAGGAGGCCGCCATGTCCCGCTTCACTTTGCGCTTTCTTCTGCAAACCGTGCACTCGGGGTCCTCGCGGATCGGGTGTGTCATCGTGTCGGCGGGGGCCCTGATCTGGCTGGGCAAGCTCTCGCACGCCGTGGCGGCGGCCTGAGGTGTTTGCAAGGGCCGGGCGTCACGGCAACGCCAGCCCTTGTCCACGTTCCTCGTGCGTGCATCCATCGCGGATGTGATACAGCCGTCGGAACGTGGGGATGATCTTTTCGTCGTGCGTGACGACGATGATTGCCGTCTGGTGCTGGTGGGCCATCTGATGGAGCAGCCGCACCACAGCCAAGGCCCGCTCGCTGTCCAGAGGGGCGGTGGGTTCATCGGCCAGGATCACCGGCGGGCGGTTGGCCAGGGCGCGTGCGATCGACACCCGTTGCTGCTCACCCCCTGAGAGTTCCGCCGGTTGCGCCTTGGCACGGTGCGCCACGTCCAGCGCTTCCAGCAGTTCACGCGCCCGAGCCCGGGCTTCAGGGTTCGGCCGGCCCGCCAGCATGGGCAACAGGGCCACGTTGTCCGTCACATCCAAAAAGGGGATCAGGTGCGGGGCCTGGAACACGAAGCCGATGCGGTCGCGGCGCAGGGCCCGCAGGTCAGGCACCTTCCAGCCTTGGTCGTAGATCGTCTGCCCCCCCAGCACCATGCGACCGCCGCTGGGCTCGATGACCGCCCCCAGGCACTTGAGCAGGGTGCTCTTGCCTGAGCCCGATGGACCGATCAAGCCCACCACCTCGCCTGGCGCCACGGCCATGTGGACGTCCCGGAGGGCCTCCACGGCGGTGTCGCCTTCACCGTACTGTTTGCGCAAGCCCTCGATCCGGATGCCCCCTCGGTCCACGTCAACCTCCGATCGCCACAGCCGGATCCACCTTGAGGGCGGCCCGGATGGCCAGGACACTGGCCAGCGCACAGATCACCATCACCGCCACCCACCCACGCGCTGCATCGCCCGGCTCCAGAAGCACATACTTGGGGAACACCGGCGCCCAGAGGGTCGCGGCCACCTTGCCGACGACAAAACCGATCAGCCCGAGCCCCAGCGACTGCTGGAGGATCATGGCCGCGATGGTTCGGTTGCGGGTGCCGATGAGTTTGAGCACAGCGATCTCGCGGATCTTGCCCATCGTCATCGTGTAGATGATGAAGGCCACGATGGCCGCACTGACCACCGCCAGGATCACGAGGAACATGCCGATCTGGCGGGCCGAGGTGGCGATCAGCTTGGCCACCAGGATCTCTTCCATCTGCGCCCGGGTGTAGGCCTCGAGGTGTTTCCAGCGGCGCACCCCGGCGGCCACGGTTTCAGGGTCCTGCCCGGGGCGGACCTGCACCAGCACGGCGTTGACGTGGTGGTTGCTGGCCTGCGCGGCTTGCACCGCCTCCAACAGGCCGGGCACCGCCGGACGGTTGAGTGCCGGATTGGCGGCGGTGCGGGCACGTTCGTTCAGGATGGCGTCGTTGTCTTTCAGGAACTGGGCCTCTTGGGCATCCTTCAGCGGGATGAAGATCATGGGATCCCCTCCGGAGGACACCATGCGCCGAGTCAGGCCGACGACCGTGTAGTCGTGGCGACGGATGCGGATGCGGTCTCCGAGCGCAAAGCCGGTGCGCACATCGGCCAGTGCTTCGTAGTGGCTGCGCGTGAGGTGTCGCCCAGCCACGAGATGATCGGGCTGTCCAGGCAGACCCGGCGCGAAGCCGACCACCATGGCCCGGACTTCGCCCATGGCCCGGCCCGTCGCACCGGTTCGGCGCACCTGCATGGTCAGGTAGGTGACGTTGGCCGCGCGAGCCACCCCGGGCAGCGCCACGAGGCTGCGCACCACGTCGTCGCGCAGGCTCGACGATTCGGCGTAGGGCCCCTGCGTGTCTTGCTGCACGACCCACAGGTCGGCGCCACTGTTGTCAAGCAGGGTGCGTGCATCGTCGACCATGCCGCGGTAAACCCCGGCCATCGTCAACGTGACCCCGATCAGCAGGCCCAGCCCCAGGCCCGTGAGCACAAACTTGCCCCAGGAGTGCAGGATGTCCCGCCCGGCAAGGCTGATCACGGACGCTCTCCGGCCAGGGCCTCGACCACGCGGATGCGGGTGCCGGCCTGCAGTGCGTGTTCGCTGTGCACGACGACCCGGTCGCCGGGGGCGATGCCTTCGAGCACCTGAACCTGCCCCTCCAGACTGCGTGATCCGAGGCGAACCGGCACGAACTCCAGGCCGTCGGTGCGCACCCGCCACACACCGGTTTGTCCCTGCATGGGTCTCAGGCTGGCGTTGGGCAGCAGCGGGGCTTCGGGGGACTCGGGCAGTGTGAGGCTCACCTCGGCCAGTTCGCCAAGGGACACGCCCGGTGGGGTCTGATCAAACGCGACCTGCGCCACCCGCTCTTCGGTGATGCTGTCGCTGATCGCTTCCACCCGGGCGACCCGGCCTGGCCAGGTCCGATCGGGATCCGACCGAAGCCGGATCCGCGCCGGCAGGCCCACACCCAATCCGGCCGACTGCCCCTGATCCAGGCGAGTCTTCACCCAGATCGACGAGGGATCGATCATTCGAACCACGGCCTGCCCCGCCACGACGGTGGCGCCCGGTTCGGCGTCTCGGCTGACGATCACGCCGTCGTGTGGCGCCACCAAGCGCACCTGGGCCCGCTGCCGCTCCAGCCCCGCGCGCTCGGCCATGAGGCGCCGGAGGTCCTGGCGAGCCGCGTCCAGGTTGGCTCGGGCGAGTCCCGCTCCAGCGTCTGCAGAGGTGTGTTCCTGCAACCGGGTCTCCACAGCGCCGGGGCTGATGAAGTTCTGATCGCCCAGTTCCACGTAGCGGCGGGCATTGGCCGCGGCCAGTGTCTGGCGGGCGGCCGCATCGCGCAGCTGGGCTTCGGCGGCGGACACTGCGGCGGACGCACGGCCGGTGGAGGCCGCGAGTGCGGCCAAGCGGTCGTCCAGATCCACGGGATCCATCTCTCCGAGTGGCTGGCCGGCTTTCACGACATCTCCCACATCCACCGCCACTCGGAGCACACGTCCAGCCACCGTGGGCCCGACCAGAACGCTGCGCCGGGCTTCGACCGTACCGATGCCGAACAGCGAAGGGGTGAGCCGGCCCTGGCGCGCTTCCACCACGGTCACGCGGGTGGCGGCCCAAGGACCGGACTGACGCGCCACGACGCCCACCGCCACCATCAGCCCCACCGCAAGACCACCCAGCACCCAACGGCGGCGCACCACAGGACTGAACTTCATGGCTGGACTCCCAATCCCCGGAGGTAGATCTTGAACACACGATCGGCGTGCCCCTGCGCAACGGGTGCGGGCCCCGAGAGCATCGCCTGCATGACCAGGCCCTGGATGAGGCCGACAAACGCCGTCGCTGCCGCGTCCAGATCCAGCGTGCCGGGCACCTGTCCCGCATCCCGCGCCTGGGCCAGCAGGGTCATCAACAGGGCCCGGTACTCCTGCAGCAGCGCCCTGACCTCCTCCTTGGCGGCGGTGTCATGCGGTTGCTGCAGCTCGTGGAAGATCACCCGAGGCACCCCGGGGTGTGCCCACACAAATCCGACATGTGTCCTGAACAGGGCCGACAACGCTTCGCAAGGGGTCGGTGCCACGTGTGCGGCCTGGTTCAGGGCCGACATCAGCGTGGTGCGCACCCATTGCATGGCAGCCTGCCAGATGGCCTCTTTCGACGCAAAGTGCTTGAAGACCGCCCCTTGCGTCACGCCCACGGCCGATGCCACGTCGTGGGTCGTGATCAGCGCCGGACTGGTGTCGTTCGCCAGCTTCAGGATGGACGCCACGATCCCGGCTCGGCGCTCTTCAGTGGACAGGCGGGCGGACATGCGATGGGGTAAGTAATCGAATACTTTCCAATGTACACGAATACCCCGCCAGGTGTGTGACTGACCGTGTCATGCCCGCACCATTCCGATCGAATCGGTCAGGGTCGGGGCTCAAGGGCGTTCACTCTGAAGCTAGAGTACGGTCACCGGCCCACTCCCGAGTTTCCCCATGAGCGACATCCCCCAGGACCTCTACACCGAACCCCGCAACGTCGACGTCAACACCCTGGCCCAACTCGGTCCGCTGCGTGGCATGGCGGGCATCTGGCAAGGCGTCCGGGGTCTGGACGTCAAGCCCAAGGCCGAAGGCCCCAAGAAGCAGGCGTTTGTCGAGCGCATCGAGCTGCAGCCCATCGACCCCGTCACCAACGGGCCGCAGCTGCTGTTCGGCCTGCGCTATCACACCCACATCACCAAGCCCGAGCAGGTCAAGACTTACCACGAGCAGGTGGGTTACTGGCTGTGGGAGCCGGCCACTGGGGCCGTGATCCACACCCTAACGATTCCCCGCGGCGAAATCGCCATGGCCGGGGGCACGGCCAGCGCCGACGCCACCGAGTTCGAGCTGGAAGCCACTCAGGGCCTCGATACCTTCGGCATCTGCTCGGCACCGTTCCTGAACGAGGCCTTCAAGACCACGTCGTTCCGCATCAAGGTCACGATCCATGGTGACGGCACCTGGTCGTACGACGAGGACACCGTGCTGCAGATCCGGGGTCAGGCAGAACCGTTCCACCACACGGACCGCAACACGCTGCACAAGATCGGCGAGCCGACCCCCAACCCGTTGGCGCGCGGCTGATCAACCGGTTTCAGGTCCGTGTCCGGATCCTGGGGGCCGTGCGCACGCTCAGCCACATCGTCACCGCCAGGATGCCGATCACCGTGCCGAGCGAGGCGAACACGGGGATCTTGACGACATCGATCAGCAGCATCTTGCTGCCGATGAACACCAGGATCACCGCCAGGCCGTAGCTGAGCAGGTGGAACTTCGCCGCCATGGCCGCCAGTAGGAAGTACATGGCGCGCAGCCCCAGGATGGCGAAGATGTTGGACGTCAGCACGATGAACGGATCGGCGGTGATGGCGAAGATGGCCGGGATGGAGTCCACCGCGAAGATCACGTCGGTGATGCCCACCAGCGCGATGACCAGCATCAGCGGGGTGGCGATGCGCCGACCATTTTCGAACGTGAAGAACTTCTCTCCGTCGAATCCACGGCTGACTGGCATCACTCGGCGCAACCACTTCAGCGCCGGGTTGCTTTCCAAGTCGGGCTCCTGTCCGGCCGCCCACCACATCTTCACGCCCGTGACGAGCAAGAAGGCCCCAAAAACGTAAAGGATCCAGTGGAAGTGCGCGATCAGCCAGGCGCCCACCAGGATCAGCGCCGTGCGCAGCACCATCGCCCCGACGATGCCGAACATCAGCACCCGCTTCTGATAGGCCGGCGGCACCGCGAAGTACGTGAAGATCATCAGGAAGACAAAGATGTTGTCGACCGCCAGTGACTTCTCGATCAGGTAACCCGTCAGGAACTCCAGGGCCCGCGTGTTCGCGAGTTCGGTGCCGTGCTCGCGCCACGTGGCCCACCACAGCAGGGCGTTGAAGGCCAGGCTCAGTCCGACCCAGACCAGCGACCAGTTCACCGCTTCCCGCACGCCGACCTCGTGTGCCCCCTGGCGGCGCAACACCACAAAATCCACGAACAGGGCGAGCAACACCACCGCCCCAAACACCAGCCAAAGCCATTCCGGCGCCATCGAGTTCATGAGCACTCCACAGTCAGGTTGAAACAGGACTGCTGACGTGAACGACGATGTGGACGACCCCGGTACGGCGCACGGCGTTCGCGGTGCCTGGGCACCGGAAGCGGCCACTTCGTACCGAAAGGTCTGGCTGCGGGGATCACGGCAGGCGCCGTGCTGGAAAACCGCTTGCGTACCCGGGCCTCATGCTCAGCTGCACGGGCCGTATTGACGGGTGGCGCGATGGCCGCGTGGCGACCACCTGCTACTCCCCTCTCGATGGCCAGATTGTGCGGGCCCTGTGCAAGTCCCTGCAGAAGGCAGGACATTCGGGCCTCGCGGTGCGTCATGGCCTTCGCAGGCCCCGCATCCGGACGCGGCTCCCTACAATCCGCAGCTTCGCGCACCGGTCCGGGGGACAACTCCACGGGCCTGCCGGCGCTGATTTCCTTCTTGGTGCCTCCGCCATGCAGCTCCCCTCGATCGCCCCCGGCAAACGATTCACCGTTCCCCGCTCCACCGGCTCGTCCGACGCCCTGCTGCTGGCGCGCTTCGCCCAGGCGCGCAAGGCCGAAGGCCGGACCTTGGCGATCGTCACCGCCGAGCCCGCCGATGTGCAGCGCCTGCCCGACGAACTGGCCTTTTTCGCCCCCGAGCTGCGCGTGGCCGTCTTCCCCGACTGGGAAACGCTGCCGTACGACAACTTCAGCCCCCACCAGGACCTGATCTCCGAGCGCCTGGCCACCCTTTGGCGCATCCGCAGCGGCGAGGTCGACGTGGTGCTGCTGCCGGCCACCACCGCCCTCACCCGCCTGGCGCCGCCCTCCTTCATGGCGGGCTACACCTTCCACTTCAAGACCAAGCAGAAGCTCGACGAGGCCG